>JAWUXK010000076.1:0-32007 GCA_034111385.1 Colwellia sp. | reverse complement strand
AATTTGGGATATGCGCTAATAATATAACTAGTAATAGTCGCCAGTGCTTGATCGTTAGCACCAATACCTACAATCCATAAGGCATTTTGCTGATCGCATGAATAAGCCTGATTTATTAGAGGAGTAACTTTATTCTTATCCAAAAACTTTATTGTTTGTTGAAAAAGCCTGCTAAATAAATTGGGTAATACAGATGGACTAATTTTAGTATTGTTAACCGTTTGTTTTAATAGCTTATTAGATAATGTGGCTAAGGGGAATATTAAGTCACTTGAAAAAGGCTCTGATAACCTATCTGTATTGGTTATTAATGTTTTATCAGTGCTTTTAATTTCTTTGTAATGCTCAAGTTGTTGATAGAAAGGATCTTCAGACCACAACTGATAAAGGGTAATTAGCTTGTTTATTGTGTGAGAGTATTTTTTTTGATCTTGTTCGCTTTCTTTATTGCTCTCTATCTTCTTGTGATGTTTATCTAACGAAAATTTTTCGTGTTCAGCTTGTTTTTCAGGCTTAGGCAATAATGAAACTAAGTTAGCTATTTGCTCAATATCAGCATTAGCGGTAACTAAAGTGATATTATTTGCGTGATAAAAACGGTGATGAAAGCTTTTTAAATCGTTTATCGATAATTCACCGATTGATGCGCTAAGTCCACCATAACAAAACTCATTTTTATCGTTTGCCTCGGTACTGTTAGCATTTATTTGTTCTGAGCCGAGTAATTCTCGATAAATAACACCTTTATCACCATCATCATGAATTTCACAGCGTAAATCGTCAGCATCGACAATAGGGGTAAATAACCCATGAAGTAAATAATTTATTGCCAGTAAAAAAGTATGGCAACATTGGCTTTGGCAATGAAAATAGGTTGTTTCAGCAAATGTTGATGCATTAATTTTTGCATCGGTTAGTGAGGTGAGTTGGAATAATGTTTCTGGTTTTGGAAAAGCGGTACTACGTCGAAAAACCATATGTTCAACAGCATGAGCAACACCGCTATTATCAAAAATGGGCGTATTTACCACAAACAATGCGCTAAAACCTTCACTATCGACAATGTTAATATGTTTCAAGCCATTTCTATGGCGTAAAATATCTTCTGTCAATAGTGAAGCCAAGGTTATACTTTTATTCGTGCAATGTTTAACGTAGTGTCTTTAGCGTGCTTGTTAGCTTTCTGGTTAACACGTGGCACTATTGGCTTTGACGGGTTAGTCGCACTGTCAATTGCCTGTTGAATTAAATGGTGATCTTCAGACTTACTGCAAACGGGATCCGTTTTATGCATATCACCAGTCATCATAAACGCCTGACAACGACAACCGCCAAAATCTTTTTCTTTTTCGTCACAGCCTTTACAAGGTTGCGGCATCCAATCATCACCACGAAAGTATTCGAAAGAAAAGTCTTGTTGCCAAATATCAGGAATCGATTTGTCTTTAACATTTGGAAAAGTCAGCGGCAACATTTTTGCGCTATGGCAGGGTAAGGCTGCTCCATCTGGCGTTATTGTTAAAAAAGTGGTTCCCCAACCATTCATACAAGCTTTAGGGCGAGTTTCAAAGTAGTCTGGAGTTACAAAAATAAAATGTGGCCCTTCACCTTGTTGTTGATCTCTAAAGTCATTAACAATTTTTTCAGCTTCAATTAGCTGTTCTCGTGAAGGTAATAAATGATCACGGTTTTGATAGGCCCAACCGTAATATTGCGCGGTTGCTAACTCGACGTAATCAGCTTTTAATTCACAACTAAGACGCATAATGTCTTCAATTTGTTCAAGATTTTGTTTGGATAAAACAAAGTTAAGCACCATAGGATAACCCTGCGCTTTAACCGATTTAGCCATATCAAATTTTTGTTGGTAGGCATTACCTCGACCAGCAATAGCATCATTTAACTCAGGATCAGCCCCTTGAAAGCTTATTTGAATATGATCTAATCCGGCTTCTTTTAGCTTAGCAATACGTTTTTCTGTTAAACCAATCCCAGAGGTAATTAAATTAGTATAAAAACCTAACCCTCTGGCATGTTTAACTAACTCTTCCAGATCTTTACGTAATAAGGGCTCTCCACCAGAAAAACCAAGCTGTACAGCTCCCATGTCTCTAGCTTCGCTAAATACTTTGAACCATTGCTCAGTATTTAACTCATTTTTTGTTTCGGTTAATTCTGTGGGGTTCGAACAATATGGGCAATGTAACGGACAATCATACGTTAGCTCTGCGAGTAGCCAAAGTGGTGGGCCAACTATGCCAGCGGAAATGGCAGTTGAATCTTGTGTTGATATATCTGTTACAGTTTCATTAGTCATGATAAAGCCACTTTTTTTCGATAGCTGTAGTGATAAACTCATTTACATCACTGGATAAGTCTCCAGCGTCGGGGAATTTACCGTTCAGTGCTTCAGTAATTTGTTGCACGTTTTTTTGACCGTCAATAAGCTGCATAATTTCGCCAGCCCCACCGTTCAGTTTAACCATGCCTTCGGGAAATAATAATACAAAGCAGTTTTGCGCTTTTTCCCATTGAAAGCGGAACATCGGGTTAAGTGATGGTGTCATTGTGGGGATTACTGTTGGTGTGCTCACTTAAAGATACCTTTGTGATAAATAGGATTGGTAACAGCCTCTTGACCAAGTATCGCTTGATATGGGGCTCTACCTTGCTGATAAGCTAAAGTCATTGAGTCTAACATGCTCCACAGAATATCCAGTTTAAATTGTAAAATATTTAAGGCATCTTCTTGTGCTTCACGGGTAGTGAAGTGATCTAAGGTGATTTGCAAACCATGATTTACATCACGACGTGCTTGCGATAAACGCATTTGAAAGTAACCTAATCCTTCTGGTTTTATCCACTTATAATTTTGTGGCCAACTATCAAGACGGCTTTGATGTATTTCAGGTGCAAACATTTCAGTTAATGATGAACAGGCTGCTTGTTGCCAGTTAGCTTTACGCGCAAAGTTAACATAAGCATCGACAGCAAAACGAACACCTGGAAGCACAAATTTTTCATCTAATAAGTCTTGTCTATCTAAACCAACCGCTTCGCCTAAACGTAACCAAGCTTCGATTCCACCTAATGTTTCCTCACCCGCATTTCCATCATGATCTAGGATACGCTGTATCCACAAACGTCTGGTTTCCATATCGCGACAATTAGCCATAATCGCCGCATCTTTAATCGGGATATTTACTTGATAATAAAAACGATTAGCAACCCAACCCCTAATCTCTTCTTCAGTACAGTCACCGTTATGCATCGCAATATGGAAAGGGTGGTGAATATGGTAGAGTTGGCCTTTGTCTCTAAGCTTTTTTTCAAACTGCTCTCTGGTCCAAGGTTGCATAAAATGGATCCTATAAAATGTTGTTAAATCGTGATTTCCATGCCATCGGTGGCAATTTCAACGCCATTGTCTAAAACAAATTGATGTTGCGGAGATTCTTCATTTAAAATGGGGTTAGTGTTATTAATGTGTATAAGGATTTTTCGATCTATCGTAAATTTGTTTAATAATGCGACGGTACCGAATTCACCATTGACCGGCATATGACCCATCTCTGAGCCTAATTTAGAACCAACACCTTGGGCAATCATTTCATCATCTAGCCATAAAGTGCCATCAATAAGTACACAGCTTGCTTCGGATAATATCTCCTCAACTTGCGGAGTACTTTCGACAATGCCCGGTAAATAAAACAAATACTTACCTGTAGTTTTATCAATAATTTTTAAACCGATATTATTTCCATCGACTACTTTATCGCGATAACGAGAATAAGGAGGCGCATTAGACTCAATAATGACAGGAACAAATTCAATATCTTCAACGCCACTCACACTAAATGGTGGTCGTTGCTCGGTATCAATGTTGGTAAAATTAAGACCGCCATGCCAATGCTTTAACATAGGAAACAATGGGTAAGCACTTGTTAAGTCTTCATAGACAACATCACTACAGTACACATCAAGTGGTAGCCCTTCACGTAGGGTTATTAGCCCAGTGGTATGATCTATTTGGCTGTCAGTTAAAATTGCTGCGCGAATGTTGGTGCCACGACTACCTTGCTCAGGCCAAAGTTGTGGCGATTGGTTTATTTGTTCACGAATATCGGGAGAAGCATTGATCAATACCCAATCTTTTCCATTTGGGCTAACAGCAATAGATGATTGAGTACGTGCTGTTGCTTTTATTGTACCGTCACGTAAGCCTTTACAGTTTGCACAGTGACAATTCCATTGAGGAAATCCACCACCAGCAGCCGAGCCTAGAACTAAAATTTTCATATGTGCCTCGAGATCAAGACAAAGGGGAAGTAAGAAATTAACGAGTGATAATTTATACCAATTAAATTACTGGTGCAAATTTTAATGATGATAAATGTTCAAGAACAAAACGCTTGAATGAGCAATAGCTGACTATTGGAATTGAAAGCAACGATGTAATTGTCAAATTATACTACGTAAAAAGATCACTTAATTTGATTGATATAATTACCTCAGTGTATTTAACATACGTTATCACTGAGGTAATTTATTCTTATTAATATATTCTTAATGATTTTAAAAAAAATTAACGATTACTGATGTACAAAGTTACTTCAAATCCTAAACGCATTTCTTCAAAGTTTGGCTTAATCCACATAACATATTCCTCATTGGTTGATAATACTGATTTAATTTATTGCTTAGCTTTTTTAAGTACCTATTTACTATATTTAATTTCTATCGAATAAAACATCCTACTTTAGGTGGAAAAAGATAGGGCGCAGGCATGAATCAATAATGAACTATAAAAAAGGGAGGTTTGATATACGCTAAGTGCTTGTATGTCAATTACTTCGAGTATGTTTCAACGCACAAGCTTTGCATATACATGCTTTATTTTTAGCGGGGGATGGTAGTGTGTTTAATAGCGCTTCTGAAAACTGGATTGTTTTATCAACGCACCAGCAATCTTGGCTTGAATTACAAGGGGATACATTCCCACAATGATTACTTTCATTACATAGTGGGCAAAGGCTAGGATCAATTTTGTCTACATCCTGTGGATGACGATCAGATAACGTTTGTTTATTAATACTCATTTCCACTCATAAGTTCATATAGCTATAATACACTTATTTAACCATAATATTACAGGTTTACACATAGTAAGTTTTGCTCAAGTGCACATTTTTGAGCCCTAAAATTTAAAGCACAATTGCAGTTACCAACATTTTAATAGCCATTAGGCTTAATAAAATTTTAATCAGTAAGATTAGCTTCTCATTATTTGACGCTATCCTCAACTTAGTGCCGATAAAAGACCCTATCACAGAGCCTAAAACCATCAATAATAACAAATGCAAATGTTCTGAAAATGATACTCCAAGAATCATAAAAACAGGCACTTTTGCTAAGTGACTAATAGTCATAAACATTGAGCTAGTGGCAATTATTTCATCTTTTGAATTTAATTCTTTTGTTAACACTGTCAGTGACAGAGGACCAGTGGCACCAACCAGTAAACCCAAGCCTGTTTGAAGTACACCGATAAGATAATAATTTTCGTATTTTTTAATGAAAACTGAGAAGCGACTACTCCATAAGTTGAGGATAATATACACCCCAATGAATATGGGGACATAATCCGTTGATACATTGGATAACACAAAACCAAATAATCCGATCCCTATTAATGAGCCAACGAGAAACTTTGGCAATAATTCCCATTGAACATCTTTTAAGGAAAATAGCATCCGAGATGAATTGCTGGCTAATTGTGTAATACCATGAATGGGAATGATCAAAGTGGGATTTAAAAAAAGTGGGAGTATTGCTATTAAGAGCATTCCTCCTCCAAAACCAATTACGCCAGCAATGAGTGAAGTCACTAAAGAGATAAAGCCTAATAGATACTCGATCTGCACGTTAAACTCTTTTCATTGAAATAATTTATGAAGTTGTTGGAAAAAATGATGAATGATGGTCAATGATAAAGCAACGACCGTTTTTCTTTTTGTATACAAAAGTAAACCTAGCGACGGTCGTTATTTTCATACCTTCATTAAGCCAGCTAAACGTATACTGCCCATTACATATTGCTATATCGCCAAAAAGACGAATTCTTGAGTGATTACACTCAGCATTGCGATTTTTATGCTTAAAAATTTGTTCAAAGTAATCTTTTATAAGGCTTCGATTGTCTAGCTTTAATGGCGACAAAGTTCCCCATAAAAATGCTTTCTCATCATACAAATTACAAATATTTACGGTAGTATCCTCAGAGAATGATGATAACCAATTGTCTAAACTTTCGATAACTTCTTGTGAATTCAAATCACGACCTCCTTAGCTTAATTACATTCGTTGAGTGCATTGACTCTACCTATTAAAATTACCACTGTAGCAAAGAAAATAACATTGAATTGGCCTATTTATGGTTTGCAAATTCGTTTGTTGCCCTGACTAAAGCATCAATCATTTTAGGTTCATTTGCTACATGTCCTGCCATTTCAATTATCGATAATTCAGCTTCAGGCAATTGATTTTTTAATTGCCATGCTTGTTCAAGTGGACACACCATATCAAAGCGACCATGAATAATTTTAGTTGGTATGTGTTGAATAGTCTCTAGGTGTTTAAGTATTGGCTCTTTTACAAAAAAACATTCATTGATTGAATAATACAATTGAATAATGGCGGCGGCTTTTTCATCTTCTTTTACCAAATTATCTTTAAAACTATCTTCAAAATTTAAGGGGGTTTGCCAATAGATAAGACTGCCTTCCCAGTATTGAATTTTATTAAAGGTTTTGAGATATACCTCAGGGTCATCACTAGTCAGTTGTTGATATAATATGGGCAGAGGATGGGTTTGTTGTGGAAGCGGTAAGTCTTCTACTAATACCTTCCAAGCATCTGGAAATATTTTAGCAGCCCCATTGTTACTATAAGCCCAATCTATATCTTGTGAACGCCCTAAAAATATTCCTCGTAATATTAAGCCAGATACGTGTTCAACAAAGTGCTTGGCGTAATGTAAAGCTAATGTAGCTCCCCAAGAACCGCCAAACACAAGCCATTGCTTTATGTTGATATGTTGCCTTATTGCTTCCATATCTTGAATTATATCTGTGGTTGTATTTTCTGCTAAAGCGCCAAGTGGTCGAGAACGACCACAGCCCCGCTGATCAAATAAAATAATATGATAGAGCTTAGGATTAAAAAAACAGCGGTGTGATGGCCTGCACCCTGAGCCAGGACCACCATGCAAGAACACTACAGGAATACCTGATGGATTCCCGCATTGCTCTACATAAATTTGATGTTCCACAACTGAACCATCATTAGTTACGGTTAAGTGATAATGTTTAAAAGGCTCAATGTCAGGGTAGAGTGATAACATGGCTTTGTACCTACTACTTGTTACTTATCTTTTTTGACTAAACTTAGGGCTAAAGCTAATCAATGCCAATATCGCTGTTATGACCGTGGTGCTTAATACTATGGTAAAAGAAGTTAAGTCAAGTTGCCCAAAGAGTGCAAATCGCAATAATTCAACACAGTAAGTAAAGGGATTGTACTGACAAAGCCAATAGATCCAAACACTCGCTTCTTGCATTTTCCACAAGGGGTATAACGCACTAGAAAGGAAGAACATTGGAAAAATAACAAAGTTCATTACCCCGGCAAAATTTTCTAATTGCTTGATTAAGCTTGATAACAGTAAACCTAAAGCACCAAGGAAAAAAGCGATAAGAAAAACAGCAGGTGCTGCAGTTAAATAACCTAAAAGAGCAATGTCAACATCAACTAATTGCGCACAAAGTAAAAAAACATATACTTGCATTAAGGATAAAAAAGCAATGGCAATCAGTTTACAACACAATAAGAAAGACATGGGGAAAGGGCTCATTAACAAGACTTTCATACTGCCCATTTCTCTGTCATACACCATGGAAAGCGAACTTTGCATGCCATTGAATAAAACAATCATGCAGCATAGGCCGGGAATGATATATTCTTGGTAGGTTATATAGGTACCGTAGGGCTCCATAATAGAAACACCTAACGCAGCCCTAAAACCTGCGGCAAACACAATTAACCATAATAGTGGTCTAACTAACGCACTAAATAAACGCGAACGTTGTTGGAAGAAGCGAAAAACTTCGCGTTTAACAATACCTACGCAGCAATATAAATACTGGTTTAAGTTCATACTGCCTCCGTATTGCGGGTTAAAGCAAAATACAATTGGTAAATGTCATCTACGTTGTGTTGTTCACACAATGTACTGCTTTGTTCATGCGCTTGAATTTCACCTTTGTTAATAATAATAAGGTGATCGCTTGGTTCAACTTCGTCCATTAAATGGGTTGTCCACAATACACAAATTCCACGTTCTAGGCACAAGTTACGAACATAGGAAATAATTAATAATCGGCTTTCTACATCAAGGCCTACGGTTGCTTCATCAAGTAATAACACTTTGGGTTGATGAATAAGAGCGCGGGCAATTTCTACTCGTCGCCTATGACCACCATTTAACGTTCTTACTTTATCGTGTAAGCGTTCAGTTAAACTTAACTGGGCTAAAATAATGTCTATGTTTTCTAGTGCTTTTTTAGGTGCTATCCCGTGTAAAGATGCATAATAGAGAAGATTTTGTTTTACTGATAAATCTAAATCTAAAGTGCTTTGTTGAAACACAACGCCCATTTCAGACATTATTTTTGATTTATTCTCAATTAAATCAGTTTCGTTAATATGAATTGTGCCATTAGCTGTTTGTGTCAGTCCCGTTAATAATGAGAACAAGGTGCTTTTGCCCGCACCATTTGGGCCTAATAGCACGTTAAATCCACTTGTTAAGTTTAAATTTACGTCATTGAGCGCTTTTTTTTTGCCGTAAGCGAAAGATAAATTGTTAGTCACTATACCCATAATATTATTATCTCACTTACTTATTGCTGTGCTTGATGGCTACACCCCAAGGGTAGCGACCTACTTTTATTGATTTAGTTACCTTCATCTTGTTAACATCGATAACAGAAACGTCTCCACTAATACCATTGGTAGTCAGTAATTGGCTTTGATCTTCGTTTAACGCTAATTGCCAAACTCGACGACCTACTAATAAATATTTTTCAATCTCCATGCTTTTTCTATTAATTACGGCAACGTGGTTTGCTGGCCCTAAGGCAACAAAAGCATAAACGCCATCGTGACTTAATTCTATGCCAACAGGTTGAACTCTGTCTTTATGAATACCACGAATTTTAAAGGTAAATTCTTTGATGATTTTTTTACTGGCAACGTTAATAACAACGACTTCACCACCAATTTCAGAGCTTACCCATAATAGCTTGTTATCTTCGGTAAACTGCGCAGATCTCGGACGTGCGCCAACTAACGTATTGGCAATAATTTCATTGGTTTTAGTATTTATCCAGTGCACCATATTGGTTGTTTCTGAAGTAACTACCACAAGGTTGCCATCAGGGCTTACAGCAAGTCCTTCGGGTTCAACTCCAACATCAATTTGAGCAATAACTTCACTGGTGGCAATGTCTATTACGGTTAAAATGGCATCATCTTCATTGGATGTGTAAATAATTTTACCGTTAGGGTGAAGCGCGATGGTTTCAGGGTCTTCACCTGAAGGTAATTCACCAACAATTTCTTCGGTATTTAAATCAAGTATTTGAATACGATCAGAGTCGCTGGCGCAAATGTAAGCGAGTGATTGGTCATGATTAAAAATAATACCTCTTGGCCTTTGACCGACAGAAATTTCTTTAATTACTTGTTTTTTTTCTAAATCGATTACTGAAATGTTATCGTCTTTCTCGTTGGTAACATAGGCAAATTCGTTGGCTGTTACAAAGAAAAACGGGCTAAGAAAAAACAAACCAAGTAAAAATTTAATTTTCATAATGTACCTTTTAATATTGATAGTTTTAAACTGAGTAGTCGAATAGCTAATTGGCATTACATTGAGACTCTTGTTGATCAAAACCTAATGTATCTAATTCAGTTGTCGGGTGTAAAATTCCCGCTTGAGGAGATTGAGATACTAAACCATGTGGTTGTACTAATGCAATTGGCATTCTTAACTGTTTATTCCAGGCGCGGAAGCTAAGCTTACGTCCTTTATAAGCCGCTAATTGAAAATCAGATGAACTAATGTAAGTCGTCAGTGCGTTTACCTCTGTTGACTTAGTCATATGAACGGCTTGGGCCACCGTTCGAACAGCGAGGTAACCGTTAAAATCAATTTCATTCATATAGCGGGTGGTTAATTTATTAAAGCGCGTTTGTAATTGTGCCGCTCCCCATTGCTCTATTACTTTGTGCCAAGATAACGCTTCCAGTCCTGCAGAGCCTACAACAGGCCTAGGAAGGTATGTGTTGAAAGGGATGTATTCGGCAAAATCTTTTGTTTGGTCGGCAACATAGACCACGTCATAATCTTTCGACGTTTGTGTGAAAAGTGGTATTTCTTGTTGGGCGGTTCGTCTTAGATCTGTGTTAAAACTCCATACTTTCTCTGATATTATCTTAAGACCGTAACGTTTAGCTGAACGTTTAAATGATTTAGCTAAGGCAATATCTTCAGGCTTCTCACCTCGAATGAGTAACACTTTATTTAAACGTCGATAAAGCAACCATTGCGCAATAGCATCAGACTTCATCGCATTGCTTGGCGCGGTGTGTAAAAAGGTATTTAAACATTGGTTAGACCGTAAGTCGTTTGAAAACTCACTGATATTAAACAATAAAATATTTTTATTTTGTGCCCACAAGTTAACTTTCTTCAGGGTAGGCAATGCAGCATCGAGTATGAAAATAGTTTTTCCACGATTGAATTCGCCCTCTAACTGCGTAAGTAAATCTTGCTGCTGGGTAAATTCAAAGTACGCTAGGGAAAAGTGTTGCTGTAAAAATTTTCCGGTGGTATTTGAATCATTTATTGCTAGCTTTGCTCCTTGAAACCCGCTATCAGAAGCCATTTTTAAAATGTTTGATAAAGCAGGTGCATGCTGTTTGTGCAGTTTAAGGTAAGTAATATCAATAGTTAAGGGATTTGAAAAAGCACAGGGAATAGTGACTAAACTCGATAAAAGGGTAAAAAATAAAAAGCTTATTTGTATTAGTTTTTTATGTAAATTTAGTATTAGCATGGTATTTTAATCTCAGCTAGATGAAGTTATAACGTGGTATTAGTTATTATCATATAGTAGTAATGAACTAAATTATAGGTAGGATACTTATTGAATTATTTTTATTATTCATATATTTTTTATATAGTTATCTGGTTTGTTTTGGTTGACACTTATAAAGCTCATACTAAAGGATGAGGCTAACATATCTAAAGTACAGTTCGGAAATAACAAACAATTCGCTAGACTAGCGCTATACATTTTAAAAGTAGAACCAAACCAAGAGGTTTTAATAATGACTAAGTTAAGTTTTAAGCAAAAATGCTTGATTGCCTGTATATCTTTTACTTCATATGGTGTTTTCGGCCATGGTGCGGTAACTCCGCAATCAATAGATACGTCTGAATTACCTCAAATAGACGAAGAGTGGCAAGATGAAAACCCTTATCGGGAGCTAACAGGCGATGTGCGTGAAAAAGTATTAGCACTAGGCGCATCAGCTTATAACCAAAATTGTGCTCGTTGTCATGGTTTAGGTGGTGTTTCTGGAGGCATAGCCCCTGATTTACGCATGCTACCAGCAGACTACGATGGTGATGAGTGGTATGGCTATCGTGTACAAAATGGTGCGGTACGTAATGGCGCTGTTTATATGCCGAAAATGACTGAACATTTATCTCAAGAAGCACTTTGGGCTGTCCGTACTTGGTTAGAATCAGTCAGTACAGAGCAGTAATGAGGAAAGGTAATCCTCATTTACTTTTTCTCGTTTTTAGCTGTTGCCTGCTTCTTTGTGCAACGGCTTTTTCCCGATCTTATGATGATATTATAGAAAGCAATGAAATTGTTATTGCTGTCTATAATGATTTTCAGCCTTTTTCTTATTTAGAAGACGGTAAAGAAAAGGGAATAGACGTAGATTTAGCTCATGCCATCGCAAAAGAACTCGGTGTTAAACTGCGTTTACGTTGGGCGACAGCAGATGAAAATGTTGATGATGATCTGCGTAACAATATTTGGAAAGGACACTTCCTTAACCGAACAGTCGCTGATTTGATGTTAAGAGTGCCATACGATAAAGATTATTCTTTATTACGTGATGACATTGGCGAGCTAGTCCATCAGCATGTTCATATGTTTGCACCTTTTCATACTGAATCTTGGAAAGTTATTTATAACTCCAAAAAAATAGAATCAATAGAAACGATGGCGGTTTTTCAATACCATGATATTGGTGTTGAAGTAGACTCTATACCCCAGTTTTATCTCACTTCAGCTTTTCAAGGGCGAATGAGAGATCGTGCAAAACAATTCCCATCTATCCCAGAAGCGATTAAGGCAATGACCGAAAGTAAGGTTGATGCAGTAATGGGGCTTACAAGTCAGATTAGTCATTATCAAGGCAAGCTTTCTCAGCAAGATTTTCCACTGGCTAAAAATGCTTTTCCTATGATTGGACGGCAGCAATGGGATATCGGTATGGCGGTTAAAGCAGATTATAGACAGTTAGGTTATGCGGTAGCTGATATCGTTGAAAATATGGTAAGAACAGGCAGAATGGCGAAAATTTTCGCGCAATACAATGTTATCTATAAACTACCAAGCCTATATGATTCGGTGGATTAAGAACTCATCCTAAATGATGAGGTAATTTCCTACTGCTGTGCAGTAGTTAATAATGGAGCAACATTTTAAGATTAAGTTAGCTTGTATAATTCAAATAAATTTAGCAAGTTATATAAAATTATAAATAGCATCAGAATAAAATTGTAGATTCAATTCCATGAGGGAAAAAACAATGATAAAAACGACTAAAACCAAAGCATTGTCACTATCGATGATAGTCTCATTAGCTTTAACAGGCATGGCAAATGCTAAAGTATCTAATAAAGATATTCTAAATGACCAAATGACAACAGATGATGTTGTTTCTTACGGTTTAGGCCTTAAAGGACAACGTTACAGTCCTTTAGATAAAATAAACACAGATACGGTTAAAGAAATGCGACCTGTTTGGTCGTTTTCATTAGGTGGTGAAAAACAACGTGGTCAAGAATCACAACCATTGATTAAAGATGGCGTTATGTATATTACTGGTTCTTATTCACGCGTTTATGCAGTTGATGCAAGAACAGGTGATGAGCTTTGGCAATATGATGCGAGATTACCTGACGGTATCATGCCATGTTGTGATGTAATCAACCGTGGTGCTGCTTTATACGGTGACTTGGTTATCTTTGGTACGTTAGACGCTAAACTAGTAGCACTTCATAAAGATACTGGTAAAGTTGTTTGGAAAAAGAAAGTAGAAGATTATAAAGCAGGTTACTCAATTACTGCTGCGCCGATTATTGTTAAAGGTAAAGTAATTACTGGTGTTGCTGGTGGTGAATTCGGTATTGTTGGTAAAGTAAGAGCCTATGATGCGAAAAATGGTAAAATAGTATGGGAACGTCCTACTGTTGAAGGCCATATGGGTTATATCTGGAAAAACGGCAAGAAAATGGAAAATGGTATCTCTGGCGGCAAAGCTGGACAAACCTGGCCAGGAGATTTATGGAAATCAGGTGGTGCTGCTCCATGGAATGGTGGTACGTACGATGCTGACGTAGATTTATTATTCTTCGGTACAGGTAACCCTGCACCTTGGAACTCACATTTACGCCCGGGTGATAACTACTTTTCATCATCTCGTTTAGCGATTGACCCTGATACAGGTAAAATTGCATGGCATTTCCAAACCACACCACATGATGGTTGGGATTTCGATGGTGTAAATGAACTTGTTTCTTTTGATTACAAGCAAAATGGCAAAACTGTAAAAGCTGCCGCTACTGCTGACCGTAACGGTTTCATGTATGTACTTAACCGTGAAAATGGTGATTTCATTCGAGGCTTCCCTTTTGTAGATGAAATCTCTTGGGCTTCTGGTCTAGATGAGAAAGGTCGTCCTCTTTATATCGATAGCAACAGACCAGGTAACCCTGCTGATTCTAAAGATGGTAAAAAAGGTAAAATGGTTAAAGCAACCCCATCTTTCTTAGGCGGTAAAAACTGGATGCCAATGGCTTACAGTAAAGATACTGAATTGTTCTATGTACCTTCAAACGAATGGTCAATGGATATTTGGAACGAACCAACTGCTTATAAAAAAGGCTCAGCTTACTTAGGTGCTGGTTTTACTATCGTTGCTAACAACGATGACTACATTGGTGTGTTAAGAGCGATGGACCCTAAAACGGGTAAAGAAGCTTGGCGTTACAAAAACTACTCTCCATTATGGGGTGGTGTTTTAGCAACTGCAGGTAACTTAGTATTTATCGGTAACCCTGAAGGCTACTTATTAGGCTTAAATGCTAAATCAGGCGATGTTGAATACAAATTCAATACTGGTTCAGGTATCGTTGGTTCTCCAGTAACATGGGAAATGGACGGTGAGCAATACATCTCAGTATTATCTGGTTGGGGTGGCGCTGTACCTTTATGGGGTGGCGATGTTGCTAAACGTATTAAGCACTTAAACCAAGGTGGTAGTATTTGGACATTTAAATTACCTAAATAGATATTATTTAGTTTAGTTCATATCCAAATAAAAAAAGGTTGCCATTGGCAACCTTTTTTATTGGGTTATTTATGCTATTTAGTCGCTTTATATCAATACATTCACACAAGTCTTAATTGATTAACCAAAATCTGTTAAGTACTTCAATTCAAATGTTATCTACACTTAATTAAATCGTTATTTAGACTTTCGTTTAAACTGATCATCAGTAAAGCGGGTTAAACCTTGCTTACCTTTAGCTGGTTTTTTACCATAGCCTGATTGACTTCTTTTTTGACCCGGTGATGTTTTATTACCGGTAGCATTGTTTTTACCTTTACCATTATTTTTATAATGGCGTTTTTCACTTTCACCACGCGTTTCTTCAGGGACTAAGCAACTTGGTTTATTACCAATTAGTTTTTTCGCTAGCCCCATCTTTGTCAAAGCTTCGCGAATAATCGGCCAATTGGCAGGATCATGATAGCGTAATATTGCTTTGTGCAAACGGCGTTGTATGGTGCCTTTAGGTACGGTAACAGTATCGCTTCTTTTATTTACATTACGCAATGAATCTATTTCGGTATGGTATAAAGTAGTCGCATTGGCTAATGGTGATGGATAAAAGTTTTGTACTTGATCTAGTTTGAAATCATTCTCTTTTAACCAAAGTGCTAGGTTGACCATGTCCATATCGGTTGTGCCCGGGTGAGCAGAAATAAAGTACGGAATTAAATACTGCTTTTTACCCGCCAATTTAGAATAATGCTCAAATAACTCTTTAAATTTATTGTAACTGCCCATGCCAGGCTTCATCATTTTATTTAATGGGCCTTCTTCAGTATGCTCAGGCGCAATTTTTAAATAGCCGCCAACATGGTGGGTTGCTAATTCTTTGACGTAGTCAGGATCTTCTATGGCTAAGTCGTATCGAACACCTGAAGCAATCAATACTTTTTTAATGCCTTTAACATTACGTGCAGCACGGTAAAGCTCAATTGTTGGTGTATGGTCAGTATCTAAGTGGCCACATATGGTAGGCCAAACACAAGAAGGTTTACGGCAAGTTGCTTCAGCTTTCTCGCTTTTACAACGTAACTTGTACATGTTGGCAGTAGGGCCGCCGAGATCAGAAATTACACCAGTAAAGCCTGGCACTTTTTCTTTAATATCTTCAATTTCATCAAGAATAGATTGTTGTGAACGGCTTTGTATAATACGACCTTCATGCTCAGTTATACTACAAAACGTACAGCCCCCAAAGCATCCCCTCATGATATTAATCGAGGTTTTGATCATATCGTAAGCGGGTATCTTAGCTTTTCCGTAACTTGGGTGCGGGACTCGTGCATAGGGTAATCCGAATACTCCGTCCATTTCATCTTCTTCTAAAGGCTTAGCAGGAGGGTTTAACCAAATAGCACGATCACCATGCTTTTGCATTAATGGCTTAGCTGATGTGGGGTTGACTTCTTGATGAAAAATACGGGAAGCGTGTGCATACAACGCCTTGTTATCTTTTACTTGTTCAAACGTTGGTAAATTAATATAAGTAGTTTCCCAAGGCTTTAATTTATCTTTCCAGCTTTTATTTTGACGCGTTATCGTTTTATTTTCATAAGTTGAAATCTCAATCACTTGTGCTGTTTTAGTTATATCGCTTTCTGGTGGAGCATTCTTATCATCGGATGCGCTATCACATTTTTCGGTCATGTCTTGATAAGGGCTTGGGATTGGATCTATTTTTCCTGGCTTATCAATGTTACGAGAATCGATGCCTTTCCAGCCGGGGAGCGCTTGCTTTGTTAAAAAGGCGCTACCACGGACATCGGTAATTGTTTTTATATCATCACCACGGGCAATACGATGTGATATTTCAATTAATGGGCGTTCAGCATTTCCATAAACTAGTAAATCTGCTTTGGAATCAAACAAGACTGAGCGGCGAACTTTATCCGACCAATAATCATAATGGGCTATTCGTCTTAAACTTGCTTCTATACCGCCAATAATAACGGGTACACCTTTATAGGCTTCTTTACAGCGTTGGGTATAAGCGGTTACCGCGCGATCAGGTCGTTTGCCACCTTCATCGTTTGGCGTATATGCATCGTCATGACGCATACGGCGTTCTGCGGTATAACGATTAATCATTGAGTCCATATTGCCCGCCGTAACACCAAAGTATAAATTGGGTTTCCCTAATTGCATAAAAGCATCTTTCGAATGCCAATTAGGTTGAGCAATAATGCCAACACGAAAACCTTGTGCTTCAAGCATACGGCCAATGACAGCCATACCAAAGCTAGGGTGATCAACATAAGCATCACCGGTGACTAAAATTATGTCGCAGCTATCCCAGCCAAGTTGATCCATTTCTTTACGTGACATAGGTAAAAAAGGCGAAGTACCATATGATTCTGCCCAATATTTAGGGTATGAAAATAAGTTACGTTCTGTGGTGTTAGTTAAGGACATCGCGCGGTGGAATCTCTGATTGTTCAAATAGTATTACTAGCCATTATACCATACAGTTTAAATAAGAAGATCCTCACGTAATATTTAGGTTCACTAGATAAATATCAGCATCAGGTTAATGAATAAAATTGCGAGTAATGGTAATAACTTAGAGCATAAAAAAAGAGTGAGGACAATAGTATTGTCATCACTCTTTTTAAATTTCTTTAGTAATAAAGTGCAGTACTTTAATACAGATTTTAATTAAGCAAGTGCTTATTTAGCATCTAAAGAACAAGCTTTTTCTTCAACGATTAAACCAGCTTCAACAGCATCGATTGCTTTTTGGTCATGCTTGTTAGCAGGACAACCACAAGCGTGATCACTTACATTGTGTAAACGAGCTTGTTCTAAGTGCCATTGTGCTACTTTGATATGTTGATCAACATTCATTTCTTTTCTCCAGGACGATAATTAAATTTAAAGCGAAATCTATCAAAATTGATAAGATGCGTGATTGTATTAAATACTACGATTATGTCTAGGAAAAATTCATTATTATTGAAAATAAGTGTTTATATCAACATTTACGAAGATAAATAATGCTATAGAACCTTTTTCTAGGGTTAACTACCTATTTAAATGATAGTTTTTAGCGCTTGTTCCCTGTTACTGAAGTGATATTTTGTATCCAATAACGTGTCTAAAGACAATTTATGTAGTGAATTGTTAATTTTGTCATTATCGGTGATAACCAATACGGTTTTATTATTTCCTGTAGTACGCTCGATAAGGTCAACGATCATTAATGCGGTTGTAGTTCCTATTAATTTAGCTTGCGATAAGTCTATTACTAATGTGGTAAAGGTTAAGTTTTCAGTGAATCGGCGAGATAGTTCGCGGGAAACAGCAAAGCTAACTGGACCGTCAATCGCTAACAACAGTGTGTGTTGCAGTTTTTCACTAAGATGTTTTTGTATCTCATCCGTTAACGGTAAATCCATGTTATTTGATGAAACCTCATTGATTAATTCATCACCTTGTATAAAGGTTATGCTATCAAGTTGAATATCAGTTAAGCGATCTAAGGTGACTAAATTTGCGATAAACATACCCACTAACACAGCAGTAATTAAATCAACAAAAACGGTTAGTAATAATACCATTAGCATTAAACACGCTGAAAATAGGCCAACTTTTTTTATCTGAACAATAAAACGCCAGTCGATAATATCAAGACCCACTTTAATTAGCATACCAGCAAGTACAGTATGGGGAATATATTGTGCGTAGTCTCCTGCCCAAAGAAGCACGGCTAATAAGGTAATGGAATGCACAATGCCAGACAGCGCTGTTTTGCCGCCTGCACGAATATTAATCGCGGTGCGCATGGTTGCTCCTGCACCCGGTAATGCTCCAAAAAATCCCGCAATAGTATTCGCTATTCCTTGGCCTATCAGTTCTTTATCACTATTGTGGTGACTCTCAGTCATGGTATCTGCAACCATTGAAGTGAGTAATGAGTCAATAGCCCCTAAAACCGCTAATAAAAAAGCAAAATAACTTATTTGATAAAGGGTATCTAGGGATAAGCTAGGCATGATTAAGTTAGGAAAACCTGTCGGTATTTCACCGATAATGGGAATACCTTGCTGCATAAAAAATGTTGAGCTGATGATGGTTAATGTGATTAATGCAAACAGTGATGGCGGAATTACTTTAGCCCATTTTTCAGGCCAATATATCATGATAAAAAGTGTGATTAATCCAAGAATTGTCGCAACAGTATTTTGTTGATTAAAAGCGTTGGGAATATTTGTTAGCGAATCTAATGCATTACTATAGCTAGGGGTACCTAATAAGGGGGCTATTTGCAGCAAAATAATGATAATGCCAATACCTGTCATAAAGCCAGAAATAACAGGGTAGGGAACCATAACAAAGTATTTCCCTAACTTAAGTAACCCAAATAGTATTTGAAATAAGCCAGCTAATATTACGCAGGTGAAGGCTAATACTAAACCAGTATCAGGATGGCTTCCTATGAGCTGGGTTAATACTAATGCCATGACCACACTCATCGGGCCTGTAGGTCCTGATATTTGTGTGGCTGTTCCGCCAAATAATGCAGCAAAAAATCCAACAAAAATGGCACCGTAAACACCTGCTATTGCACCAGCACCTGATGAAACACCAAATGCTAAAGCTAAGGGCAGCGCTATAACTGCGGCGGTTAAGCCACCAAAGATATCACCCTTAAGGTGTTTACTCGTTATTTTGTTAATTAATATAATGTCTACACCTTAACTGAAAAAGAGGATTACTTAATTTACTCTCTTAACGTTTATTTAAGCCAACAACTTTAAGTAAATTACGTTTAACAGTATAAACATTAGACAAAAAAAGGTGCTATTAGACATTGGTAGGCAAGCTTATATGCACGGTAACCCCATTGGGGTTTTGATGATTGTACGCGCTGATTTTTCCTTGATGAAACTGGCAAATTAAACGTGAAATATACAAGCCTAAACCAAGGTGAGGCACACTTTTCTTACCGTCTTCCTGTGACTTTTTATGACGCAATGAGACCATAGAGTCAAATAAACTGTCGCTGAGTTGCTCTGGTAATAAAATACCATTATTACTAATAAACAGTTCAGCACTATGACTGTTTTCTTGTAACTCAATAGTGATTATATTGTCTGCACTAAACTCAACGCTGTTACTAATTACTTTATCAATCAACTGCACTATATGCTCTGGTGAGCCATGTAAAATAAATGGTTTTGTTTTTGAATTTTCTAAGTTGCTTTGAAAGGTAAATTGTATTTTTGGGTAGATTTGCTGATAGCCTAAAATGCAGCCGTTAATAAGCTGATTAAAATCAAAATCTATTTTTTCTGTTGTTGATAACATTTGTTCAAGACGAGTTGCTTCACTCATATTGGTGAGAATCAAGTTTAAGGTGTTTATTCCTGTTTGAGCCCTTTCAATATAAGGGCTGATATTTTTATCGGTTTTGGTTTGCTGTTCTGTTTGTAAACTTAAATTCTCTAATGATGTTTTCACTACTGCAATGGGGGTTCTTAACTCATGAGACAAACGAGATGACATATTCTCTAAATAGTAATTGTATTCACTTAAGCGGTTAACTGCGGTGGTAAAGCTGCGAGATAAGTCGCCTATTTCATCATTGCTGTTAGATGCTTTCATTTGGCCAATAATTCTACCTTGTTTATCAATAGCTAACTCTGCTTGATTGGATAGCTGTCGAATACGTGATGAAATGCGTGAAGCAAATAAGCTAAAAGCTAATGCGCCTAAACTCATGATGGCTAAAATAACGGTAAATAACTTTTCTAATGCTTGGTTTCTTATGGTGCGGATACCGTTGGTAGTCTCTTCAACAATAACAGCCCCGTGTACTTGGTTGTTAATGAAAATAGGGTGGGCAGCAGAAAGTATTAGGGCTTTTTTGTCGGTTGTTAATCGCCATTGAGAGGTTGCTTTTCCCGTTAACGCTTTAGCAATATGCGATCCCTTTAAGTATTGTTCATCATAGAGTTGGTCGATAAAGTCTGTTGACGGTTTAGTGAGCACTTGATAATACAGCGGCAATAGTACTTGTTGCTTAAACTGATACCAAAGACTATTTCTTTCATCTTCATTGAGTTTTTTTTCTTTTACATTCCAGACACCATTGGCTGATTTTAGTGACCCCGCACTTGCTAACATTCTATGGTGTTGATCCACTACCCAAATACTGGAATTAGTGTAATGCATTCCTTTGACAATGCGTTCAATTTCGGGAGAGGGCACAACTATTGTCCCTAAACTTTCAGCGTTAGCTGGATCGGCTGAGCCGATAGCTGAAATTGCTTCGCCATCAGCTTTATCTACATCAAAAAAAGCAAAAGCAATATTATCGCCTAAGTTATTCAGTGGCACTCTTAACTCAACATTATATCCTTGTGGAGTTAGTAGCCAGTTGCCTTGAATGTGTGGAGCAGGCTCAGGTATATTTTTATCATCAGCGATAGAAAAAGCAGAAATCCAACCCGATTTTTTATTACTGATAATAAAGCGATTTAACTGATTGTTACTATCACTAAAAGAAAGGGCCAAATAATCGTTATTAGTGATACTACGGTTATTTTTACCACGAAAGATAACTTGGTTATCAACAACCTGAAAAAACAAATATAAATAATTATCGTATTTACCTACACTCGCTTTAAAGTTAAGACTTAATGGCTCAGTAGCAAATAATTGCTGTTGATGGTGATAGAAATGGGTTCTTTGATTAAAATCAGGCCAATCGCTATGTAAACCGTCTAGTTGCACTGGTTGCATGAGTTTATAGCCATAAAGATCTTTACCATGCTCTACATTAGGTAAATAGCTTGCTTGATTATTAAATAGGTTCTCACGTTCATGTAAAGCGGTTGCTAATGCACGTGCAGTACCAACCAATGTTTGCTCTTGTCCAAAACGTAAATATTTCTCCATCTCCCAAACGTATTGATAGCCAAACCAAGGAATAATAAAGAGAAAGCTTGAAAGCAAAAACAGCTTAGATCTAAGACCAAAACGCAGTTTAAAACGTTTATCGCTAACCATTTTAGGCGTCATTACTTGTTGTTTTTGGAGCGCATATCCAGCGATAACCCATGCCATAAACAGTTTCAATACAGTCAAAGTCATTGTCGTTTAGCATAAATTTTTTACGTATCCGTTTTATATGTGACGTGATGGTACTGTCATCAACAAATATTTTTGAATCACTCATTAGTTGTGTGCGGTTTTTAACATGGCCGGGATGTTTCGCTAAGGCATGAACTAACCAAAACTCAGTGATGGTTAAATCAATGGACTTGTTTTGCCAAGTAACACTCATACGTTGGCTATCTACTGTTAAGGCGCCTGAATGGGTAATATGCTCATCATTAATGGGTTGTTTTAGTGCTTCTTGGCGACGAAATAATGCGGATATTCGTGCGGTTAAATGAGGCAAGCTAATATCTTTAGTTAAATAATCATCAGCGCCGATTCGTAAGCCAGATACGGTATCAAAATCATTGTCACGTGCGGTTAGAAATATAATAGGTAAAGTAGCCGATTTAGCTCTAAGTTGCTGACAAAGTAAAAAACCACCGTCATATTCTTCATTTAAACCTATGTCTAGAATCACTAGATTGGGTAAACGCAGATTAAACGCTTGGGTTGCTGTCGAGCGGTTGGCATACGTTTGTACTTGATACCCCTGACTACGCAATACATCAGCATAGTTTTCTCTTATAGCCGCTTCATCTTCAACGATGGCAATTCTTTTTGTCATTTATGTTCACTTATGAATATCTGGATTGACTCGATAACTTAAAACCAACACTCGTTACCTGCTCATATCCTGACTATATCTAACTTTACCCGTTAACGCGCTTAATTTTTTAAATTGCCATATTGTTGCCACAATTGCTCATTTATTTGCCCTTATTTGGGCACAGGAGTGCCTTATTGTTACGGTTTAATAACACCTGTCAACAACATCTATTTAAAAACACTATTTAACACAAACTATATAGGCAAGGAAAATACTATGAAAAATGCAATTCAATATACTCAAAATAAAATGACAGGAAAAAAATTAATATTAACCACAGTGATTATGGCCGCTGTAGCAAGTAGTTCAGTTAATGCAGCAGACATTAGCTTAAAACCAGAAACAAAACACCAAAACGAAGTGAAAAATGAAAATATTGGTTTTGGCACAGGAGCTGTTATTGGCGCCATTACTGCAGGACCTATAGGTGCTTTTGTAGCAGGAATAGGTGGAGTGTTCATTGCCAAGTTTATAAATATTAACGATCAAAATGATGAATTAAATGTAGCCTTAGCGAAGGAAAAACAAAAGCAATTATCTAATGAGCAAGTGGAAAGTCAATATCAAGCCAAATTACAACGTTTAGAAACATCATATCAGCAACAGTTAGTTGCGTTGGAAAAGCAACAAAATGAAACGGGTCAATTACAAGCAGATAACCTATTAATGAGCTTACAGTTTTCTACAGGCTCGAGTGATATTGCGCCGCATTATCAAGAACAAGTGGCAGCGCTAGCACAAATACTAAATGCCTCACCTGCGATGAAAGTTGATTTGTCGGGATATACTGATTTAACGGGTGAGCAATCACTTAATCAAACCTTATCACAAGCTAGAGTTGAATCGGTGAGAACCTTGTTGATGGCGCAAGGCGTAGATGAACAACAAATAGCGACGTTTGCTTTTGGTGAAGAGTCACCTGTGGTGGCTAATAGTGAGCGTGAAGTCAGTTTTTATGACCGTCGTGTAGTGTTGAAACTACATACGCCATCGTCAGTAGATAATAACCAAGTGGCTAATAACAACTAACCTTTGGCAACCTCGGAATAAATGGGAATTAGAGGTTGGATGAGCTGAAGGGTTTTATGTTGTATTTGCGTTATATCAGGAGGTATTTACCAAAGCCCAATGGAGAATAAATAGGTTAATTCAAAGCTAAAGCTTAGTCACTTGTTGTAATTAAGCTTTGGCGTTGATGAACTGCTATCACTTAACTGAATATATTTCGCCAATTTTATCTTTCAATAACCCGCTCAAATGGTGGTAGAGAATCAAGTAGTTGTTTACCGTAACGCTTTGTCACTACTCGTTTATCCATTAACGTGATCACGCCTTCATCTAATTCATTACGTAGTAATCTGCCACAAGCTTGTACCAATTTTTTTGAGGTGTCAGGTACTGATAATGTCATAAATGGGTTGCCACCTTTGGCAGTAACGTATTCAGCTTGAGCTTGTTCAACAGGCGATGTGGGAACAGAGAAAGGGAGCTTGGTGATAATTAAATTCGTTAAATATTTCCCCGGCAAATCTAACCCTTCTGAAAAACTTTGCGTACCAAAGATAATGCTTTCTTTATTAGCGTCACAACGTTTTTTATGGTTTTCAATGATATGTTGGCGAGAATGCTCTCCTTGTACCACAATGTCGAGTTTATGTTCTTCACGTAGTGCTTGTGCTACTTTCTCCATTTGCCAATAAGATGAAAATAATACAAGACTGGCATTACCTTGCTCTAGGTATTTTGGTAGTTTTTCAATTAGCTCGTCAGTAAACTCAGTTGCACTAGGCTCATTAGTCATGTTGGCAACAACTAGTTGTGCATTATTTTGGTAGTCAAAAGGAGAGGTGACTTGTTGATATTGGCTACCGTCATTATTTTTTAAACCCGCTTGAAAACGGAAATGATCAAATGAGTTTAGTGCAAGCAATGTTGCTGAACACAATACTGCACCTTCGCATTGGCTCCATAGTTTATCCTCTAATGTAAAGCCCACTTCTATAGGGGAAGCACAGAGTAAATAATCTTGACGGGCATTGCCTTTACTTGGTGTTTGTTTTTGTAGCCAGCGTGCCATAGGGGCTGCTTTTTCACTATCAGTTTTAGCATACATGTGCCAAAGCGCTGTTAAATTTTCTAATCGTTGTAACATAAAGCCAGCTTCACCTAATACTGGCTCAGCTAAGTACATTTTTGTATCGCCATCTTTTACTGATTCGATCAATGCGCTATATAATTTATTTAAATGGCTGAGTGATTTTTTACTTAGTTCATGAATATCCTCTGCCCAGTTTTTTAATGTTTTTGGGATAATACCATTGTCAAAACGATATACTTGTTCATCATTTTTGTTGTTACCTTTAAACGAATTACTTTGCTGACTTTCAGCGAAATAAAGGCTGGCATTATTTTCAATAAAAGTGAGTACTTTTTGCATTTCCATTAATAAGTCTTGGCAATCATCACTCAACTTTAACGCGGGAGAAATAGCCCGTTGTGATTTAATGAGTTTTGCCATTTTATCACCGGTATCTCTGAGCTTAGTTATCCAATCTATGGCGCCACGTAAGGTGATACTTGCACTTGAGTGATCGCGGGTAACTTTCGGGAGATGATGAGCTTCATCAATAATATAATAGGTTTCGTCAGGTGCTGATAAGATCCTACCGCCACCTAGCTCTAAATCGGCTAATAATAAACTATGGTTTACCACTAAAACGTGGGCTTGATCCATCGTTTCACGCGCTTTATGAAACGGACAATGGTTATGCTCACTCATTCCCTTTAAACAACTGTGCTTATCGCTTTGTACCTGTGACCATATATGGTGAGGCAGTTGGGTTTTCCATGAATCAATATCGCCTAACCAAGTGCCATCAGTTAATGCTTTATGCATAGCATTTAACGTGCGGATGTCGCTTGCTTTTGGTTTTTCAGCGAAAGTGAAACCTACTTGTGGAGAATCAGAATTATGTGAAACGGCTTGCGTGAGTTTTTGGCGACAAACATAGCGTTGTCGGCCTTTGGCTAACGTAAAGTCGAATTTAAGACCTGATTTTTTCTTTAAAAAAGGTAAGTCTTTATCGACTAATTGCTCTTGTAATGCCACCGTAGCGGTAGAAATACACACTTTTTTGTCGCGTGCTAAAGCCAAAGGAATCGCACCCAAACTATAAGCTAATGATTTACCAGTGCCTGTGCCCGCTTCAATCGTAATAATTTTTCTATCTTTACTATATTCGCCGGATAATGTTTTTGCGATTTCAGCAATTAGATAGGTTTGCTGCTTACGAGGGTTAAAATTGTTTAAGTTTTCACCGATTGCTTTATATGCTTGGCGGATCACTTGTTTTAACTTGTCGGTTAACATTTAACGGAAGTTTCCAAAGGTTAAAGAATAAAGTACACTGCTGTATATATTAACAGGTTTTAGTTTTATATATACAAACTAGCCAAAAAATTTTACAGATAACATCTATTTATATGCCAACAACGACACTGCAATTAGAAAATGGTTTTCTATTAACTCGTCAAGCTAAAGATCAAGGTAATAGGTTACAAATCATCTTGTGGCTAAAAACTGCACATGGCACTAAAAAGCTAATTGTTGATAATGAGTTAACTGTTTTTTTTGTTGAAGAGCACCAAGCAGACTCCGCAGAGAAGTTATTACAAGAAGAGGGACTTCACCTTGTTAAACAACAACGCTTAGCTTTAAAAACGTTTGGTCAACAAACGGTGCATGGTTTCTACTTTCAAGCGTTAAGTCAATTTTACCGAGCTCGTGAATGCTTAAAGCTCGCCAATATAAAATGTTATGAAGATGATATACGCCCTGATGACCGATATTTGATGGAACGTTTTATTACCTCGGATATTGATTTTATTGGTGACAGGCAGTCCTTATCCAATATTGACTGTGTTAAACAGGCCAAATGCAAAGTGTCAGCCGAAAAGTCAACGCTTGTATTGTCTATGCTATCGCTTGATATTGAATGTTCAATGGCCGGAGAGCTTTATTCAATTGGGCTTTATGCGAATAATAAAAGAGTTATTGGCGCTGAAGGTGAGCTTAAACGCGTATTAATGATTGGTGAGCCACAAGCGGATTCTAACGATTATATTGTTTGGGTTAATGATGAAAAACAGCTTTTAATTGAATTAATTAAGCAAGTATCAAGTATTGATGCTGATATTTTTATTGGCTGGAACGTTATTAATTTCGACTTTCGCTTATTACAAAAGCGGATGGATTTACACAATATTAAATTTGCTATTGGTCGAGATGGCAGTGCACCTCGTTGGCGAAAAAATAATAATAATACCGAACAAGTTTTTATTGAAATAGCAGGGCGTGTGGTACTTGATGGTATAGATTTGCTAAAAACGGCCACTTATAGCTTTCCCAGTTTTTCACTTGATAATGTCGCCAATACATTATTAGGCATTGGTAAAAAAATAGATAGTTCGTCTAGTTCAACGCCAGAAAGTAGGGTTGCTGAGATTACCCATAACTTTAATCATGATAAACCAGCATTGGCTGCTTATAACCTAGAAGATTGCCGTTTAGTTTGGTTGATATTTGAGAAAACTCAACTATTAGAATTTGCTCAATTACGTGCACAATTAACAGGACTTGCCATTGATAGAATAGGTGGCTCTGTGGCCGCTTTTACTAATTTGTATTTACCAAAGTTACATCGAAGTGGTTATGTTGCCCCTAATATGGGGGATGGTGAGTCTGATCTTATCTCTCCTGGTGGTTATGTTATGGACTCAATTCCTGGGCTTTACGATAATGTTTTAGTACTTGATTTTAAGTCACTTTATCCAAGTATTATTCGTAGTTTTAAAATAGACCCTATGGGACTTATCGAAGGAATAAAAGAAAATTTAGCTGAAGTAGAACAAAAAAGTGACCGCTGTATACCGGGTTTTGACGGTGCCTATTTTTCAAGAAAGAAGCACTTTTTACCTGATATTATCACTTCTCTTTGGCAAGAGCGTGATAAAGCGAAACAGCAAAAAAATGCGGCCTTATCACAAGCAATTAAAATTATTATGAATAGTTTTTATGGTGTATTAGGCTCTACGGGTTGTCGCTTTTTCGATCCGCGATTATCTGGCTCTATCACCAAGCGTAGCCATGAAATTTTAAAAATGACCAAATCCTGGATTGAAACGAAAGGATACAGGGTTATTTATGGTGATACGGATTCTATTTTTGTTCATGTTGGACATAAGCAATCGTTGGCACAAAGTAAAGAATTAGGTAATGATTTACAGGATTTTATTAATAAAAAATGTCAACAGTATCTAAATGAAGAATTGGCTTTGGATTGTTATTTAGAGATTGAATTTGAAACGCATTTCACCAAGTTTTTAATGCCTACTATTCGCGGGCAAGATGCTATCAATGGACAAAAAGTCGGTACAAAGAAAAGGTATGTAGGTTTAAGTGAAGGAAAACTGGTTTTTAAAGGGTTAGAAACGGTCAGAAGTGATTGGACACAGGTAAGTAAAGTTTTCCAGCAAGAGTTATTCAGACTCATATTTAATGATTTACCTGTTGAAGAGTACATTCTCACTACGGTGCGTGAAATTAAAAGTGGTATATATAATAATAAACTTATTTACATGAAAAAAATCAGAAGAAATCTTGAGGACTACGTTAATACACCACCTCATATAAAAGCGTGTTTAATTGCCAATAAAGCGTTATTGGATTCAGGGCTGAAAGCAAAGTACAGAAAAGGCAGCAAGATTGAATATGTTATGACGCTAAATGGTGTTATGCCAATAGAACTATCAACAGGTAATCTTGACTATGAGCACTATATTGAAAAACAAATTAAACCAATAGCCGATGATGTATTGCCCTTCATTGGAAAATCTTTTGAAGTCATTGTAAGTAAGCAAATTAATTTATTTTAACGGTTTATGATGAAATTATTGTGTAACTCACCGTTTTTAAATGTATTTTTTTATTTTTAACACCAGTCAAAAAAATGTAACACTACCTTAGTATCATCTAGTCAACGCTACCAGATTCACATTTTCCATTAAGTGTTCTATAGTGATGTAATTACACATTAAGGATGATGACGTTATGAAAAAATACCCACCTGTTATGCTTGTAGACACTTGGTTATACTTGGTTAACAGCCGAAAGCCTGAACTTGAGCACGTTAAGCTACCACTTCGAAGAGCTATCAAGCATCATTTTGGAGCAATAGAATTTGCGCAGCTTTACGTTGAGCAATTAAAAGATGATGGTTTTGGTGTCTATATTATTTGATGAAAATCTATATTATGTCACTTGAACAACATCATTTTTAGAGACGAGTTAACAATTTTTATATGAATAAAGTATCAGCACAAATACAAGAACAAGCGATGAAAGTGGCAAAAAGTACCCAACGCCCAAATCAAACAAAAGAGCAGACTAAACTTATCTCTCAAGGGATAGAAAAAGGTATTGCTGAATATAAGAAACAACAGAACAAAAAAGCACGTGAACGAGATAAATCGCGAAAAGAAAAATTAAAAACTATAGCCGATAAACCTGAAATTATTGAAGTGGCTAAATCAGATGATAACCGATTACCTTGGGTATTATTAGCGATTAGTTGGATAGGTTTTATTGTTTGGCTTAACTTGTAGTTTATCTACTAAGGATTGTTCAGTTTTTAATATTCAAATCGATCGCTATAAAACTACCGAGTGAATTTCAATAAAACACGCTAACCTCCTTTCTATGTGAAAATTTATCAACATACCTTAGTCCTTCTATAAGTTATTTTATATTTTAATAAGATAACGGATGAAAGAAAATTCATTTCAATGTATAAAGAGTGATATATTTTAGATGGCTAGATAGCCAGTTTGGCTATTAAGAGAAAAAGCAAAAAAAGGCTTCAAAACAAATGAAACAAGATACTAAAATTGTTACCGCAGGTCGTAAAGATAAATGGACTAACGGCGTAGTGAACCCAAGTGTTACTCGTGCTTCTACCGTGGTGTTTAACACGGTTGCAGAAATGAATAATGCCTTAAAAAACCGTTTTAACCAAACGATGGTATATGGCAGACGTGGCACAACAACATCATTTGCTTTTAGTGATGCTATGACTGAGCTGGAAGGGGGAGCAGGCTGTGCACTTTATCCTTCAGGTACTGCAGCGATAACCAATGCGATAATTTCTTTTGTAAAAAGTGGTGATCACATCTTAATGGTCGATAGTACTTATGAGCCTACACGAGATTATTGCGATAAAATTCTTGCTAAAATGGGCGTTGAAACAACGTATTACGACCCATTAATTGGTGCAGGCATTGAAGCATTGATTCAACCTAATACGGTTATGGTCTTTTTAGAGTCTCCTGGCTCTATTACCATGGAAGTGCAAGATGTTCCCACTATTAGTGCTATTGCCCATAAGCATGACTGTATTGTCATGCTAGATAATACCTGGGGAGCAGGTATTAACTTTAAGCCATTTGACTATGGCGTTGATATTAGCGTACAAGCCGCGACTAAGTATATTGTGGGTCATTCAGACGTTATGTTAGGCACAGCAACGGCAACAGAAAAATACTGGCCACAATTGCGTGATAATAGTTATTTAATGGGACAATGTACTTCACCTGATGATCTGTATCTTGCCCTACGTGGTATTCGAACAATTGGTGTACGTTTAAAGCAACATGAACAAAGTGCGATAAAAGTAGCTAACTGGTTAAAAGAACGACCTGAAGTTGATACTATTTTACATCCTGCATTTGAATCTTGTCCGGGACATGAGTTTTTTAAACGTGATTTTACCGGTTCTAATGGTTTATTTTCTTTTACTTTAAATTGTGGCAATAGAGCTGCATTAACTGCATTTCTTGATGGGTTATCTCACTTTAAAATGGGGTATTCATGGGGAGGGTTTGAGTCGTTGATTTTAGGTATGACAAGTGTAGATTCAATCCGTAGTGCAACAAAGTGGACAGCGGAATTTCCATTAATTCGTTTACATATTGGTTTAGAAGATGTTGATGATTTAATTGAAGATCTGGATAAGGGGTTCCAACGTTTTAATGCGCTTCTATAGTAGAAGATATAAAAAATGCTTATCAGTATTACCACTGATAAGCATTTGTATAATAAGACTACTTTAAATGTAAAATTACAGTCAAAGTAGTTTTATTTATACTTTCATCGTCGTTTATACACGCTCAATTAAAGCAGCGATACCCTGACCACCACCAATACACATAGTAATAACTGCGTATTTTCCTTGAACACGATGTAACTCATGGATTGCTTTAACGGTAATTAAAGCACCTGTTGCGCCAATTGGGTGACCTAAAGAAATGCCTGAACCATTAGGGTTAACTTTTGACATGTCTAATTCTAAATCGCGACATACTGCTAGTGCTTGAGAAGCGAAAGCTTCGTTGACTTCCCAAACATCAATATCATCTTTATTAATACCTGTTTTTTCAAGTAATTTATGTACTGCAGGTGTAGGTCCGATGCCCATAATTTCTGGTGCAACACCAGCAAAAGCATAACCGACTAATTTAGCAATAGGCTTTAAACCATTTGCTTTAGCGTATTCACTATCAGCCATAACAACCATAGCAGCAGCGTCATTGATACCCGAAGCGTTACCGGCAGTTACTGAACCATCTTTTTTAAATGCAGGGCGAAGTTTAGCCATATCAGCACTAGTACAGTCAAAACGAATATGCTCATCGGTAGTATATTGTACTACGCCTTTACGTGACTTTAATTCAATAGGAACTATTTGGTCAGTAAAGCGACCTTCTTCAGTAGCACGCTGTGCTCTATTATGTGATTCTACAGCGGCAGCATCTTGCTCTTCACGAGTTACTCCCCATTTTTCTGCAACATTTTCAGCAGTAATACCCATATGAGTATTCGTGATTGGACATGTTAACGCACCAACCATCGGGTCAACAAATTGTGTATCACCCATTTTGCTACCAAAACGTGCTGATGGACTCCAATAAGGAGCACGTGTCATAGATTCAGCACCACCCGCCACTGCTAAGTCACAATCGTCAAGTAATACTAATTGCGCTGCAGAAATGATAGCTTGTAATCCTGAACCACATAAGCGGTTTACTGTTAAAGCTGGAGTCGACTCTGGTAACCCACCATTTAAAGCCGCAGCTCTACTCATATACATATCGCGACGGTCAGTATGAACTACGTTACCGATAACACAATGGCCAAAATCTTCACTATTTGCACCCGAGCGTTTAACCGCTTCTGCAACTACTTGACCTGCAAGATCTGTTGGTGCTATTCCTTTTAATGAGCCACCAAAATCTGCAATTGCAGAGCGTACACCACTTAAAAATACTACTTCACGTTTTGACATGTTTTTCTTCCATTTTATTTTGTCTAAATAACTTAGACGAAGGATTATTATAATTTAAATCAGATTTTTCAG
>JAWUXK010000075.1:0-12565 GCA_034111385.1 Colwellia sp. | reverse complement strand
TGGCGGCGTAAAGCATTTAGCACATTTACTAAAGGTATATAACGGTAGTAATCGATTAGCTGCTGCTGCCTATAATGCAGGGGAAGGTGCAGTAAAAAAATATTCAGGCATTCCCCCTTTTGCTGAAACCAAAGTATATGTAGAACGCGTTGAGATTTTATACCAGCGTTATCAACGAGCCATAAGAATTTAAGTCCATCGTAGAAATGAAAAATCCCTGTAGGTAATTAACCTATCAGGGATTTTGTAAACACTTACGTATTACCTAGTTTAAAAATGTACTGTTGCGCCAGCAAATATACCTTTAAATTCCATATCAGCATAAATGTCATCAATATCTTCAATGTCCATTTTCACGACTTTGTAACCTAATTCGACATCTAAATCGACTGCAATATTATCTAGTACTGCATAACTAACGCCGACTTGAAAGTCATAAATACTACTGTCGTCATAACCAGTGTAGTTTCCATTTGCAAAAACATTAAAGCCAGTAAAAGGTAAACCAATAATGACTGAGCTATAAAGCATAGGCACTACCGCTGAAAATTCTTCTTCAGAAATAGCTATCACACCAATATTATCATTGACGCTAAGATTACCATCAATATCACGAGCAGTTAGGCCAAGATCAAAAGTAAGGAGGTCATTATCAAGAACTTCATAATAGAAGGTATAATCGATATAACTCACATCAAAAACGGTATCTACAGTAGTGCCTGCAGGGTACGCTATATCACCAAATGAAAAAGCACTTTCTGTAATTTCTGTTTGTCCACCAGTATCTAATGTAGTTGATGAAATTCTAATATTTGGAATTAATGGAATTGGGTGCTCAAGAGCAATATAAAAGTTGCCTTGCTGTTCATCATCAAAATTAAACTGTTGTGAAACAACCTCTCCTGATGTCGAATTCAATTCACCTATACTTCCCGTTGTTTCTGCATCCCAAATCTGACCACCTATATATAAACCTAAAAGTGTATCGGCTTGAACGCTTGCACTAAGCAGTGAAGCTATACCCGCTGCTATTATTGTTTTTCTCATTATTATTACCCTTTCCTTAGTAGTTCATTTAAATCAATTAATGCGGCATTGGCACGTGAAATGTAATTGGCCATCACTAAGGAGTGATTAGCTAAAACCCCAAAACCATCACCATTTAGAACCATAGGGCTCCATAATGTTTGTTGGCTAGATTCTAATTCACGAATTATTTGTTGTAAGCTGATCTTAGCATTTTTATTTTCTAAGACACTATCAAAATCAATCTCTATTGCTTTAAAAAAGTGTAATAAAGCCCACGCTGCACCACGTGATTCATAGAAAATATCATCAAGCTGCCACCAGCTAGTTCGTACTTCTGAATGAGATGCTTGGATAGAAGATTGTTTAGCCATGTTATCACCGGCTAAATCTGTATTTATTTGGTCTTTACCAACACTTGCGCTTAAACGTTGTGAATAACTACCTAAACGTTTTTGTACTTCATCAAAATACGACGTTAAGTTATCAGCGCGGGCGTAAAACTGTGCGGTATCATTTTTAGCTTTACTGATACCAACTAATGCATTGCGGTAACTATACAAACTCTCAATGGCTTTTCTATATTCAGATTCAGCACTTGGCATAGCCCAACTTTTGTTATCAATATTAAATTTAGGTTGAGCCGTTGTTATATGTTTATTTTCTAATGATTGTGATTGAGAACGGCTAAAGTCTTTACGTAACACTAATGCCATATCGCGTACCATTTGTAGCACACCAAATTCCCACGCAGGCATATTATCTAACAACACACCAGGTGGTAAAGCATCGTTAGAGATATAACCTCCTGGTTTATCCAACATACTTTCTGCTACTTTAATTAACGTGGTGGTAGTCGCATACCCAACAACAGGTGTTACCTTATCAGCTTTGGCGGCAACGGTGACTTCATTCTTAACATCAAAAGGGTCAACGCCCAAACTCCAATAAACACCAATAATATAAAAAAGCATGAAAATACCAGCAATTGAGTAGCCGATAGATTTAGCTGAGAAATTCGTTTTCATTTTTTACTCCTAATAATGCGCTAATGATGATGCATTTGTGGTTGCTTTACCGCTATGTTAGCAGTAGCTTCTCGCGCTCTTTTTTCCTGTAAAGGGCTATAAACAGGTACCTTAATTATAAACGGTGATCTATTTGAAAAATTTAAGGTAAGTTCAATTTTTTGCTGTGCTTGTAGGGGCTTTTTCACATCAAATAACATTAAGTGTAAACCTGATGGCTGCAATACAATGCTTTGCTTAGCGTGAATGTCGATTGAATTTAACTGACGCATACGCATCATACCATCCGACATACTATGTTGATGAATTTCAATACGCGGTGAAATTTTACTGTTAGCTCCCAGTAAAGTCACTGTTTTTTCACCTTTATTTTCTATTACCATATAAGAGGAACTTATCGTGCTTCCCGGTATTGAACTTCGAATATAAGCATGTTTAACCGAAATAACTGGCTTTTGCTCTAAACCTGCCCTTTCATTCGGTAAATTATGAGCAACCCCGAAAAAAGAAAACATATATAAAAATAATAAATGGTAATGCTTCATTTGTGGCCGTACTTCCATTTTAAAGACACTTAGTCTTCACCTTACCATTCTTCGTAAAGTAACAAAAGTTCCTAACCATACTGCGATTTTTCTTCTATTGTTCTTTTATCCCGCGTCACTAACCAAATAACCACAGCAATTAACAGTACAGGCCAAAACACACCAATTGCCACCATAGCTACCGATCCTAAAATAAGTAAGCTAATAAAAATAAATGTTCCAAACACACTTAATACTATTGCCAAGGAAAGTATTACCAAAAGAACGATCGCCACAGCTGAAACACTTATCGCTTTCAATGGCTCAATTAATTCCCCTTCCATATAAACATTAATATTAAGTAATTCTAAAAAACTACTGCCTAATGCATAGGTTAGAAATAACGTAGCGAATATGGCTAATAATAATGATTTTAAAAATGTCATCTGTTTCTTCCTTTATCACTAGGGGGTTTGAACTTTATTGATTAATAATATTTACTTTCTGGCAATAATACACTCGCAACAACATAAGCCACACCCGTTGCCACGGGTAGCATAATTAATGCGGCAATAGCTGCAATTCTAATAGCAAGTCGTGGATAATCGTAATACTTGGCAATACCTGCACAAACCCCTGTTAATTTTTTATTTAAACCATCTTTACTTAACGTTCTGTTAACCGTTTGACCCGATGAATACTCATGTTCATATCTCATTATTTAACTCCTTACTCACTTTACGTTTATGATAGCCAACAGCTAATGAAAACCTACTTAGCATTTTTGTAATTAACTAAATTGAAAAGCTATGCTGCCACTAATTTTTTCTTCATTTCAGCTAATGTTTGCTCTATTGTTTCATCTCTTTCTAATTCAGCCAATTGAGCTTTTAAACTGGTGTTTTCAGCTGTATTTTGCATTAGGTCATATGCTTCAACCTGCCCCTCAACTCGATCTATTTTCTGTTGATAACTTTCAAATTTACTCATCGCTTCTTCAATATTGTAAATAGACGATTTTTCACGCACCTTTAATCGTACTTGAGCCGACTCTTGGCGAAGAATAATAGCTGCTTGACGACGTTTAGCTTCAGATAATTTTTCCTGTAAGCGTGAAGCATCATCTTGCACCGGGATTAACAGTTCAGTTAACTGCTCGGCTTCTTGTTCTAATAGTGCTAATTCACCTTGATATTTGTGTTTCTGGATTATCGATGACTTAGCAAGATCTTCCCTATTTTTTGTTACCGCTAATTCGGCTCTATTATGCCAATGATTAATACTTTCCTTTACTGACTTTATTCGACGACAAAGAGAGTTTTGCTCTGCTATATTTTTTGCTGCCGTTGATCTTACGGATGTTAATGTCTCTTCCATTTCTTGAATTATCAAACAGATCATTTTCTCTGGCTGTTCTGCTTTATCCAGCATGCTATTTATATTTGCATTAACGATATCGGTGAAACGTGCGAATAATCCCATAATTTTTCTCCTAGTTTTATTGTCAATTTGTTTAAATCACTAACAACATCTATGTTGCCCTCATTCTTAACTTAACTGTTACAAGTGCTATGCCAATTAGCAATAACCACTTAATAATATGATTTTTATAGATAAATAAAAATTATAAAACAAATAAAATAAATCAGACATAATATGTCGCACGATAATTTGGTTAAATAAACCACCGGAATAGTCAAATTAACCACGTAATGATTTAATATAAATACCATGTATACAATTCAATTTTTCATAATTTGCTCAACGTAAAAGCACAGTACTAAATTATTTAAAATAGAAAGTTCAGTGGGTTGAATAAGTCATAGGATAGAAAGAATGTAACGAGGGGGTAATTGAAATTTAGCTCATAATATTTTCATTAAAACTAAATAGGTTGGTTTAACAGGCGAAAGCCCTTAGTTTAAGAAGTTTTTTGTTCAAAGAAGGCAACAAGTAAAGATAGCATAAGCATTAACAAAGCAGGAGCCATCATCAAAATAAATAAAGCTGAAGAAGTTAACATAAAATGTTCCTTTAAGTTATGTTGAAAAACATTAGCTTAACTAACGCTATTAAACTAAAACCTGAATGAACTAGCTTTAGCTAAGAATTATATCAACTATTACAAGGGTTATGCCAAAGTGTAACTTCCCTATTAACATTTTAATAATAAAGGATTTACTTTCTATTTACGCTAAAACCACTCACATTGAATGAATAAAACGCATAATTTATTTGGTGTAAATAACTATTTATTAGTGTTTTTTAAACAAAATAGTCCCGAAAAATAGGGGAAACCAAGACAAAAATCAATGCCAGATTGAGAGACAAATATTTATTAAATCAAACTTATGCTGACTTACATTTGTTCATTAAGTGTTGTCACTTTAGCAAAAGCTTGTTTTAACGTATCACCATCGGCATTTTCTTGTCTTGCAGACTCACTCAAAAATCGACGATATTGACGTGCGCCAGCTAAACCATTACACAAACCTAGCATATGCCGTAATACGTGCCATGCGCGGGGTTTATGTTGTGCATTACCTTGCTGCAATGTTGAACTTACATAGGCATCAACATAATCAGCCATTAAATTAATGACTTCCTGACGTGAAATAACACCTTTTTCAACACCATATATTTGTTGATCGGCTTCTGCCAGCATATAAGGGTTATTATAAATTTCACGACCAATCATCACACCGTCAATGTGCTGTAAGTGATTATTAGCCTCTGCTAAGGTTTTTATACCGCCGTTAATAGATATCTCTAACGCAGGGAAGTCTTGTTTTATTTGATAGACACGAGCGTAATCAAGAGGGGGAATATCACGATTTTGCTTCGGACTTAACCCTGTAAGCCAAGCCTTACGAGCATGAATAATAAAGTGCTGACAACCTGCTTGCGCCACTTGCTCAATAAACGTGTGTAAAAAAACATAACTGTCTAAGTCATCAATACCAATACGAGACTTTACCGTAACAGGTACCTTAGTAGCTGTTTGCATTTCATTAACACAATCGGCAACTAAATTAGGCTCAGCCATTAAACATGCGCCAAAACGACCATTTTGTACTCTATCAGAAGGGCAACCAACATTAATATTAATTTCATCATAACCATGCTGCTCAGAAATTTTAGCGCATTCGGTCATTGCTTTAACATCACTACCACCCAACTGTAAAACTAAAGGATGCTCCGCATCGTTATAGGAAAGGTAATCCCCTTTACCGTGTAAAATAGCACCTGTAGTTACCATTTCGGTATAAAGCACAGTGTGCTCTGACATTAAACGATAGAAATACCGACAATGGCGGTCGGTCCAATCGAGCATGGGCGCAATAGAAAGTCGGTGATCTATTGGATTAAAGGGTTTCATTGGTTTTACTGGCTTTGACACATTTACACCTTAAACAAAATGCTGTATAAATCCACAGCAATCAGTTTGAATTGCTTTGAGTTTCGATATACGGTACACCACAAGTACACCAAAAATGGGTTGGATTATAGATGGCTTCATTCACAATAACAAAACGAGCAAGAGCAAATGGCGACTTCAGTTACCGCTCTGAAATTGTAGTTAAAAAAAACAACAAGATTATACACCGAGAATCCAAAACATTCCGTAAAAAAGAGCTCGCAAGAACATTTGCTAAAAAAAGAATACAAGAAATTGAAAATGATGAATTAGGTATTAAGAAAACAACCTCGTTAGGTGCATTATTAGATTTATACATTGAAGATAAACACCTTTGGGCTAATACAGGCAGGACTAAACGTTATGTTATCCAAATGCTTAGAGATTGCGAATTAGCTAAAATACAAAGTAATAGGCTTAAGACCAGTGATTTAATACAACATTGTAAAATTAGGCAAGAAGCAGGAGCCAAACCTGCAACTGTTTATCATGACATTTGTTATTTACGTGCTGTGATGAAAAAAGCCCATCCCGTTTTTGATATTGAAGCTAATACAACGATATTTGATGAAGCATTACCAACCTTAATTGATATGGGATTAATAGGTAAAAGCGACAAGAGAACTAGGCGCCCTACCCAAATAGAGTTAGATAAGTTAAGAAAAGGATTAGAAGAAAGGCAAAATCAAAAAGCTAATGGCAATGTAAGAATACCTTATTTAGATATTTTGGAATTCAGTATTTTAACCTGTATGCGTATAGGTGAAGTGTGCAATTTAAAATGGAAAGACTTAAACCGAGAACATAAAACTATTATTGTTCGAGATAGAAAAGATCCTCGCAAAAAAGAAGGTAATCACATGATAGCGCCACTGTTAGGTGAATCATTTAATATTGCTATTAAACAGCCAAATGACTATGAGATAATTTTCCCATATAACCCAAGAAGTGTAAGCGCAGGCTTTCAACGTGTACGTAATGATTTAGGTATTGAAGATTTACGTTACCATGACTTAAGGCGTGAAGGAGCAAGTAGACTGTTTGAACAAGGATATTCGATTGAAGAAGTAGCTCAGGTCACAGGCCATAGAAATTTAAATATATTATGGCAGGTCTATACACAGCTATTTCCTCATAAATTGCATGATAAATTCAACCAGTTAAAATCTGATATCTGAAGATATAAAATAAATATATAAAATAAAAAGAATTATTTATTCAAATTTCACGGCTTAAGATTGTGCTTTTTTATTAATGGAATAGATTGCGAAGCAAATTCCATTATATTATGTGTTAATTTAAGTTTGTCACAATCAGACACATTAATAGCTTCACTTAATAATGAACATGTAAATGCTCCAAGCCAGGGTTTCATGCTATTAACTACACTTTTTTTCCTGCAACCATCAGGGATAAGAACTAAAGGTCTTTCTATCAACAGCTTTGCCCCGATTCTTTTTGTTTCACTCATGAATTTAAATTGATTATAAAATGCTAATGAGATCAATGGTATGTTGATTAAATAAAAAAATATTATAGGATTAATTCCAAGTTTTATAGTAATAGGAAATGAAATTATCAGAATTGTAGTAACTAAAAATGTAGATAAAAAATAAAAATTGAAATTTGAATTAAATTTAAATGCTGTTAATAGTTCATTTACATCATCATCTATCAATAAAGGCGAAAAATAATTACCTGAGTTTATTTTATTTGCATCTTTGATTGTTGTAATAAAAAGAGGTTTATCCGTTTCATACACGTTATCAATTTTAAATTTATCGACCTTAAAAAAGAACGTTTTAGCCGATTTGTCTGATAGTTTACGACTCGAAGACGGACTAATAAATGGTATTCCCACCTGAACCTCCTTACCCTTAAACTTTAATATAGAATTGCGAAAATTAATAATTAACACACTATTAAGACGACTATTATAACTCTAGTAGAAAATTTCAAAATTTCAATACATTAGATTAATAACAATTATTATGATTAGTAATTTTTAAGAAAGAAATTTTAAAAAAAGGCACCTCGCTACAACCCTTTATATTTGTATCGTACAGAGGAGTGTTGAAAAACTTTACCCCCGTATTACTATACGGGGGTGCATAAATCGGAGCACAAAAAAAGCTGCACAGTGGCAGCTTTAAAAGAGAAAGACCCGTTTAGCAGGACAGAAGATAAGTTACCGCTTCGCTGCATGCTTCGCATAAAGATGAAGCCTTAAAACCTTTTGAGTTATTTGTTAGCCAACATTACACTCAAGCTTGTTTGCTAGCTCTAACCTAACCCTTTTTTTCTCTTTAGACTCAAGTGCTTTAAATTTACGAATTTCTTCTAAAAGTAATTTATATGAAAAAAATGTACACATAACCTCATCTATTACTCTCGTTTCAATATCAGAAAACATTTTTCCCTCATAAAGATCCCAAACAGATTTACCACACTCAAACTTTTTACCACGTTGGAATTTATTTAAAATGTCATTTTTTGTTTTAGGGTATAAATAATCGATTTTAGAATTGAATGACATTAATGCTAACTGAGATAAATCTATAGACCTCAATTCATTTTGAAAGATAAAAGCTTCTGAGTTAGTTAGTATTTGGTAACGTTTAAATAGTTCAAAAAGGACAGGAACATCAGAAGATGTGATACCAATTCCGCATAAAACAGATGAATGTTTTCCTTGGTGTGCTTTCCTTACCGTATCAGATATTTTTTTAATAAAACTATAAATATCTTTAAGTAATTCTTTTTCAGACCCGTAATCCCATATCCAAAAAGATTTGATCTCACTTTTATTTTTTAGATCAGTCTGATTAAAGTTAGCTTCGGGATTTACAGATAAAAAAGATCCGCCAATTAATTTGCTCTTTTTATCCCAAGGATTGTAATTTAGGCCGACTTCCTTTCGACTTGACTCAGGTACATAAAACTCCAAATCGAAAAATATAGTACGACACTTCCATGGCTTTAATATCAAATGACTCATAACTATCCTTGTTGGCTAATGCCCTCTAAAGGGCTGATAAATGTCTAGCAAAATATAACGAGCCAAACTTTAGCAATCCCACTTGCATAAGCTTGTAGATGTTTAACTCTTAAACTGAGATACCTTTTTTAACTCCATAATAGAATTTTGAGCAATAAGGATGGTGGAACCACTAGTTCTTTGTACGCGATATGATTTTGGCGTTATTTTTATACACTTAACACTATTAATAGCAAATTCAAAAAAACTTTTCTACATAATGCACTTAAAAATATATTGAAAAATATCACAGAAAAAAACACTTAATTTTAAATTTTCGTGGATATGGAGAAAAGGGGAATATACTAACTATAAAATTAGTTGTCAGAGTAATAATTAAAGAAAAGGCACCTCCCGCAAGCGGTGCCCTCCTTTCTTTAATTATTAGCTGCTAATTGTTCACCACCCAAGGCAATAGACTGACTAGGCGCGTTGCATGTCAGATAATCTGAATAACCATGATAAGAAATGCCAACCGCACAATCACCAAGAACCTGAAGGTCATACCCTGCCATTAATAGGTCAGTATTGTTCAAGGTGAAAACATGCTGTCCATTTTGTGAAGCAGAAAAATAAACCACCTTTACCCGAAAGCCATTGTCCGTATATTCTGACGAGCCAGAAACCGATAGCTCCATTTTATAAAAAGGATGATAACTTTTGCCTTTGGCAACCCGTTCTTCATATTCTTCTTCTTGTTGCTCCTTTTTTAACTCCCTAAAGGTTCTCTCTTTTTTAATCGGTAAAGCATTACTTGGCTGGATATCACTCGTTGAATTAACTTCGTTAATCACTGGTGGCACTGCTTTAGTTTCTTTAGGCTCATCACCTGAAAAGAGAATGTTAAACACCATGTAAAAGCCAAGACATAAAACAACCGCACTTGCTTTAATAGACCAGTGACTATACCAAGTCGCAATATCATTACTTGATGCTTCATTCACTGACGTATTACTTTTTGTATGTGATTGATAAAAAGAGAAATACTTTTTCTCATACGAACGCTCGTGGGTAGCTACTTCAGAAGCCCTTGACGAAACAGCTCCGTCATGGACTTTTAAAATATATTTATCATCTTGCCCCATCATGGATTTTTTAATGGCGCGATAATGATTAACAACCATGTCTTTAATATCACGATTTACTTTTCTAAAATTTTGCGTGATCAACATAATGTCAAAACCATAATGACGATGCATTGAAAAGAATTCGGCTAACTCTTTTTCAGTACCTTGTGTTGGCATGGCCAAGTGGCACTCATCAATAAAGAAATAAACTTTTTGCCCTTGCTCATTTTGCCAATCTTCATATTGTAAATAATGGTCTTTTTTTGAAAACGGTCTTTCACCACCGTAGTTATGAAACTGGCCATCAACCACTTCGATTAAATCACGACAAAAATCGCCATAGACATCACAAAACCTATCAATGTTAAGTGGTAGATTAGTGACTACCTTTCTTCGCTCTTTTGTCACCGTTGGAATAATATGTCTAACAACGGCTTCATAAGATTTACCGCCCCCTGGCTTACCCGAAATTCCATGAATCATTATTAACTACCCCATCTTACAAATGGGATCATTTGCAACGTAAAGCGAACTGTTAAACAAGTGACCACCATACCTAACGCTTGGCTTAAGCCAATTTGATTTAACATGTAGCTTGTCTCTGGTGGTAGCAATGAAAAATACTGGGTGACGTCTAGCCCATCAAGTAAAAGCCCCACACCATCTAAAATAACAACACCCACCGTTAACAGTGATTCAATTATGAAAAAGAATATGTCCTTTAACATATCGAAAATAGATAAAACTATTCTCCAAATAAAGTCTACAAAATCATTAAAACGACTCGCTAACCAATCCAACATAATTTAACCCCCAAATAAAATTTTACGGCAAAGGAAACCCGCTGTAATAAGAATGAATATTTTGATTGCAGGAAAAGTACGACTATCTATATTGAAGTTATGACAACCCAAACTAGCCATATTGCCAATGTTAAAACACATTTCATAACTAGGCGCAGAGCCACTTGAGACACTTGGATTAAATTGGTCTAACATGGCATAAAATTCTGTATCTTGTAGTTCAATTAATTTTTCATCAAGAATACCTTGTAAGCCATCTTCATATTCTGATTCCCAATAACCGACCAATCCCTCTGTAGGTTCAATATCAGTTAAAATGCCACCCTCACAATCGTCACCATCACAAGTAACATCACCGTCACCAAAACCATCACCATTTGAACCACCACCGCCACCGATTTCACCTTTAAGACCATCAATGGCAGCAGTAACCAAAGCAAGCCCCTCAAGATTTCTTCCAGTAGAGTCTTTAATTCCATCAATTATTTTTGTGCTGGTCTTTTCGTCAGCCGCTATTTTTTTGTTATGAAGAATTTCATCAATTTCTTTTTGCTCTAACCCTTTTGTTGTAATCGTTTCTTTAAGGTTTCTCACTTCACAAGCGGCATCTCCTGAAGTACACGTTTCTTCGACTGGCACTAAGGGCGTTATTTCATTTAGAGCAACCTCTTGTTCGGTTAAATCTATTGTTGGCTCTGGTGTAGTCGTTTGTTCATCTCCATCACTTCCATTAGGGCAAGAGACAAAACCACCATCAATAGTACAATCATCGCCATTACCCTCATTGTGCCAAATATCTTCTGGACTACCACGACCACAAATAGCACCCGTTGAAACAACAGACAAGGCAACATTACCGGTATAATTATCTGAATTTTGACCACCCTCAACACTATAAGCGCAAGAGCCATCGCAATAGGTGCCAGTGGTATTATTATATGATTTACCTGAACCCCAAATATGTGAAGAAGTACCTGATTCACCACACTCAATAGGTACACAACCAGAAGCTAGTTTGTATTTATGAAATCCTTGACCACATTGCTCTAAGGCAGGGTTATCTTTTGAACAAGCATCCGTTTCACCATCCTCATTCAAATCTAAACTGTATATGTATTCTAAATCTTCCTCGTTCGGGCATTGAGGGGAAGTACCTAATTCTGAATAAAAGCCATAAGGACTAGCAGGGTTATCTTCCGTACCAAAATTATCACAATCACCATATTTACATTGTGTCCATGACATCATGTATTCATTCGGATCGTTAGGCTTAGGGTAAATATTGTAATTGGTATTAGTAGGAAAAAGCCCCTGATGCAATGAAACTAGAAAAGACGCACAGTCACCTGTCTCAGTAACGATTGTTGAACCATGAGGTGATTGACAATTATATTGTGGTGTTAGTTTTGGCGATTTAGTATCACCGTAAAAAATAACATCCGCATGTAAAAAAAAAGGCGCTAACACTAATGCCAACGCCATGATTAATTTATTCATTTTATCCGCACCCTTTAGCTACTTCTTTCGCACACATTGCACCCAACAGAACGATAGAAACATGAAAAAGGGCGAGCATAATACCCGCCATTTTATTTACCTTATCCCAAACGTTTAAGCTGCTTGGATTGCACGTTTAGCTAAACCAATACCTTTGAACGCAAG
>JAWUXK010000074.1:0-10219 GCA_034111385.1 Colwellia sp. | reverse complement strand
GATCAACGAATTAAACAATTTCAAAAATTTATTTCCACTATGGAGCAGGGAGAGTTTGACGCACTACCTGAAAAAATCTCAGGTAATGACGAAATAAGTCAACTGGGGGAATCGTTGATACGGCTATCTAAAACATTAGATAGTAAATTCCAGCATCAAATTAAAATGTTGAAACTTTCACAAAAATTGAACGAAGGGGTGTTTTTAAACGATATCCTAGAATATGTGTATGCATCATTTCATACTATCATCCCTTACAATCGGATAGGATTTACTTTATTGGAAAAAGAAGGGAAAATATTGCGTGCTCATTGGTCAAGTAGTGATTCGCCCAATGTAAAGTTGCGAGAAGGTTTTTCACAGCCAATGAAAGGTAGTAGCCTAGAACAAATTGTTCAAAGTGGAAATCCTCGTATCATTAATGACTTAGAACAATATTACATCGAAAAACCCAATTCAATATCTACCCGTTTAATCCTTGCAGAGGGTGTCCGATCCAGTTTGACCTGCCCTTTAATCTCAATGGGTAAATCTATAGGTTTTATCTTTTTTTCCAGCAATGAACAAAATTGCTATGCAGATATTCATCAAGCTGTTTTTTGCAGTATAGCTAATCAGTTATCTGCTGTAGTGGAGAAAAGCAAATTATATGAAGAACTTTATGCTGTCAATAAAGAGTTGAAGGAATCACGTGATGCTTTTAAACTTCAGGCAACTCACGATGCCCTCACGGGGTTATGGAATCGTGGTACGATTTGCGAGATGTTGAGAAAAGAATTAGCACGCGCAAGAAGAAATGAAAAAGGAATTGCACTATTAATGATTGACATAGATCATTTCAAACGGGTGAATGATACTTATGGTCACCAGGCTGGTGATGAAGTATTAAAGGAAGTGGCTCGTCGTTTTGAGTCTATTAAACGTAGCGAAGATAGTGTTGGTCGTTATGGTGGAGAAGAGTTTATCGTAGTTTTTACCGACATGAATGCTACCGATATGGAGCGAGTATCTGATCGTTATCGTCATATTATTGAGGATACTCCTATAAAAATTCCAGGTAATGATTTGGAAATTACAGCTAGCTTAGGACTTGGACTATTTCTAGATGCTAAGAAGGCTTCAGAACCAACACTAATTAAACTGGCCGATACGGCATTGTATTCGGCCAAAAATTCAGGCAGAAATCAATTACAAGTCAATATTCGGTGAACCTTCTATAAATATCCAAAAGCAAAGTTAGTTACATAATGTGATCTATATAGCTTTATCAGTTCAATAATGACTGGTAACTTTATTATCATTAAGACTGAACGGGTTATTTATAAAGTAACATTTAATTTTTAAACACTCAGCTTAGTTTTACAAATGTAACTCACAGATATATAGTACATTTACAATTTAAAATTTACTGTTTTTTAGGCAAATGGAAGAAGAAAAAAACATAGATATACATATGCCAAATAATGGTATTTCTCTTTTAAGTCAAGGTCTCATCTGCGCATTAAAATTTCGTGATGAGAATACTCAATTACATTCTGAGCGAGTTGCAGGTTTATCTCTTGATATAGGGAAAAAATGCGATTTATCTTCATTGGAAATAGACACCTTAACTATTGCAGCTAATTTGCATGATATAGGGAAAATAGGCATCGCAGATAATATTTTATTAAAGCCCGGACGGTTTAATCTCGCGGAAAGGGAAGAGATGAAATCTCATTCAGAGAAAGGTCAACTTATTATCAATAATTTATCGTTTCCAGGCCAAAATATCGTGGCTAAAGTTGTTAGACATCATCACGAAAACTTTGATGGCTCAGGATATCCTGATAATTTAGTTGGCGAAAAAATTCCTATATTGTCTAGAATTATCTCTATTGTGGATAATTATGATGCCTTATCTGAAAAAAGAACGTACCACGGTTTAAAAAGACATGATGAAGTGATAGGTATTATGAAGGATGAAGCTCATGTTAAGTTTGATCCTAAAATATTTAAAATATTTCTTAAAGTGATCGAAACAAGTTCATTAAAGCAGAACTTTTGAAAATTTGTTACATACCCATGTTTAGTGAAAAATTTACTTTGTTAGATTCAACAGTAAAGTATATTGATTGCGGGTTCCTTTGAAAGACTAATATCACAGCTTATGTCATTTTACTGTTATTCAACCTATTCTAAACAATAAAAATTAGCTAAAAAGTTGTTGATGTTAATGTCTGGTTTATCGGATCTGAAGTCATAAGCGCATCAAGTATGTTAACTACAGCTTTAAGTCTTGGAGCTGACGATAGTAAAGCAAACACTACCGTCAACAATGCGGCTTTGTTAACATTTCCGGCTAGTTAACAAAAAACCAAGCTAATTGATTATGGTAACCGTCACTAATGCCACAGAGGAGTCTTTAGCTAAGGTAAACTTTTTAGACATTTGTTGGTTACTGTTGATACAAAAGCGGAAGTGCATAATTTCCTAGCTGTATATAGACTTATTTTTATACTAATATTGCCCTAAGTAATAGCTTTTGGTTTTTTACTGGGGAGAGTTTTCCCCTACCTCTGTAATCCCCTATTTACAGTGGTTAGTTAACGGCTCAAATAAAAACCAATGTCAGAATCTTTTACAAATACTATTTATGTTTCATCAAGTAAAAAATAACCAGCTGAAATAATTGGTTTTTATTGGTTGGCATGAATTTAGCTTATATAATTTAAATTCGAAAAGGATATAATTATGAAAAAAGTTGCTCTTGGTGTTTATTTATTTTTGGCTTCCCTGACAGTACAAGCATCACTTATTACTTATACTGATAAAACTACATTTACAAATAGCACATCCCCTATCTTAATCACTACACCATCATCTGGTACAAGTGGTACAGTAGTTGGACCTTTAACATTTACTAATGGGCCTAGTGCATCTGTTGTCTTTGGAGATTTCACCTCTTCACTATCAGGTGAATTAGCTTTAAGCGGTGATGAGAATTTTAACGTAGATATAGCAGGTGGAGCTTTCTCATTTGGTTTTGATGTTAATGATCCATTCAGCACCAGTCAATATGATGGATGTAACGTAAACCCCTGTAGAGATTCTGAATTCAGTTTTTCTATTTTTGATGGGAGCACGTTATTACATAGTTTTAATTTTGACCCACTATATTCTGACTCAGAGTTAACTTTTGTTGGTATCTATTCTGATAATATTTTTAATCGAGTTGAAATTAGAGAAATTGTAGGTTCAAATGACAATGAGTTTTTTGGTAACTTTTTGGTTGGTACGACTAAAGTTCCAGAACCATCAACACTAGCTATTTTTGCATTAGGAATGATTGGTTTAGCATCACGCAGACTTAAGAAACAATCTTAATTTAATTTTTAAGTTTTGATTCTAAAACATCAATTGTCATGATTGATGTTTTTTTATTTTTAGTAATAGGTCAATTAGATTGTTTCATCAGTAAACCTTCACCATAAGAAACTTAATTAGTTGTTATAATATAGTTATGTACGGGGAAAAAACATTCAGTCACTTTAACTAAATTTTCAACACTACTAGAAACAGTTTTAGAGTTTTTAAGTAAATATTCACTTCACCAAACGTCAGCAACCTAACGATCAGTTGTCGTTAAGAATAATCACTAGTGCATGTCAACTATGCGCACTTACTGCCCTTTAACTAACTTTGAATTTACTCATAAGAGCTAATTCAGCTATTGTCATATTTGTTCAATAGCCTTAACATTGTAGATGTAATTATCAATGGCAATATGAAATTGAAAAAGTCATATTGAGTTTCATAGGGTTCCCATTATAAGGTTAATTTAAGGCTCCCAGAGAAAAACAAAGGGATCACACTTAAAATTAAACCTTTTAATAACAATGCGATAAGTGTTAGCGATCTTGACTTGTAATCAGTAGGTCGCCAGTTCGACTCCGGCAGTCGGCACCATTCATTCAAGCCCTAACTTCGGTTAGGGCTTTTTTGTATCCATCGATTGGTCGAGTTCTATAGTAGATTCAACTAACACCAATAAACTCCCCTACCCCATTGGTAGCAATGCAACCTTACAGCAGCCATTGAGGTTGTAGTATTTAACGATAGCTTGTTGCCGAGGTTCCCTTTCTAGTAACTGATAAATCTATTCAGTTACCTCAAGAACATTTAATTTTTTCACGAATAAATTGAACTTAATCGAAAAAGCACGCTCTTAATTAACAGTTATGTTATTCCCTTAGTGTTTCATGTTTATGCATCTATTTTATAGGTGCATTTTTTTTGCCCATTAATTGTAAATTCAGTGTGGGGTTAGTTGTCGAGTTTATACCTTGGATTCACTGATTAATGGATTTTGGGGCTGGATTCATTCCATAGTAATATTCATAACAGAATTAGTCATAAAAATTTAGTTTTGCTATGGTGCTTAGCGCCATATGATATTTTACTTACAACTCTAAAGCTGTGGTTAACTTTACTTTACCACTATATTTAATCCCTTCTTAAATACCGCATTTTGAATGGTAATGACTATGTTACGGCTGTTATAATAAGTACACTATTTGTCTATACGCTTTAATTATCAACGTCGATATACGTGTAGATTCCCCTCATATTATTGAATTCTAGGTCTTACTATGACAGGTGACATTCAGTTTATTTTCTTGCTCCTCGCTGTTACGGTTGCACTTTTTATTTGGGATCGTATTCGTATGGATATCGTAGCCCTTTCAGTGGCGGTTACTTTAGCGCTTTCAGGCATTTTAACACCAACAGAAGTGGTATCAGGCTTTGGAATGTCGGTGGTGGTTATGATCGCAGGCTTATTTGTTGTTGGTGAAGGGCTTTTTCGTACAGGTTTAGCTGCTTCTGCTGGGCAATGGTTAATAAAAGTTGGCGGTACCAGTGAGGTACGTTTATTACTTTTCATGATCCCCTTGGTCGCTTTTTTGTCGGCGTTTATGAGTTCTACAGGGGCAGTCGCTTTATTGATCCCTGTTGTTTTGAGCATGTCGCATAAATCTGGAATGTCACCATCAAAACTGTTAATGCCGTTAGCATTCGCTTCTCTTGTCGGTGGCATGCTAACGCTCATTGGTACACCACCCAATATTGTGGTGAGCTCACAAATGGAGAAAGCAGGTTTAGCCCCCTTTGAGTTTTTTGATTTCACGCCAATAGGCATGATTATTTTATTAGTTGCAATGATCTATTTGATCTATTTTGCACGTAACTTATTACCCAATCGCGGTATTCGTGATCCTGAACAACCTCACCCGCATTTTCATGAGTTTGCCGAACGTTATGGCATAGTCGACCAAATTCATACTTTATCTTTACCTGCCTATTCAGCTTTGATCGGACAAACTGTTTTTTCTGCCGGTTTACGAACAAATTATGAAGTGACTGTCTTTGGTATTAAACGAAAAAGAAGATTGACCTCGTCTTTAATGCCGGTGATGGTTGAAACTACAATTCAACAAAACGATATTTTAATGGCACAGGGCACGGCAGAAAATATTGCTCGCATGTGTAAAGAATTAAAGGTTACTTCATTAGGTTTTCCCGTTGCGCAAGTTCGGCAAATGCATCAAGAATTTGGTGTTGCTGAAGTGATGTTAAGAAGAACCTCATCACTGATGCACAAAACGATCAAAGAAGGAGGGTTTCGAGAAAAGTTTGGTTTGAGTGTGATTGGTTTACGTCGTAATAGTGAAGCCCTTACTACTGAATTTGATAGTACGCCACTACAATTTGCCGATAGTTTATTAGTGGTTGGTGGCTGGAAACAATTAGAAGCTTTACCCGATAAACGTGATTTTGTTGTCGTTGAAACGCCAGCAGAAATGAATGAAGCGCCTTCTCACGGGCAAAAAGCCCCCCAAGCTTTATTTATTATGGTGTTAATGTTACTTGCGATGGCAACGGGAGTATTACCAGCACTAACAGCGGTACTCGTTGCTGCGTTAGCGATGGTGATCACTGGTTGCGTTAGCATGGAGGAGGCATATAAATCTCTTAATGGACCAAGTTTGATTTTGATTGCTTGTATGTTGCCACTCGCCTTAGCGATGGAAAAAACCGGCGCGGCGTTATTAGTAGTGCAGCAGTTGGTTTCCAGTTTTGGTGGCAGTGGCCCAATGGCGTTAGGTGCGGCATTATTCATATTTACTTCTGTATTTAGTCAATTTATTTCTAATACTGCCACAACTGTTTTGGTGGCGCCCATTGCTCTATCGGTAGCACAAAGCATGAACCTTAACCCTGAACCTTTTATGATGATGGTTGCATTAGCAGCATCAACTGCTTTTGCGACACCGATTGCTTCACCAGTTAATACCTTAATTTTGATTCCTGGAAAATATACTTTTAAAGACTTTATAAAAGTTGGCGTACCATTACAATTAATCGCTATGGTCATTGCTTTGCTGCTCACTCCACTATTTTTCCCATTTTATTAAGCAGAGAGAAAATTCTCATATGACGAGTACTCAATATTCGTTTTCAAACTGCAATATTCTGCCAACAATTGTTGTTTTTCATTCTTAACCTAAAAAATATTTAATTTTTTCACAAATATTTTGAACTAATTTGGCAAAGCACACTCTTACTTAACAGTTATGTTATTTCCCTTAGTGTTTCATGTTTATGCATCTATTTTTATAGGTGCATTTTTTTTGCCCTCAAAAGTAAATTATTACCCAATATAATCATTACAACCTTATGAATACTCACCACATTTACGACGCCCTATCAGCAGGTTACTTAATTAGTAAATGTTTAAATCAACGACATATGGTACATTCAATTATTATTCTGCTACTTTATCTCTAAGTTAGATGTTTTCTACCCTATATCAATATGTTGCCTTGTCATTCATTTTAAGTTTTTTTTATATGACATCCGCATATTCTCAATCGTTCGATATTACCAAAGAGCATAATTCTGCTTTAGGTAAGTATGTAACATCGTTTAAAGATACCTCACCTTCACTATCTGCACGAGAAGCGCTAACTCAATATCAGCAAGGTCATGGGACACTACAAACGCAAGAATACTTAACATACGGTATCAACACTGAACCCGTTTGGTTAATACTCCCAATAAGCAACAATAGTAATACAGCAATTAACAAACGAGTGAGTATAGAAACTTCATGGTTAGATTCTGTTGATGTCTATTTATTTTCTAAGAATAAGCCTGTGTTTGCTGTTAATTTGGGTGATGGAAACATATTTTCTGCGAAGCCAATAAACAGTCGTTATTTGGAAGTCGACATAGATTTCCCTCCTAAAGAAAGTTATCTACTTTTAAGAGTAGAAACACCTGATCCTATGGTTGTCCCATTATACATTCGCACCAAGGACAATAGGTTTGTTGCATTGAATGCTGAAAGCTTTAGGTACGGTATTATTTACGGTGCAATCATAGCATTGATGTTTTACAACTTATTTTTAGGTCTCAGCTTAAAAAGTAATGCCAATTTATTTTATTCACTCTACATGTTCGCGTTTTTATGTATGAATATATCTTATACTGGCTTTGGTTTTTCTTGGTTTTGGTCAAGCAATACTGAATTTCAAAAATGGGCAAATCCAGCATTCATGGCTAGTCATATCATTACGGGTCTATTATTTTCGATAAATTTTATTTCGCTTAAACATCACTTCCCTAAATTACATAAAGCAATTTTAATCACTATTGTAACCATTATTACCACGTTATTAATTGCTGCCGGTACAGGCAACTACCCACTGGTAATATCATTAGCCTTCACCTATATGTTGATATTTACTCTCTTTATTATTTTACTGGGCGTAATAGCGCGAATGTATAAAGTGCCTGCCGCTAATTACTTTTTTAGTGCCACTATTTTAGGTGCTGGCGGCGGATTAATAACCTGCATGACGGTTTGGGGATTAATCAAATATAATACGCATGCTTATATGGCTATAGAGTATGGCATGGTATTGGAAGCAACTTTGCTTTCTTTAGCATTAGCAGATAAGTTTAATCGACTTAAGCTTGAAAAGAATTTGGCATTGAATCTCGCTAATATTGACCCTTTAACCACATTAAATAACCGTAGAGCTCTCTATGATTATTCAAATGGACTTGTATTACAAACGAATCCTAATCAGGACAATATTTCAATTATTATGATAGATATTGATGACTTTAAAGAAACTAATGACTTACATGGGCATGAAGTAGGAGATGAGGTATTAAAAGGTATTGCAAGTACGTTAAAACATATGACAAGAGAGCATGATTTTTTAGCACGCTGGGGCGGAGAAGAGTTCATTTCAATATTACCTAATACAACATTGGATGACGCTGTAATTATTGCAGAAAGATACCGAGAAGCAATAAGCCAAAAAAGATTTAACATTGGCAAGAAAGTGATCGCTAATTCAATTAGTATTGGCGTTGCTTCTAGCCATTTCGACACAGTTAATCTTCAACAATTACAACAAACTATAAAAGTTGCAGACGAAAAACTATACAGAGCCAAAGGCTCAGGAAAAAATACGGTATTCTTTAACAGAGAACATTAATGTAATCAGTAGTTCTACGTTGACAGCCACACCATTCATAACCAAGCATCAACAGAAATATTGAGGCTTTTAATTAGCTAAAAAATAGTCAGAGCTCTTTGAGAAAAAAACAGCTATCATCACTCTAATCAAATTGAAGTTAAACTCATTAAAAACCTCAAGCATTAGACCTACTGATAGTTTTAAATGGTAAAATAATGTTTTAAAGTGTCACATACTTCACAAGTTAGGACTGCTGCTTTGTCACCACATTTAGAGTTTATAGAAGTATTCCCCTGGAATAAAAATCTTGAAACGGGAATAGAAGAGATTGATTCTCAGCATAAGAAATTAGTGGATTTATTAAACAAACTAGCTAATACCTTAATCACGGATGATAAAGTCGAAGTGTTAAAAGTATTTGATGAATTAGCCCAGTATGCAGCATTTCACTTTGAGTCAGAAGAACGTATTTGGTCACAAAAATTTGGTGACGACAGTTGGTTTCAATCTCATGTGGAAAACCATGCTTCTTTTCTACCTGAAGTAATAAAGATTAAAGAAGCAGATAAAGACGCGCCACTAAATCGCGTTGTTGAAGATATTGTTAAATTCTTAATTCGTTGGTTGGCATTTCATATTCTTGATGATGACAAAAGAATGAGCTTTGTTATTCAAGGTGCTGAACAAGGGATGAGCTTAAGTGACGCTAAAATATCTGCTGAGGATAAAATGAGTGGCTCGAATCGAGTTTTAATCGATACCGTGTTGCACATGTACAATGGTTTATCTTCCAGAGCTATAGAGTTGATGCGCGAGCGAGCTATAAGAAAAAAAATCGAATTAGAGTTAATAGAAACCAACAATAAGCTGTTACAAGCCAATGAAATGTTAGAGAGTTTATCAATAACCGATCAATTAACAGGGCTATATAATAGACGTCATTTTGAGTATATTTTTATTCAGCAATTAAAGCGTTGTCAACGTGAACAATGTTATTTTTCATTGATAATGCTCGATATAGACTATTTTAAAAAGTTAAACGATAAATATGGTCACTCTGTTGGCGATGTTGCATTAAGAGAAGTAGCCCAAGCAATAAAAGCCTTCTGTAAGCGACCAGAAGATTTTTCATTTCGTCTTGGAGGAGAGGAGTTTTGTATAATCACAAGCTCCCTAAATAATGAAAAAACATTCGCTTTTGCTGATAAAATTAGAACCTATATAGCAAGCCTTAATATTCCTAATCAAGACAGCACCGTAAGTGATGTCTTAACGATTTCATTAGGCTTTTTTAGTGAAATTCCAAATAATGCTAGTTCCATGGATAATTTTTTAGTTAAGTCTGACGAAAATTTATATAAAGCTAAAAAATCAGGACGAAATAAAGTTGTCGGATAACCACGACAAGTGCACTCGTCGCGATACCTCAACTACCTTCAATAAGTCGTATTCCACCTTAGCGCAATTATTTCGCATTGCCTTTATAAATTGTTATTTTTATACAATACTAACAGTATGAAAATTGGCAATGAAAATTCAGATACTTACCAACCTCTAGATGATCTAGGGTTACTTTTTAATGTGGTTTTTAACCAGCAGTTTCAGTTTACGGCGATACTCTCCCCACAAGGTAAAGTATTACACATTAATGAATTTGCTATTACTTCTCAGGGTCAGGGCGTAACACG
>JAWUXK010000073.1:0-17270 GCA_034111385.1 Colwellia sp. | reverse complement strand
GTTTGATTGCCCACCGCCTGTTATTGAAGATTCCAGATAATCAATACCAAATAATGCATCAATTTCTAAATCAACACCTGACTCAATTTGAAAATAATCTGAAGAGTTGGTTCCATCTTGGCTCGAACCATTTATTACTATTTCTGTATTAGCGGTGGTCGTGATATTTTCATTTGCAATTATTGATGGATGATAAATTACTATCCCAGTTAATAACACTGTGCAAATATATGAGCCTATCCTTTTTATAATTTGATTATTCATTTGTAAAACTCCTTGTGTGCTGAAATCATTGCTTACTAAATTGCACGGGTTAATTCGGTATCCGTCTGTTTGAGTCATGCTGCCTTATTTTCTGCTAATCGTTGATTATGGTTTGCCCCCATATTCAACAGGTGGGATGTCATCGATAGGACTTAGCTGATAATTTTCATCCAAAAGTAATCCACCCACCTGAGACATCATCCATTGTTCAGACTAAAAGGCTCCCCAAACAAGTTATAAACGACAAGCCAATAACCAACATCATAATGCTTACGCGGCAATGCCTGGCGAGCAAAGTTTAATTTATCTTTATCAACTGTATTTAGTGAGGCGGTTTTTCTAGAGGGCTGTGCTATCGGTAGTTCACTACTATCAATGTTTATAGGAGATGATTGTTCTGATGAGGTGATTTTATTTTTTGATTCAGAGTTAAATAACCCCACAATCAAAGATGGCTTTAGCAGTAAAGTAACCAGTATTGTCAAACCAGCCAAAATTATTATTTTTATTGTATTAGTCATCCATACTCTTATTATTTTTCTTCCTGAATATTGCGTCAATTTAACACTTTAAATGTAAGCCTGTATATAAGCAGTTAGTCATATTTCAAGCGTAAGTAATGTGTTACTTACTTGCTGAGTGTCCCTAACTATATTCTATAATATCGCCATCCCCATTTATTAATAATAATTAAGCAATGGTCTTCATCTAAAGCTTCTCAAATAAATTTTCTACTTTAATATCAAAGTATTCACACAGTTGATCAATAACCTCTAAATCAACCCTTGACGCTGTTTCGTTATATAAACGTGTAATAGTTCCTCGGTTAATCCCTGTGTCTTTTGCCACATCAGCAATTTTTAACCGCCTTTCACCCATAATCTTAGATAGATAACATTTGATCATATGTTCCTCAAATAAATAAAATAACCTACAGGAGATAAAAAAGACTTGCTAAAATATATTTTTAACGTATATTTTAACCTGCAGAAGGTCATTATTATCTTTTAATGTTTAATTTGTTTTTTAAAAGTATAACGTGAACCTATTTTTTTATCATTAAGTAAATAGGAATATATTTATGAGTACTTATTTAACCACCAATGAGTTATCTGAAAAAATAAAATACGGGGCAAGAACAATTAGAGTGCAGTTAAAGGACTCTGTTCTATTGGAGGGCGTCCATTATATTCGTCCTTTTGGAGGCAGAAAAATTTTGTATATTTGGGAAGAAGTTGAAACGACAATGCTGAAAAGCTGTTCGATACACAATGTTATCGCTAATTTGCAATAAGCCAAGGAGTTAGTCATGTCTAGTATTAGATCTCGCGGTGGGAAATTGGTTTTTGACTTTAGCTATCAAGGTAAACGTTGCAGGGAAACAACAAAACTTAAGGATTGTCCAAAAGATAAGAAGTTGGCTGAAGAGGTTTTGTCACGTATTGAAGCTGAAATTTTACTAGGCCAATTTGAATACGGTAAGTATTTTCCTAAATCAAAGAAGCTAGCTAAATTTCAAAATGCTTCGACTAGCTCTGGAAGCTGTATGACATACGCAGAGTTTTACAAATTATGGTTAGCAGAAAATTCGGCTCCTTGGCGACCAGCTACTCTTGCAACGATTGAGGGTTTTATGGATAAGTATATTTTACCGGTTTTTGGTGAGGTACCGCTGAATGAAATTACAAAATCAGATCTGCTGCTATTTCGTAATGGGCTTATCAATACCAAAGGTCGTGGTAATAAAAAAATTGGTTCGAATCATATCAATAAAATAATGATGAAATGTAAGGTTGTTTTAACTGAGGCGTCAAACCGTTTTGATTTCATAGATCCAGCGAAAAGTATCAAGCCATTAAAAAAAGAAAGAACACAAATATCGCCATTAACTTTAGAGGAGGTAAAGTTATTTCTATCAACAATAAGGAAAGATTACAAAGCCTACTTTATTGTTCGGTTCTTCACTGGTTTACGCTCATCTGAGGTCAACGGGTTAATTTGGGATGATTTAGATTTCAATAAAAAGGCATTATGGGTAAGGCGTGCGTTAGTGAAAGGGGAGATCATTAACACAAAAACAGATGGGTCTTATCGTATGGTTCAATTAAGTACATTAGTGGTTAACGCTTTAAAACAACATAAATCTTCGGCAAATTTTATCGGCCTTGATGACCCTGTTTTTTCAAAAGCTGATGGTAGCTACTTAAGTAATGATTATGTTGGAAAGTATGTTTGGCATCCGTTATTACGGCTACTGAATCTAAAGCCACGGGCAATGTATCAAACAAGGCATACCGCTGCATCAATTTGGTTGGCCTCAGGTGAATCACCGGAGTGGATTGCTCGTCAATTAGGGCACTCGTCAACTGAAATGCTTTTTCGCACCTACAGCCGCTACGTACCTAACATGACAAAGACCGATGGCGTACTTGTTGACCAATATTTACAGAACGCTGGTATTACAGATACTTTCAATGAGGAGTAATACGATGAAAACTATTTATGATGCGGGTAAAATTCAAGAGATTGAAGCTGATATTTCATCACTAACGAAAGCTATTGTGATGCATAAAATAACCAAACAACAGCTCATAGATCACTACATAAAGCAATCACACCTGATTGCCCATCAACTAGTTAATTTACTATCAATTAATGATGGATATGAATTGTCAGTTTTATTTCATCTACCTCAAGCTAATAATCGCGACATATTACAATGCTGGGCAATTGATTATTTAATTAAGCATGAGGTTGGTGAAGGCCAACAATACTCATTAACTGAACTTGCAGAAACATTTCAGTATGAAGTTTCGATTAAGCAGCAGGATTTTTATATTTAAATTAATTTCTATGAGCAGACTCTATCAGGATATTTAATGTGTGGCATATTGTTTACCGGTGAAATTGGTTGCAAAAATGTAATTTTCGAACACCTAGGCAGCTAGTGAAGCTAAAAATAAATTAAGTACTGGCATTCGTAAAGGGCATTTTATAGAATGCACCTTCTATTGCCCACCCGTAGCTCAGCTGGATAGAGTGCATGCCTCCGGAGCATGAGGTCACAGGTTCGAATCCTGTCGGGTGGGCCATTCCATGAGTAAAAAATAGACTTTTAAAAGCCATTGTTTATAAAATAAGTGTCGCTTATAAAGTTAGCCATAACGACATACCCTTTCTAGATCATGTTTTCGCTGAGGAATTATATGCAATTAGTTAGTCAAAGAGGTCATCATCTTCTAAGACCTCATAGGTCTCAATAAAGTATTTGTCTCCGCTTAACTTAAGTGTAATGTTTATAACTACGCTGGCATATGTACCTTTAGTGAGTTCTTTAAATTTATCGCAAGTATTACTTATCGTATATTGTTTACTTTTATAATGGCCATTTAGGTCGGGTGAAGAGATACGTATAGTTTTAGAGCCTCTAACGTCATAGCCCTCGAAAATAGCACCTACAAGTTGAGTAGACTCTTCTAACGGGACATTACTATCACGAATAATAGGAGCTATATGGGCAGGAGGTGGAATAGTGAGAACATCATCATTTAGTAAAATATTAAAATAAAAATTTGCATCATTCAAAAAACTAAGCGTTTCTTCATGATAGGCTAATGGCACATTGTTGAACGGGACTTCACTAGGAATTCTTGCTTCTCGTCGTGCAGAGTACTCTTGACATATAGCCCAAGCATTCTTGATATTTAGTGCTAACTCTTTTTGAGCGTCTTCAATTAAAGGTAAAGCTAACGCTAATGATGTCTGATCTTTAAATTCAATCGCTACATATAGTTCAACTGTAGAGGTACTTGGGCTAATAGACTCAATGACTCTCATGGCTGTTGAACCTTCAAGCTTATCGAGCTTTCTACTAATGTAAAAATTCTTTAAGAATTTGTCGATAATCGGAATTTCTTTTTTATCATTCTTTGTATAAAAATCAGTTTTATCTCCATTTTTTCCTTTATCTGTAACTATTGTCACATCTATAGATATACCAGTTAAACGCTTCGTTAAAGAATTTTTCATCTATATAAACCCTCGGTCTCTGTTATATATTTAATTGATAAATTGGCATTGGCTAGCGCGACGGGTTCATATTGAAAATAACGTTTTCTATGCTGTCGTATTGTTGCTAATTTAATTTTGAATATTATTGATAACTCTTCATCTGTCATTGGAATCTTAGCATTACTTTTAAAAATATTTTGAATGTAATGACGTTGCGTAGTCTTTGGCGATGCGTGCCCCATTAAAGCTGATACCTGCCAAGTATCACGTAAACTGAACTTATCTCGGTTAAGAAATAGGACTCTTGCCCTAAAATGCCTGAAATGTTTAAGTGATAAATTATTATTTAAAACTTTACGAATTTTTGTATTTAAATTTAGGCAAAACATTTTGTAAGAGCTTTGTTTCCCATCTTCTTCATTAACGTTAAAAATGGCACTATTAACACCTTTACCGCTTATATCATTAATTTTTTCCACCAAACCATTCGATAGCCGTTTAAATGAGAATGGTCTTCTCGATGTTGAGTTTTTCAATGAATCTAACTTGTTTTTTCTAAATTGAATACACTGAGCAATTAAATCAAAATCTGAAGACAGTAATGAATAAGCTTCAGATTCTCTACATCCAACCTCTGCCAGTATTTGCATAAAGAACAATTCATCTGGTGTAAAGATATCATCGTTCAATAGTGTTAATACTTCTTCGGCTGAAAATGTCCGTGTATCTATACCAGAGTTTTTCCATGCGATATCTCCTAGATAAATGTCTTCTCGTTGAAAAGATTCTGCTAAGAAATCATTGAAGCTCAAAAGTGCGGAAATTGAATTTTTATTCGAACTATTCAGTTCTATAATCATCTCAAATAATGTACTGAGTTCTACATCATCAAGTGATAGTAGAGCTATATTGCCTAATATATCAGATAAAATTTTACTATTAACTAAGGTGTAATTTATGACGGTTGATACGGCAGGGGTTTGGGTTTTTCGTGTTCCTTTCTTGAGCATGTAACTCCCCCACGCACTAATTAATTGGGTCAGGTTACATGCTTCCTTTTTCGCTTGGTTTAATATTGATTTTAACTTATCTTTCTTATCTGGTTCGTCAATATCAGGTAACTTGTTTAATAACTGACGAAGCTTAGATAAAAACTCGCCAAAAAGTGGAATATTAACTTTCGTCGTATTTAGTTTATATTCATCATTACTTAAAACATGTTTATCTACTTCCATTTTTTTTGAGTGATCACTCTCACTTTGAGTAAAAAACACCTCTCCGTCAGATTGCGCCTGCTCCGAAGGAGAACCTCTAAGTAAGTAACCTAACTTGTTGATTCTTAGAAAATACTTAAATGTTATTTTTTTGTCTATATTGTGGTTTATGCTGCTTAATATTTTATCTATATTGTGAGTAATATTTTTTTCTTTTGGATTTACCTTGGGCCACTTATCTCTTAATAAGCTAATCAGTATTAGAGATATATTATTTGGTGCCCAGTAAACGACATGCCCATTAATGGTTATTGAAACAAATACAGCGCCAAATTTCTTAATAAAAGGTGCTTTAATACTATTAATAAAGTTTTTAGGTTCAACCTTACGGGATAAGCCGGTAGATAGGGCATAAAGATAACAAGTTGACATTAAATAAGAAAAATTATAATGGGTATCATTGGTTAATATTTTTAATACATTTGTTTGTAGCAGATCTTTAATTAAAATCTGCTGCTGCAACATCATTGGTGAATCCAATGATAGTCCAATAGATTCATCATGAGTATACACATACCATATTCTATTTGATTTTCTATTGAATTTTTTTGAGTACCTATTTAATATTTTTTGACTCAGTGTGTAGGATTTAGCAACTTGGTAAACTGGCAATTTATCTATGTAATTTTTTAAGGATTCTATTTCGGTATTAGTCGGTGCATCATAGGTTTTTGCTGTTTTATCAATAACTCTAGGTAAAAACTTCTGAAAGTAGCTGTTTACGGAAACTCTTACTTTCTTCATTATATTCATTCGGTTCTCTTGTCGCTGAGCAGTACCAAAAATAGAACTTATTTCAGATGTTTGTATTGGTTCTATCCCTACTTGACTCTTCCCCTTTTCAATTCCTTTAATTGATTCGACGCTTAACTCAGCGCTTATCAAATTTAAGTATTGGGCAATTTCTTGTAACCAACTCATTGTGTTTAAAGTTGATGTAATAGCGAGTGGATTTTGCCCCGTCGATATATGACCGAGTAAATAACTTATTTTTTCACGTGGAATATTTAAAGATAAAAATTTTGAAGATAAGTGGTGTCGATAAAAATTAGCGGGGTGCTGAAAGTCATTGCCCCAATAATCTTCTAATGTTCTTTCATTTATCCCTTCCAATCCATTGTCTTTACTAATAATAAAAAGAAAAGGCGCGCTATGCGCTATTCCAGTTGTGTTCGATCTAGATATATTTTCAGCCAAAGCGGGATCTAGTTTATGCAACCTAAATGCTAAATTTGATAAATGTTGCTCATATAGTTTTAATTGTTCAACTAATACATCAGCTAAAGGACATAGCCGTAATACATTGTTATACGACGAGGCTTTATCGCCAATAAAACAGAAATTATTCTGTATAAATAAATAATTTTTATCATCAAAAATATCATTCACAGGTCTATGACCGGTCAGGAGTAGCATTATGGTAGCTACATACTTACAGTAATCATTATGATGCTTTATTAGCTGTTTTGACGTTCGTAATGACCTGGAACTATATTGATGTAGATTGAGTTTGAGTTTATCTAATAGTTCTGTTATTTCTTCTTTAGTAACTAATATATCTGAACCAACAAATTCATACGAGTGGGTTGTTATTTTAGTCGTTTCATCAAATGCAATTGAAAGTGCTTTTGAATGAATTTCATTTAATTTATTCGATGTAATTGAGGTGTAATAGCATCCAGTTGGCATTGTATAATTAGTTATAGGGCACAAGAATGTTGCGAGTACTTCATCATTAGTGTGTCTGTAGTATAAGTTGAAAGCATAGTCTCTGACTGTGTATCTTGTAAAATGCCGACCTAATTTATGTCTAACAGCATCAAACGTTTTATTCATGCTGTCGTTGTCTATATTCAAGCTGTTATCGGTAGCAGTTACATTATACTGTTCTTGTATTATGGGGATCATATTACTGGGCATAGCTAATTTTAAGGTCTTAGAATGAAATTGACTTCCTGTCTTCGTCTTTTTATTCGTTACTTTTTTCTCTTTGGGCGTTGGTACAGTATAAAAAATTACACCCGCAGTTGTTATATAGATTGTATGTTCAGAAACTAGTTGGGGTAGATGAGTTACTATTTTTACATATTTAAGCCAAGTAAAATCTAAACCGATAATGAGCATTAATAAAACTGAAAAGCATGATTTTTTTTCTGGCCCATTTTGAGTAACGTAGCGTTTTAATAGAAAGTTATATAATGCACTAGCTTCTAAATCATTTAATACTGATGGATGCTCTTGCGGATAATTATTCAGCATTGCAGTACGAGTTCTTGTCCAATGTTTTAATTCAGCCGCTGATTTATATGATGTTTCATCGGGGATAGCTTCCAGTATTTCAATATTAATTGATTCTTGATATTCAATTTCAGGCGGTTTCCCTTTTTTTCTAAGTGTTTTAAAATTTTTTGCTCTTAGGTGAGGGTATCTATGGTCCCTACTGCTACTTTCATCCTCATCGCCAGCTATTATGTTATGAGAAAATATGACCATTTGCCCACATGCTCTAAACCTGTCCGCATCAACTTCTTTGGTTATTTTTTTTCCTATTTTTTCAAATATAGCTTTTAACTTAATTAACTTTTCTAGCTCAGATATTTCATTACCCGATCTTTCTTGTAGATTTAGATAAATCTCAAAAATAGTCTTACCTACGCTAGGTATTATTTTTGTCGAAGTTAAAAAGCGGCGTGTAATATTTTGTAAGGAGTGCGATAAATTATGATGAAATGTAGGCTCGCCTTGATCATCGAGCTTCATAATTTGGTGTAAAAAAACAGATACACCTAATTTAAAGAAGTTAGTTAACTCTTCATGGGGAAATTGAGTAAGTAAGTAATAAGTAGAACTTAGATCGCTAATATTGGAATGATCAATATCACTAATGTTTATTTCAAGTTGAGACTTTAGATCTGTTTTTAAAAGTTGTAAAAATGATTTTTTTTCAGCTGGAACTAAATTTAAAATTGTATCAATAACTAGTATTATATTATTTAGGAAATAACTGTATTTTGGGAGATCTTGAGGAGCCTTTATCCCATCTAATAATATTATTATACTCTTAGGTAAGTTTTCAATTCTATATATGTCTTGTTTACTTTCAGTCAATTTTTTCTGATTTATTATCTATGTTAATAAATCAACGATAACTCACAAGTAATAATAGGTCAATTAATGATCTACAAAAGAAGTGTTTTATGTGACAGTCACTCAAATAAAAATGTGCCTGTTTTGTGCCAAATTAAATAAAAAGACAAAGCTAATTAACATTAATGATCCTTATTGTCACGTAATCCATATCTTTTGAATCACCTGTAAGTGCTATTTATAATGGGATTCATGGCTTTTAGCGCACTTTGAAAACATTTAACGTATTTTAGGTTTTTAGACTCCGGAGGGCATCGCTCTATCCAGCTGAGCTACGGGTGGGTAATAGAGGGTGCATTCTATAAAAAGCCCTTTACGAATGCCAGTATTTAATTGTTTTTTAACGTCGTTAACTACTTAGGTGTTTGTAAATAACTTTTAAGTAACCTATTACACTTAATCAATATACTACTCATTAATTATTCTTTATAGAGCCTTCACAATCCCGACCGGTACGCCTTGTTAGACTGACCGCTAAATATACAACCATGGACGTAAGTAAGTGAACTTACTTTTTTGCTTTATACATAAGTGCATCGCATTCTGCTAGCAGCTCTTCGATGGTCGTGTGTGTTTTCTGATTAAATTCGATGATGCCATATGAGAAAGATATATCGTAGCCGCGTTTTTCTTTTTGATTGTGTTCACTTAATGACTTGTTGAATCTCTTTATAACTTCTTCGGCCTTTTTTACAGAGGTACTACTTAATAGTGCAACAAATTCATCTCCCCCCAGTCGAGCATAAACATCAGAATCCCTAAAATGGCTCTTCATCAGACTAGCGAAGTTAACTAATACAGCATCACCTTCAGCATGTCCAAATTGGTCGTTGATGGGTTTAAACTTATCCAGATCCATATAAATCAGCACTACTGGCAATTTATGTCGAATACTTAGCGTTAGGCTGTGTTTAGCTAGAAGCAAAAAACCTCGTCGATTTGATATGTCGGTAAGTTCGTCTAATGTTGCCAGCTGAACAGCCTCAAGTTCTCGCTCAACCATAGAAGCTAGGTCTTTTAATGCGTTTATGTCCTCATCATCAAAATTTCTTGGGTTTTGATCTATTATGCATAGCGTTCCCAGCCTGTGACCATTTACTGTAAGTGGGCACCCGGCATAAAAGCGAATATTTGGCTCATTTAATACTAAAGGATTGTCAAAGAACCGAGGATCTTCAATGGCATTAGGGATTATAAAAACTTCACTACCGAGTATCGTATGACCACAAAATGAAATGTCTCGAGAGGTTTCACTTGCGCTTAAGCCGATACAAGACTTGAACCATTGACGATTCTCATCCACTAGACTTACTAGTGCAATCGGAACGCCAAACATGCGTTTTGCCATTCTCGTTAATCGATCAAAACGCTCTTCCGCCGGAGTATCTAGCACATCAAGTGATTTAAGTGTTTCTAATCGATTTTTTTCATTTTGAGCAATGTCTGGTTTTATCATCTCAGTATCCTAGCTGTGATTTGATTCTTGTGTAAATTTGGATGCCTAATGAATGATAAGGCTCCCTTAACTAATTGGCACCTATGTACCGTCTTGAAAGGTGTTAAAATATTCAATAAAAGCAGAGTCCATATGTCTTTAATTAAAGCCGTTGGCATTGATTTAGCCAAATTGGTTTTTAGTATTCACGGTGTTGCTAAACATAGCAAGTGTAAATTACGTAAACTATCTAAAGAAATAATCTGCTAGCAACAGTTTCCAAATTCCCACCTTACATTATTGGAATGGGAGCTTGTTTAGACATCTATTACTGGGTAATAATATTTATTAAATTCGTCCATGATGCTCGTTTATGGCCTCTTACTTTTAGCGATATATTTTCTCTGCCCAACGGGCTAGGCCAGCAGTGACACTGCCAAAATGATCGCCAACTACAACAGGAATGTTAGGTATTTGCTGTTGTAAAAATTCGTTTAATACTGGAGATTTAGCGGTACCTCCAGTAACAAAAATTACGTCAGGTTGGCATTGTGCTTCTACAACCGCTGATTGCATTAACTCACCTATACTTGCTAATGTTCGCTTATTGGCTGAGCGCAATGTGTCTCTATTTACCTCTGTACTCAATTGTTCATAGATGTCATCTAGGTAAATCGTTTGTTGGTTATGCTCAGATAAGGTAATTTTTGCTTGTTCAGCAGCGTTGACTAATTGATAACTCAGTTTATGATCGTGCACTGTTACTAAACGTTCAATTATATGACTTTCTTGTGCATCTTGTGATAATTGTATTAAATCACGTCTGTTTTTAGCACTGTAGAACTCAGTTTGTTCGTTGATATTATTAATGGCCAACGCCTGAAAAAAACTACTGGTAGGGAGTGGTTTACCTGTTTTCAACAAACCATTCATACCTAAGCTAGGCATAATGCCTTGTAAAGCTAATTGAATATCAAAGTCATTCCCTGCGATACGAACACCACTATGCGACAGTAAATGCGCTAACCGACAATCACTGTCTTTAAATTCTGGTCCCATTAACAGCATTGAACAATCACTGGTGCCACCACCAATATCAACGACCAACACCTTAGTTTCTTTCGTTAAACTGGCTTCAAATTCAAAGCCTGCGGCAACAGGTTCAAATTGAAATTCAACGTCTTTAAAGCCAACGCGTTTGGCGGCATTGGTTAGAACTTCAATGGCCTGTCGGTTACTATCTTCACCGTGTAACCCTTGAAAATTAATAGGTCGGCCTATAACGGTTTGATCAACTTTGTGGCCTAATTTTGCTTCAGTTAAGCTTTTTACATTGCTCATCATGGCGGCAACCATGTCTTCAAAAAGCTGAATTTGCATGGGTGCTAAACCACTAGCGCCTAGAAATGACTTTGGCGATTTGATGTAGTAACCCTCTTCAGGATCTTCTAAATACTTTTCAAGCGCAGCTTTCCCAAATACTAAGTCAGGCTCGATGCCGTCATAGGCTAATTCTCGTAATGCTCTTTGGCTTTTTTGTAATTGTGGCGCACGTGCGATTTTGAATGCTTGTTGTTGGTCGCTGGAAATCTGTTGGTATAGCCAGTGACAGATTACATCACGATCAGGCGCGTATAAATTAGACGCGATGGTTGTACTACCATTCACTAGTTGTAGAATTTCGGGGTGACCATTGTGCATTTTGGCGACACTACAGTTTGATGTGCCGTAATCAAAACCTATCATTGACTCTTTTATTACTCGTACTTTGAAAATGGTCGCGTAGCATAAAAGAAAAAACTCATCAAAGCGATAACTAAGATGAGTTTTTTAGTATTTCGTGATTAAGGGTCAGTGCTACTCTCTAATTTGGCCATCACCATAAACGACAAATTTTTCTGTTGTCAGTGCTTCTAATCCCATCGGTCCAAAAGCATGTAATTTACTGGTTGATATACCTATTTCAGAGCCTAAACCTAATTGGTTGCCATCAGAAAAACGCGAAGATGCATTGACCATGACAACCGATGAGTTTATCTGGCGAATAAATGTTTGGCTTCGTGAAATATCTTGCGTGACGATAACTTCAGTGTGATCTGAAGTGAATTCATTAATATGACTCACGGCATCATCAAAACTATTAACAATTTTTACTGCAATTTCTTGTGCTAGATACTCTGCATGATAATCGTCTGATGTAGCAAGTTGTCCACCATCAAAGTAGTGAATACTCTTTTCGCAGGCATGTACTTTTACTTGTGCTGCTTTGGCAAGAGCTTTTGCGGCTAAAGGTAAAAACTGTTCGCTAATATCTTGATGCACTAATAATGTTTCAAAGGCATTACAAGCACTTGGCTTTTGGGTTTTACCATTAACTAAAATGTTTACTGCTTTTGTTAAATCAGCTGACTTATCAATAAACAAGTGACAAACACCTTTAAAGTGTTGGATAACCGGAATTTGACTATTTTCAGTGACATAACGAATTAAACCTTCACCGCCACGAGGAATAACTAAATCAATAGTTTCCTTTTGTTTTAATAACTCTTCGATAACGCCACGGCTTGTATCAGGAATAACGCTAACCACATTTTTATCAAAGCCCTGTTGTTCAATGACTTGATGTAAGCAATTTGCTAGTGCTAAGTTAGAATGAATAGCTTCAGAGCCGCCACGTAAAATAACAGCATTACCTGATTTTATACATAATGCAGCGGATTCTGCTGTTACATTAGGGCGCGCTTCGTAAATCATCGCAATAACACCTAATGGAATACGCATTTTTCCAACTTGCATACCGTTAGGGCGTAATGACAAGTTAGCAATGTCACCAACAGGGTCTGCAAGCGTGATTATCTCTCTGATAGCTGAGCTGATATCTTTAACGCGTTGTTTGTTCAGTAATAATCTATCCAGCATTGCATCACTCAGCCCTTTTTCTCGGCCAGAGTCAATGTCTTTACTGTTTTCACTGATAATTAAATCAGTATTTTCTTCAATAGAATCAGCAATAGCATGCAACAAGGTGTTTTTTTCTAAAGTAGTTAATTGCGCGGCAACTCGGCTCGCTTTTTTTGCTTGAGCAGCCATTACTGCCATATTAAATGCGGACATTTTATTTTCTCTTCTTTGTTATTTCTTTGTAATGATTTAGGTAAGGGCGCTTTATAAGATAACCATATCATCACGATGTACTACAACATCGCCTTCATCATGGCCTAAAATACTCGAAATTTCATCACTATGCTTACCCATGATACGTTGTAAATCATTGTGGTTATATAAGCTGATACCTTTAGCGATTAGCTTCTTGCTTTTAACGTCAATCAAATCAACCGAATCGCCGGCTTCAAATTTATTAATAACAGAGGTAATCCCCGAAGGTAATAATGATGCACCCTTATTTATTAAAGCATTTACAGCGCCGGCATCTAAGTAAATTTTACCGTGGCTTCTTAGACTATGTTTAAGCCAGTGTTTTTTCGCCGTAATAATTTCTTTATCAGCAGAAAAGCGGGTGCCGGGGTTTTTTTCTTGCAGTAAAGAGGCAAAGACATCACTACGAGTACCATTGATAATATAAGTATTTATGCCATTTTCAACGGCTTTTTCTGCCGCTTGAATTTTGGTTTTCATGCCACCAGTGGCAAGATGGTTTCTACTCACGCCGGCCATAGCATAAATTTCGTCAGTAATTGTTTCAATCTCAGGGATTAGAACAGCGTCGTCATGTACGTTAGGGTCTTTGGTAAAAACACCATCAATATCACTTAAAATAAATAAACTGTCAGCCTCACACACTTGTGCGACTAATGCCGCAAGATTGTCGTTATCACCTACGGTTGAGCCTACGCTAGCGACGGTATCATTCTCATTTACTATGGGCAAAACGCCATTGTCTAATTGAATTCTTATGGTGTGTTTTATACTAATAAACCGGCGTCTGTCGGCTAAATCTTCTTGGGTGATCAAAATTTGACTACAAGGGATGTCAAAAAAACGTTGCCAGTTAGCCATCATCTGCATTTGTCCAACAGAAGACATGGCTTTTTTAGTGGCAAGTGATAAATGGGGAGATCCATGATGAATAAGACTTCTCCCTGCAGCAACGCCACCCGATGAAACTAAAATTATTTCTTTTCCAAGCTCATGACACCTATTAATAAACTGCGCTATGGCCAAGGTATACTTTCCACTACAACCTTTTTGTGTCGGCGCAACTAAGGCGCTTCCCACTTTGATTACAGCTCTATTAAAATCCATTATCACTCCTATTATAATACTAAGGTAGCATGCGGTATTGCAGCAATAATTACAACCAAACAGTTGAATCTACGGGCTAAAAAAACAGACAAAATTGTGCTGTTTAATAGCTTTAATGCATAATTATCAAAAAAATAGTGAATTTGCTAAATTGAAGTCGTTTGAGTATCAACCTAAAGCATGATTAAATGAGGTTATTATCGCAATTGCAGTTATAAATTATTCATGCTTAATTTTCTTCCAGCAAAACTTATTGGCTTTCTGTCGCTGACTCTCTATATCCTGAATACTATTTTTTGGTTGCTGCCAATTTTGATTTTTGCATTGCTTAAAGCATTAATACCAATAAATTTTTCTCAGAAAATTTTTAGTTATTTGTCAGATTTGATGGCAAGTGGCTGGGTTGCATTGAATACACTTAATCAGAAGTTATTTACTCAGGTGGAAATCCAGATAACAGGTTTAGAAGAATTAAATCGAAAAGACTGGTATTTAGTTATCGCAAACCATCAAAGCTGGGTTGATATTGTAGTGTTACAACGTGCTTTACATGGTCAAATACCATTTTTAAAATTCTTTTTAAAAAAAGAGTTAATTTTTGTTCCCATTATAGGCTTAGCCTGGTGGGCGCTAGATTTTCCTTTTATGAAACGTTATAGCCAATCATTTTTAAGAAAAAACCCTCATTTAAAAGGCAAAGATTTAGAAACCACTCGTAAAGCGTGTGCTAAGTTTAAACATAAGCCAGTTAGTGTGATGAGCTTCATAGAAGGTACACGTTACACTCAAGAAAAGTATGATAAGCAAAACCCACCTTTTGATCTTTTACTTAAACCTAAAGCGACCGGCATAGCTTTTGTTCTTGATGCAATGGGAGAACATTTAAACACTATTGTGGACGTTACCATATATTACCCGGATGGTATTCCAACCTTTGGTGATTTTTTGTGTGGCCGCGTTAAAAAAGTACAGGTTGAGGTTCATACCGTTGAAATTACAAAGGAATTAAGTGGGGATTACTTTAACGATAGAAGTTTTAAAATTTATTTTCAAAAATGGTTAACACAATTTTGGCATGATAAAGATGATAGGCTTAAAAATATGAAGAAAAAGTCGCTGGTAAATAAATAGGAATGTAAATGAATGAACTAATAAAAACATGGTTAATAGAGCAGGGCGTAAATGCTAGCTATATTGAAACAAGCACTATAGGTATTGGTTTATTTATTATCCTGTTCATTTCTTTTATTAGTTATTATGTGGCTAAAAACTATCTACTGAATATTGTAAATAAGTTTATAGTTAAAAGTAAAAACACTTGGGATGATGCCTTAATTGAGCATAAGGTATTAGGGCGTATAACCGTATTATTACCCTTTGTATTAGTGTTGCTTTTAACACCAATAGTTTTACCTAATGATGTATTAGTTACCAAATTATTAGTACTGTTCGCGAAGGTGCTACTTGCTTTTCAAATAGCACAATCTATTAGTGCTTTGCTTAATGTTGGTAATAGCTTATATCGTGAAAGTGCGAAACAGCGTTACCTTCCACTTAATTCTATTATTCAAGTGATTAAATTAGTCGTCTATATAGTCACGACGATTATTGTTATTGCGCTTATTATTGACCGATCTCCGGTATATTTACTCAGTGGTTTAGGGGCACTAACGGCAGTTTTACTTTTAATCTTTCAAGATACGATTAAAGGACTAGTTGCTAGCATTCAAATTTCAGCTAACAAAATGGTTGTTGCTGGAGATTGGATTGAGTTACCAAAGTATGGTGCTGATGGCGATGTTATTGAAATAGGCTTAAGTACAGTAAAGGTACAAAATTTTGATAAAACTATCACTACCGTACCTACTTATGCGTTGATCAGTGACTCTTTTAAAAACTGGCGTAATATGTACCACACAGGGGCAAGGCGCATTAAACGTACGCTAATTATTGATATTGCCAGCATTGATTTTTATAGCCTACAGAAAATTGATTTTTTAGTGAATACTACTTTGTTAAAAAGTTATTTAACTGATAAAAAACAGCAGCTTGCCGTAGAACAAGAATCCCTTGATTCGAGTGCCGTTCAAGATGAAGTATTAACCAAAATTAATATGCGCCAATTGACAAATATTGGTACTTTTCGTGCGTATATTGAAATGTATTTAAATCAAAATAATCATATACGAAATGATTTAACTTGTATGGTGAGACAATTACCGGCAACGTCGAGTGGCTTACCTATAGAAATATACTGTTTTGCAAACACAACTGATTGGATTGCCTATGAAGGGATACAAGCGGATATATTCGATCATCTATTCGCTATAGCGCCATATTTTGACATTCGAGTATTTCAACATCCCAGTGGTTATGACTGGAAGCAATCAGCGTCTCAAAAATAGCAAGGATTCATCGGTACATGAAGTAATGTGCAATGAAAGGTTATATTGTTTATTGTTATTACATCTAAAAACTAATAATTTCAATGTTTTATCTTTGTCTGATAACACCCTCTTGCATGGTTGAGGCCACTAATTCCCCTTGGCGGTTGAATATTTGGCCTCGCACTAAACCTCGTCCATTGCTCGCAGATGGACTATCTATGCAATATAATAGCCAATCATCAAAGCGAAATGGACGATGAAACCACATTGCATGGTCAACGGTAGCAATTTGAAAGTTTGGCAATAAATGGCTAGCTCCATGTGGTAATAATGCCGTTGGTAAAAAATGAAAATCTGATGCATAAGTAAGCATACAGCTATGAATACGCAAGTCATTAGGCAAAGAACCGTTAGTTTTGAACCAAATTTGACAGTTAGAATCGGTTTTTTCTGGTTTTAACCAATTGTATTGTTGAACGGGGCGAATTT
>JAWUXK010000072.1:0-21235 GCA_034111385.1 Colwellia sp. | reverse complement strand
CATTACTCATTTATCATTATTTAACTATTGAAGAACGTTTCACAACTTTTTCTATAGCGGCACTATCTACATTATTTTGTACTCGTCCGCTTTAATAAAACCACTAAAGCCACTTACCTAAAAAGACAAACGATACCGACCTTGACTATCCTTTCGTCCTAAAAATGCCAGTGCGCTATTAAGTACTGCTGGAAATTTAGTACCCGGTTTCAAAAAGCCATTACCCGAAATACGACCACCTTGTAGTACATAAGCATCGAAGGTTAAGCCTAAATCATTGTTAGGTGACAACATCAATGCAAAAGCGCCATCTTCACAAGCAATTTTGGCCTTAAAATTTCCTAACTGAATATTTTCTTCTAAAGCAATAACGCCTGCTTTTGACCACGTAACCAAGCCATCTGCAGCGATGCATTTATTCTTATCGGTTAAATCAATGGCCGCATGATGTAGTGTTACTTCTACATTACCTTTCGCGGTAACAGGTAAAGGTAATGTAAGTTGCTGAGCAATATCATTAGCCTTAAGTAATAAACTTAAGTTCTTTATTTCAACTTTTTCCTGAGACAAAATGATATCTAACTCACCTTCTGGACCGGGCAAAAATGAATCGCCAAATGTTACGGGTAATGTTGGTTTTAAGGTAAATAATGACCAAAAATTTAATTCTGTTTGAATTTGCTTAACCACTGTCTTACCAATAACAACTTGCTCTATCTTTGTCTGCCAAACACTACCCGTGACTCCTGACAATGATATCTCTTTAGGCAATGAAATTTGGTTAAGCAGTATAATCGCCGGTAGTGTCGCCACTAAAAAGCCAAAATAGATCATTAAAAAAACAAAACCAATGGCAAACTTCTTTTTCATGTATGTTCTCTACTGTAAATATTGAGAATACTAGTTAAGCATTAAGCTAGCATTGCAAATGAATTGTTATTTTCGACCCAATTGCATACGGCGAACACGAACTTCACCTTGTTTTTCACCTTGCGCTAAATCAATAGCTTGCACTTGCAGATCTTCATTATTAGCCAAGTGCTCAAGCCAGAATAGCAACTGGGTAAAAGGCACACTATCAAGCCATACTTGCACATTATCTCCTTGAGGCTGTATGCGAGTAATCGTTAATTGTTGCTGATTTGCTGTACGGTTTATGATGCTAGATAAACTACCACTACTTTTATTACCCTTTCCCGTTGCTTTAGCATTTTGATAGCGTGAGGTATTATCAGTTACCCAAGCTAGTAATACTTGTCGACTTGCAAGTTTTTGTTCTGTTTTCGCTAAGCTTTCATTTAACGGTTGCCATATCAAACTATAAAGCAAAAAAACAATAAATACTGACCCTGCTACTAAGACTAAACGTTGCTCACGTTGATTAATTCCTTGCCACCAAACTTTTATTGAAGATAAGTCCATTATGAGCGTCCCTTATTTTCACTGCTGTTATTCATATTGATAGTAAACGAACCGGTAACTTGCTCACCTTGATTCTTTTGAGAACCTTGCTTCACTACTAAATTATCGCGAATAAGTGCCGCCTTAAATTGCTCAAAATGTTGATAATCATCCGCAATAGCTTGTAGGCGTAGCTCTTGTCTTTTTCCATCAAATTTTATCGATTCCGGTTTTAAAGCAGGCACCTTCGCAAAAGCCGGCTGCACTTTTAATAACATTGTTAACAAGCCGGTGCTATCGCTTGTAGCGCCTAATTGGGCAATCTTTTTATTCAACTGGGATTTTATAGTGCCAATACGCACTCGTTTAGTTGCTGGAAAAGCACGTTTATATCGCGAAATGATTTGTTCTTCAACTTGCTGCTGTTGAGCCGAAAGTTGCCACAGTTGCGCACTTTTATAACCCACATTTAATAATAAAGCACATACCGCGATGCCAGCTGCCCATAACCACTTAGTAAGCCCAGTAGATCGATGTTTTTTAATTTTAAATTCGTCTTGTAGTAAACTAAATGGGCTTCGTTGACTGTTCTGCGCAAACAAGGCTAAAGGGAGTTCTTCTTGCTTTTTAATTACCGTTAACTCAAGACTGCAAGATGCTAAGTTAGGTAACTCTGAATATGCATTAAGCGTAATAACATTATTTTCTTTCTCTAAGTCAGCATGATGGTGGTTTACCGAATTTGAAAAAATATGCTCTGCGGCAAACGTCCATGCTTTGCTATCAAGTGTACAGCCTTGCCACTCACCTTGACGCATCACTATTTGTGAAGTATTCGTTGATGGGTGTATAGCGATAGCACTCCATTGCCCTTGTGTATAGGGCATAGCTAACACTTCAGATTGAAGTGTTTTTGCGTTAATTTTTGCATTAGCTAACCACGTTAACCACAATTGCATTTGTGCTCGCTCAACAATAGCCACAAAACAATTGTTTTCGTCATCATCACTAGCAATGTCGGCATAAGCAAAAAATAAGTCATCAACATCTTGCGCTAATTCATCTTCGAGCATATAGGGTACTGCAGCGCGAATAGAACGTTGTGACTTACTGGGCATAGATACACGTTTAAGTAGCACATCACTACCTGGGACAAAAACGTGAACCATGCGTTGCTGAGCTTTAGCCGTTAATTCACTTAATTGTTCTGCACTGGTTAGTACGCCGCTGGCAATAATTTCTTGCTCAACTGGACTAAAAACCAACCAAGATATTTCATCTTGGGCTTGACTACCTAAGCGTATGTATAAAATTTCGGCCATTTAATTACGTCCTACGGTGCGACTGATCACATCAATATATTTATTATTCGTTATTTTCATTACCGAGTTCATAGCGAAAAAACTATTATTAAAACTGGCACTGGCTTTTAGTGTAAAGTATTCGCTATCAACAACAAACTGATCTTTACTACTGTCACTATTTTTTAATTTTGTTACTTCAGGTAAATTATAAAAATCCTCAATCGTTTCAAACCCCTCATCGTCTCTAGCACTCAATATTTGCTCTGCTTCTTCTAAGGTTGAATCAAGTAACGCTTGAAGTAATACCGCTTTTTCAGCATCGATAGTATTAATATTTATTTTATGTTCATCACTGGCAGGTATGATACATACATAAGGTTTAATCGCCTCAATAATCGCTGGGGTAAAGTGCGCGACGACTCTTAATTCATTAATACTGGCTAAAAAATTATTTGCGGCAAGATAAGGGAACTCACGCGAAGCATAATCATCATCTTCGGCACCTCCTGAGCCACTAATACGACTATTTTCATCCAACCAATCCGTTAACGCATCAGCCATTGATTCCACTTCAAATTGACTAATACCTTCTAACTGAAGATTAATCAATAAGTTCTCAAAAGCGAGTCTAGCAGGTACTTTTTTATCCGCTGAATTGGGATCGGTTGAAGTGCTTTTTTTAGCTAAAGGCGCTCGAAGTGCGTTTAAATTAAGACAACTTTGTAAATCAGAAATTTCTCCTGTTATATCACCAAAATCCACAGGAAAGGTAGTTTCACCTTGGGCCCACATTTGCCCTAAATGAGTGACATCTTTATCTTCTTGAAATGCGGCTATTAACACTCTTTTGCTAAAGGCTTCTGCCCCCATAGCATACCAATACGCTTGTTGATTAAAAGAAATATTAGCACTGCGCTGAACTTGCATTTGCAAACGCGCTGTCATTTGACTCGCGATAACAGCGCACAAGGCAACAATAAGCATCACAGTAATTAATGCGACACCTTTTTGCTTACTACATTTTGATAAGGAGTCGCTCATGGATTTTTACCTGAAGCTATATTGGCTGTGGATTCACGACTACCGGCAACTAAAAATTGCCGACGAATAACACGATAATCTTTCGTCTCAACTTCAATGGCAATCGCTAATGGCAACTGTTTTTCTGACCAGGTTTCTTGCCACTTTTTACCATCGTAGAATTCAAATGCTAATGCCGAAACATTACTTATTAACCGCCTAACTTTAGGCTCTTCACCACCTACTGCGTCAACAAAATTAAAATGCAGCCTTTCTAGTCTGTCATCAACTAACTGATACGACACTGCTTGCATATCACTACGGGGTAATAATAGGCTTGGGTTCGTCCAACCATGTCGAACAAAAGCAAGTACTTGCTCGTCTGATAAATAAGTACCTTCTGATGTTTGCAAAAAATTATCTGAAGGGGCTTCACCATCGAAACGAATACTACGACGAGCAATCTGAAAAAGATCTCGTTCTATAATCACAAAAGCTCGCTGTAGTTCATTATGACGTTCGCTACGCTGTTTTGATGTTTCATCACTGGTTAGAACCGTATCAAAAATGGTAAAACTTGATAAGCTGATTAGAGAAAAAATGGCTATTGCAATCAATACTTCGAGTAAAGTAAAACCTGTGCTTTTTCCACTTGGCATTATTTTTCCACCTTAGAAACATAGGTGGTTAAACTACTTATAGGTAACTCATCGTCTTTTGCTAGGCGAATTTCCATGACAATAGCCCGCATATTTTTATCGGTAGTTTTTATTACTTTTTGTTGCCAAAACCATGCCCTACCCGCCAATTCAACTTCACCTTTTAAATTGTTTTTCGGTGGCCAACTTTCGCCTAAATGCACTGAAACCAACTGATTAGAAGCAACCCAATTAGCAAACATTTTGTCTTCTAGGTAAGCAATATTACGTGAATTATTAGTCGCTGTAGTTAATAGTGCTATACCCGCAATAGAAAAAACAGCCATCGCGAGCATGACTTCAATTAATGTGAAGCCAAGTGATTTTTTTAATTGCCTACTGTCAATCATCGAGCGTTGGCCCTTCTACCGTTAACGGCGTACTATAAATACCAGTTACTCGGTAACCTAGTTCAGATACCTCATCATAAAAAGAGACTTCTTCGCTAAAATGAAACGTTAGGCTGAACGGGGTGATATCACCACCAGATAAAATATAAACTTGCGGTAAGAGTTGCTTTTCTTCCTCTGCTTTTTTTGCTTCTTCAATTGCTTTAAAAGAGAGATACTCTTCGTTTTGATCGTTAAATATTGAGGAATCAAAAAGTAACGGTTCTGCTATGGGTAAATCATCCAACGAAAGCGTAAGGGTTACACCTTCAGGAAGTTCTTGTGTTGATAACCAATCTTGCTGATCTATTTCATTCCATTTTTGGCCATCAAACCCTAAGAACCGATAGCTTTTTTTGTCAACATACAAGCCAAGTTCAATATTATTTAACAAACCATAATTGGCTGCAGTTTCAAATATTCCGGAAAACTGGTAACTGACTTTTTTTAAGGTATCTTCGGGGCGTTTACCTGAAAAATTGAACTGTATACTAGATATTATCAAGCCTATTAGCGCAATAACCACCAAGACTTCAAGTAAGGTAAAGCCTTTGAAGTTTGATATAATATGCTCGCGACTTTTCATGTTTTTCAAAATTAACTTTTGCTCTTCAATTTCAGTAGAAATAGGCTGAATTTTTACTGTTTGAATTTAAGCCTAAAACGTTTATGATCAAGGCGCTAAATATGACGTTTAGTCCGCTAAACAAGTATCTCGCAACGCTGAGCATGAGCGTTTTAGGCAAAATTTTATTGGTAGTCGCCTAGGTTCCAATTACCAATATCATCTTCTGTGCCCACTTCCCCATCAGGTCCTGATGAAAACACATCCATTTTACTGTTCTCGCCTGGATTCAATAAAATATATTCATTGCCCCAAGGATCTTTAGGTAAGCGTTTAACATAACCACCCTCTGGAAAACGACGTGGAATCGGCTCAATATCGGTTTGATCGGTTAGTGCTTCTAATCCTTGCTCAGTACTTGGATAATCATAATTATCTAATTTATACATACTTAACGAATTCTCTAGCGCGGTTACATCTTGTACCGCTTTTTGCAACTTCGCTGTATCTTGACTACCCATTAAGTTTGGTACAACCACACTTAACATCATGCCAATGATGACAATTACCACCATCACTTCTAATAACGTAAAACCTTGTGTTTTTTGCTTATTCATTTCTTAATCCCTAACTTTTCTTTTAACATAAACTGATTTACGTTTTTTTGATTACTTCACGCTCAGAGTGAGCGTCACTTAGTGTGTTCATTAAACTTTTCGAAAGATTAACCACCGACAAAGGTATTTAATTTCAATATAGGCTCTAATATTGCCATCACTATAAACAATACTATCCCTGCCATGACTACCATAAGGGCAGGTTCAAAGGCTTTCAATGAAATATTCATTAATGCTTCAAATTCTTTATCTTGGTTGTCTGCAGCTCGCCCAAGCATTTGCTCAAGCTGACCACTTTTTTCTCCGCTGGCAATCATATGTAACATCATAGGTGGAAATAACTTAGTTTGCTCTAGCGATAAACGTAAACTCGCCCCTTCACGTACTTTATCAGCCGCTACTTTTACTTGTTGTTTGATATATAAATTATCAAGTACTTCCCCTGAAATTTTCATACTTTCCAATAACGGGACGGCACTTGCTGAGAGTATACTTAACGTACGAGCAAAACGTGCCGTATTAAGACCTTTCGCAATTTTTCCAATACCAGGAAAGGATATGATTCGTTGATGATAAACCATCTCAAATACTGGCTTTTTCAGTAATTGCGAAATCAACAACATGATTAGCACAAGGAATAACATAATATAAAAGCCATAGGCTTGTAAAAAATCACTACTGGCAATTAAAAATTGCGTTGAGCCGGGAAGGCTCGCGCCCATATGCTCAAATTGACCAACAATTTGTGGTACCACTTTTGTTAATAAAATAGCAATAACACCAATGGCAACAACGGTCATTATCACTGGATAAACTAATGCCTGAATAAGTTGAGAACGCATCTGTTCGCGTTGTTCGGTATAATCTGCGAGGCGATTTAACACTTTGTCTAAGTGGCCTGATTTTTCTCCCGCTGCAACCATAGCTCGATAAAGGTGATTAAATACTTTAGGGTATTCAGCCATACTTTCCGCTAAACCATAACCTTCTGTTACTTTGGTTCGAACTCCCATAACCATACTTTTAATGGTGTCTTTTTCGCCTTGTTCAGCGATAGCAACTAATGCTTCTTCAAGTGGCAAACCCGACTCAACTAAAGTGGCTAGTTGACGAGTAATTAATGCTAATTCAGCCGCAGACACTTTACTTTTATTACGTCGGGTACTTGCTTTGCCAGACATATTTTTTGTACTGGCTAGTGTTGGTACAACTTCAGTTGGCATTAAACCTTGTTCACGTAATAATGCCCGCGCTTGCCGTGGTGTGTCACCTTCAATAACACCTTTTTTATTTTTACCTTGGCTATCTACGGCCTGATAATCAAATGCTGCCATTAACCCTCTCGCGTGACACGTAAGACTTCTTCTAACGTAGTCTTACCTAGCATTACTTTATCAAAACCATCACGGCGGATAGAAGCGCTATGCTGACGAACATATTTTTCAATTGCCTGTTCACCGTGGCCATTATGAATAACTTCTCGAATAGTATCGTCAACCACTAATAATTCATGGATACCCGTTCGGCCTCGATAACCTTTAAAATTACATTCAACACAACCAACTGCTCGATATATTTTTTGGCTATTATTCTCTGGTAAACCAAGTAAAGTGCATTCTTCTTCGTCAGGTAAGTGACTCATTCGACAATGAGGACAAAGTGTCCTGACTAATCGCTGCGCTAACACACCCAATAAACTTGAGGATAATAAGAAGGGCTCAACCCCCATATCTTCCATACGTGTAATAGCACCTGATGCTGTATTCGTATGTAAGGTAGATAAAACCAAGTGCCCCGTTAAACTCGCTTGCACGGCAATTTGAGCGGTTTCTAAGTCACGAATTTCCCCCACCATCACCACATCAGGATCTTGACGTAAAATAGCACGTAAACCTCGAGCAAAAGTCATGTCTACTTTTGTGTTTACTTGCGTTTGTCCAATCCCTTCAATGGCAAATTCTATCGGATCTTCAACTGTTAAAATATTGCGCTCTTTGGCATCAATTTGAGTTAAACCGGCATATAAGGTAGTACTTTTACCTGAGCCTGTTGGGCCGGTAACCAAAATAATACCATGGGGTTTTTCAATTAACTTTGAGAAATTAGCCCGGTTATGATCCGTCATACCTAGCTCTTCAAGATCTAATCTAGCCGCATTTTTATCAAGTAAACGTAATACGACGCGTTCACCATGCCCTGTTGGCATAGTCGAGACTCTTACATCAACGGCTCGACCACCAATGCGCAGTGAAATTCGGCCATCTTGTGGAATGCGTTTTTCAGCGATGTCCAATTTTGCCATTACTTTTATTCGCGAAACCAATAATGAGGCTAACTTTCGATTAGGTTTTAATACTTCACGTAAAACACCATCCACTCTAAAACGAATTTGCAAAGCGCTTTCAAAGGTTTCAATATGAATATCACTTGCGCTTTCTTTGATCGCTTCGCTGAGCATGGCATTGATCAGTTTGATTATTGGCGCATCATCTTCATTTTCTAATAAGTCTTCACTTTCTGTTATCTCATCAGCAAGCGAATATAAATCCACTTCATTACCAATGTCTTCCATCATTTGTTGCGCTTCTGAGGAATCACGTTGATAAGCCTCAGTTAACAATAGTTCAAATGATGCTATATCTTGAACGTCAAAACTAAAAGGAGCTTTAATAATTCGTCGCACTTCAATGATAGTTTCTAAACTAGTCTCGGCTAAACAATGTAAAACGTAACCGGTTTCATTTTGGCTCAATAAAACACTATAACGCTTAGCAAAAGCAAAGGGTAAACGCCAAGAGACATCACTTGAGTTACTGTTATCAAGCTCAGTTAATGCTTCACTATTTGACTGAACAGCCACTTCTGTAGCTTGAATTAAGTCATCAGACATTATTCATTGTTCTCTTTTAACAAGTTATCTTCTAGTAACTTGTCTTGTGGTAAATTGCCTTGTTCTTGCTTCAATTTATCCTGATATTCCTCAAACGAAGGGGGTAATGTTAAATTATCATTCCATTCTTGTAATATGGGTAAATTTTCATTACTCATTAATGACAAACCTTCTTCTTGCTTACGAAGTTGATCAGCACGAATAAAGTTATATTTTTCCTTAGCCATAGTATTCATTACTTTCGCGTCACTGATTATCGTAGGTCGAAGAAATACCATTAAATTTCGTTTGCGTGTTGTGTTTGACGTTGACTTAAACAAATGACCAATAATAGGGATATCGCCTAGTAAAGGAACTTTTTGCACACTTTCTTGTACATCTTCATCAATCAAACCACCTAAAACAATTGTTGCACCGTTTTCCACCATAACCGTGGTTTTTATTTCTCTTTTATTAATAGAGATGTCCACGCCTGTCGAGCCACTCACTGACGAAACCTCTTGCTCTATAGACAGCTGTACACTATTACCTTCATTAATTTGTGGGGTTACTAATAACTTAATACCTACTTCTTGTCTGTCAACCGTTTGAAAAGGGTTGCTATTAGTACTACTACTCGTTGATCCCGTTATAATAGGCACTTCTTGACCCACAATAAAATAAGCTTCTTCATTATCAAGCGTAGTAATACTTGGGGTGGCTAAAATATTTGAATTGGTGTTACTACTCACCGCTTGAATAATAGCTGCCCAGTCACCTGAGACTATGCCCGAAATGATACCGCTAGTTGAGCCTAACGCCGAAGCTAATAACGTATAATCACCTTCAACTGAATTTTTTGTATATTGATCACTGATTAACTCGCCTGTTTCTGAAGAATAAACTGCAGGTACTATATCGCCTTCCGTGGATTCTGCTGCTTTAGCACCTGCCGCAACAGAAGAAATAGTTGCAGGACCATTAGTAAATTGAGTAAAACCAAAGTTCTCATTACCCAATTGAACACCTAAACTAATCCCGTCAGTTTCAAACACCTCGACAATAATCGCTTCAATATGTACTTGCGCACGAGGCACATCAAGCTGACGAATAACTGACTCTAGTGAACGCAGCATATCCGGTTGACTAGTAATAATTAAGGAGTTAGTTGATTCATGCGCTTCAATACTCGTTTCAGCTTTTGCTTTGCTACTAGACTTAGATTTTGATGCAGTGCCTTCAGAAGCAATCGTTTTACTAACGCCATCAAGTACTTTAACGAGATCTTCTGCTTTAGAATATTTAAGATAATAGACGCGTGTATTACCGCTCGTTTCTAATTCACTATCTAAACGTTTAACTAAGCGAATAACACGTTCACGCGCTTTCACTTCACCGCTAACAATCACGCTATTACTGCGATCATCAGCAACAATCTTCGGAATTAAAAACGTGGGTTGTCCCGCTTTACCGCCTGTGGATTTATTCATGGCTTCGATAATACGCACCATTTCACCTGCTGAAGCATATTGCAGTTTGATAATTTCGACCGCTTGATCACCTGCTCTATCGACTCTCTCGATAATTTTCACTAACCTATTTACTGTGGCGGCAGTGCCTGTAAGCATAATAACGTTAGCAGGGTCGTAGTTAGTAACATTACCACCACCGGCTTGATCTGAGAGTTGACGTAGAAGCGGCACTAATTCTCGTACTGTGACATTTTTAACCTCAATAATACGGGTAACCATTTCATCACCCACAATACCACTATCTCCACCAACCACGGGAATTGATGAGGTTTTGGCATCTTTATTGCGAATAATTTTGATAATATTATTATCCATTTTTACCGCAGCAAAACCGTAAACTTCAAGCACATTCAGAAAAAATTGATAATATTGCTCTTCCGTTAAAATATCATAACTACGTACATTAACTTTACCCCGTACGTTAGGATCAACAATCATAGTTTTTTTCAGGTTTTTACCTACAATTGTGACAAACTCAACAATGTCAGTGTTTTTAAAACTCGGTGAATATTGGTTGGCACTCGCTTGCCCAACAGATAAAATACCACTAAAGGTAATTGCCGTTATCAAAACCACACACAATTGCTTGAGTTGCTTAAACTTGTGAATTAAGTGTTTATTCACAAATACGTTTAAGGTTTTGCCCATGAAAAATTCCTTATTGCTTTAATCATATAACTATTCTTATAAATAATTATTATTCAATACTAAAAAGTATCTCTATCAAATCGTTTTTACGCTCAACCAACAACGATAATTCACGTTCTGTTTGTAATGCTGCCAGTGCTTGCGCTGCTTCTGCTGGTGCACGTAAATCATAACCATTCATTTGCACCGCTATATCGCCAGATTTTAAACCTGACAATTTAAAAAATTCGGGATTTTTACCTGGAGATAAGCGATAGCCAGCTATCTCGCCATTTTTACGCGCAGGGGAAATACGTAAGTAATCTGTTATTTTCCCTGGATCTTTGGATAAATCATTTCTTAATTTCAAGGCGCTTTTTGATAACTCGCTATTTTCCCGTTGGTCAACTACATTCGTTTTTTTCGTTGTACCATCGTCATCTACTTCTTTGGCCTTGAGTGCCACCTTTTTATTCGCAATGTTTTGCGCGGGTTGGTTATAATCAGCGCCATCAAGCATTAATGTTTCTGCTCGCCCTGATTGCTTAATAATAACTCGGTCAACAAGTACTTGCTCAAGACTAGCACGTGTACCTAAAATAACATCACCAACACCATAAGTTTCTTGCTTACCTTGATATTCAATAATAGCAGCCGCATTATCTTGATTATCACTGGCAACCAAACCCGAAAGCGTTAGTTTCAAGCGAGTTACCGGCGCGTCGGTAATCTGTTTAACCACTTCTTTTACTTGCTTATTATATTGACCAAATAAATTAAGCGACTGTAATGTAGATAAGTTATAACGCTGCTGGGTTGAATCAGACTGCTTTACACCCACCACCTGTGTTGACTCGGATGTTATCGGTGCTTGAGGCACAAGCAACCACGTTATTTTAGCCGCTAAAAAGGCAATATAAATTAATAATAGAAAGCTAATAGCGAGTGCGATTTTTTGATGAGGTAATTTGGCCAAATTAGAGGTAAATGATGTAAGGTTGTCGTTTATTGTCATCTATTTATATCTTAATTTTAATCTAATGCATTACAAGTAAATATTATGTAAAAAACACTTACTTTCGAAACCCCAATTACCTGATAATACTCGAGCATTCGTTCCGCAACAAGCAAAGCACAAAGTTTTTAACTATTATTTACACTCTCTTTAAAAAAATGGGCGAAGTGCTCCTTAAAATATGTTATTTTCAGCAAAATCTATGTGCCTTCTTTTGTCCTACTTTACAATTAAAAAATTACTTCTTATATGGCAACAAACAATGAAAATAGTTCAACCCGATTAGACAAATGGCTTTGGGCCGCGCGTTTTTTTAAAACCCGCGCTATTGCTAAACAAATGATTGATGGGGGCAAAGTATTTTATAATAACCAGCGCACCAAGTCAGGCAAGTCGGTTTGTATTGGTGACTCGATAAGAATTCGTCAGGGTTTTGATGAAAAAGAAGTAGAAGTTATTGCACTTGCAGATAAACGCCGTGACGCAACTTTTGCGCAAAGCTTATATATAGAAACGAGTAAAAGCATAGAAACAAGAGAAAAAAACAGCTTAGCGCGTAAGCAAGGCATATTACTCAGCCCGGCAAGCGACACTAAACCAGACAAAAAACAACGTCGAAAACTGAGAGAATTCAAAGAAAGGATATAAGCACGATGTCTAATACCAACACAACTAAAAACCCAATTGCGACCAAAGATGTGCTTAACCGCTATTTATTTAATGACATGCACGTACGTGGCGAATTAGTTCAATTAAGTGAAAGCTATCAAAGTATTATAAAAAACCACAATTACCCTGTTGGCGTTCGCTTATTACTTGGTGAATTAATGGCCGCAACCTGCTTACTTAGTGCAACATTAAAGTTTGAAGGGGAGATCACCGTTCAACTACAAGGTGATGGACCAATAGGTTATATGTCGGTTAATGGTAATAATAATCAACAAATGCGCGGTATTGCTAAGCTAAAACCAGAAAATGAAGATACAAAAGCCAACTCGTTAAATGAGCTTATTGGCAAAGGCACCATGGTAATTACCATAAGACCTGAAAAAGGTGAGGCTTATCAAGGTGTAGTCGCGTTAGACCAATCAACATTGGCTGAATGTTTGGCACATTATTTTGAGGTCTCAGAGCAAATTCCAACAAAGATCTGGTTATTCAGTGATGATGATAAACAACAAGTTGCCGGTAGTTTGATACAACTATTACCTGATGGTGATGGCAGCAGCGAAAATTTATCACAGCAAGAGAGTGACTTCGCGCATATATCTCAGTTAACAAATACCATTAAAGTCGATGAGATATTTTCACTGGAAGCCGAAGCATTATTGTACCGTTTGTATCACCAAGAAAAAGTAAGCTTATTTGAACCACAGGCAGTCAACTACCAATGTGGTTGTTCTTATGATAAATGTTTAGGTGCTATTGCTCAGATAGAACCAAGTGAAATTGAATTAATACTCGCAGAACAGAGCAAAATATCCATGACTTGTGATTATTGTTTAACGACTTATGACTTTTTCCGTAATGATTTAAAAAGTTTCATTTCGAAAGATAAGCACTAGTAATTAACTTTCACTTTGCTCTTTCACTGAATATAAAACACTCTTTTGGATAATTATTACCTAAAAGAGTGTTCAACACCCCTCCTCTTCTAGCCCCTACTCTCATTATTGTTGTAAAATCACCTATGAGAAATAGCTTATAATTCATACTATTTATATCGCTTATAATGAAAACTTTCATCTAAGGTTATTTTTTCCTTTCGTTTTGGTGATTAATCCAATAGAATGTCGCCCTGTTAGCCCGATGAAAACTTTTACACCCAACCACAAATAAAAATTTAGTCATACCTTAGGAGTGAATTCGCTATGACCGCCACAGAAAACTCAATTGATTTGTCACAATATGGCATTAATGATGTTACAGAAATTGTTTACAATCCATCTTATGAGTTGCTTTTTAGTGAAGAAACAAAATCAAGCCTAGAAGGGTTTGACAAGGGCGTAGTCACGGAGCTAGGCGCAGTCAATGTAGATACCGGTATTTTTACGGGCCGTTCTCCAAAAGATAAATATATCGTTCGTGATGACATAACACGCGATACAGTGTGGTGGTCAGATCAGGGTAAAAATGATAACAAAGCCATGACACCTGAAACATGGGATCATTTAAAAGGCTTAGTAACGACACAGCTTTCTGGTCAACGCTTATTTGTTGTTGATACTTTCTGTGGTGCTGATGAAGCAACTCGTATAAAAGTACGTTTCATTACTCAAGTTGCATGGCAAGCGCATTTTGTTAAAAACATGTTCATTCGCCCAAGCGACGAAGAATTAAAAACTTACGAGCCTGATTTTGTTGTAATGAACGGCGCTAAAACGGTTAATGATAAATGGCAAGAGCAAGGTCTTAATTCTGAGAACTTTGTTGCCTTTAACTTAACTGAAAAAGTTCAATTAATTGGTGGTACATGGTACGGCGGCGAAATGAAAAAAGGTATGTTCTCAATGATGAACTACTACCTTCCGCTTCAAGGTATTGCTTCTATGCACTGTAGTGCAAACGTTGGTGAAGACGGTGATACTGCAATCTTCTTCGGTTTATCTGGTACAGGTAAAACAACTCTTTCAACTGATCCAAAACGCCAATTAATCGGTGATGATGAACACGGTTGGGATGATAATGGTGTATTTAACTTTGAAGGTGGTTGTTACGCGAAAACAATTAACTTAAGCAAAGAAAACGAACCAGATATTTACAATGCAATTCGTCGTGATGCGTTATTAGAAAATGTTACTGTTGACGCTGAAGGTAAAATAGATTTTGACGATAACTCAAAAACTGAAAACACCCGTGTTTCTTACCCTATTCACCACATTGATAACATTGTTAAACCTGTTTCACGTGCGGGCCATGCTAAGAAAGTTATTTTCTTAACAGCTGATGCTTTCGGTGTATTACCACCAGTGGCTAAATTAACCCCACAACAAACTGAATATTACTTCTTATCTGGTTTTACTGCTAAATTAGCAGGTACTGAGCGTGGTATTACAGAGCCAACTCCTACTTTCTCTAGCTGTTTTGGTGCTGCTTTCTTAAGCTTGCATCCAACACAATATGCTGAAGTATTACAAAAGCGTATGTCAGCAGTGGGTGCAGAAGCTTACTTAGTTAATACTGGTTGGAATGGCACAGGTAAACGTATTTCAATTAAAGCAACTCGTGCAATTATTGACGCTATTTTAGATGGCTCAATTGATCATGCGGAAACAACAGTTATACCAATGTTCAACTTAGAAGTACCGAACGTATTAGCTGGTGTTGAAGGTGACATTCTTGACCCAAGAAATACTTACGAAGATGCTAATGAATGGCATAACAAGGCTGTTGATTTAGCTAACCGTTTTGTTAATAACTTTGATAAGTTCACAGATACTGACAATGGTAAGGCGTTAGTTGCTGCAGGACCACAACTTTAATAAAGTTACGATTCAGCAAAATATATAACTAAAAAGGTCACTAATAAGTAATTATTAGTGACCTTTTTGCTTCTACTAGATCTATTAAATTATTGCCCAAATATTGAGAGTTTGAAAGCTAGAACTTCAAAGGCAAACTGACCTTAGCTTGTAAACCACCTTCAGGCTTATTCGATAATTCAACACGACCACCATGCGTATCAACTATACGCTTAATAATCGCCAAACCTAAACCGCTACCTTCTGTTCCCCTTGCTTTATCACCCTGAGTGAAAGGTAAAAATAAACGCTCAATATCTGCTTCAGGAATACCTTCCCCTTGATCACATACCATAAAATAAGCAAAGCCCTTACGTTTATCTACACCGCTAAAAATTTCAATATCACCTTCAGTGTACCGCAATGCATTTTGAATTAAATTAGCTAATGCACGCTTCACTGCCACATGCCGCAGGGGGATTTTAGGGCATTCATGCGTAATAAGATTCACACTTCTATTAGCAGGAATTTCAACACTGACCACTTCTTCTATCAAAACATTTAAGTCACCAAGAACCGCTTTATCTTTAGAGTCATGACGAATATAGTCGATGAATTGATCAATGATATTATTCATATCATCGATGTCATTTTCAATGCCCTCTTTTAAAAAGTCATCTTGCTCTGACATCATTTCACTGGCTAAACGAATACGTGTTAAGGGTGTACGTAGATCATGAGATATCCCTGCCATTAACAGGTTTCTATCATCTTCTAATTGCTTAATACCTTTTGACATATGGTTAAACGCTTGAGTTACCGCCATAATTTCAGACGTCCCATGTTCAATTAACGGTTCCGGAAAGTCACCTCGACCTACATCTTCCGCTGCATGTTGTAACGATTTCAAAGGTCTATTAAGTTGCCTTACAAATAACCAGCCGCCTGCAACACTAAGTACGCCAATAATACCTAGGAAAAATATGAGGGGAGAGAAATTCGCTTCTTCTAATCCTAATAAAGGAATTTTTACCCAAAGATTAGGCGCTTGAGGAGGTCTTATCCAGAAAAGGTATTCATCTCCTTGAGAAATTCGCACTTCGGCAGAGCCGCCAAGCAATGCTGACATTTGATCACTGCGATACGGGTAATAACCTGCAGAGCCTAAACCTAGTTTAAGGGCTTGCGATTCTCGGTATACGCCAATACCTGTTTCACGATGAAAAGCTTCGGCCATTTTAGGGCTTATCCGCGCATCTTTTATATCAATAAAAACCACGCGTACTTGCTTCGCTAATAATTGATTAATTTGCTGCTGATTAGGCTCGATAACATACAATGCAAAAGAAATATAAGAGACGACTTGATTTACAAACAGCAAGAAGCCGATAAGTAAAACAGTTTGACCAAAGGCACTACGGGGTAACACTTTCATAATATCACTGACTCAACATTCACTGATAACAAGTGATTAAGTAACCTTACCATCTGGCACAAAAACATAGCCTAATCCCCAAACCGTTTGTAAATATCTTGGCTTTGCGGGATCTATTTCAAGCATACGGCGTAAACGCGACACTTGAACATCAATACTACGCTCAAGAGCAGAATAATCTCGACCTCGAGCTAAGTTCATTAACTTATCACGTGATAACGGCTCTCTTGGGTGAGTAACGAGGGCTTTTAATACTGCAAACTCACCACTGGTTAATGGCATACTCACATCACCTTTCACCATTTCTCGAGTCGCTAAATTAAGGCTATACTCACCAAAAGTGATTGCGTTCTCTTCCATAGACGGAGCACCAGGAGCTTCTTGTACTCTTCGGCGTAAAACAGCCTTTATTCGTGCTAATAACTCTCGTGGGTTAAAAGGTTTAGGCATATAATCATCTGCGCCAAGTTCTAAACCAATGATACGATCAACCTCATCTCCTTTCGCAGTTAGCATCACAATGGGGATATTATTGTTTTGTTGACGCAAACGACGGCAAATAGATAAACCATCTTCACCCGGCAGCATCAAATCTAATACCAGCAAGTGAAAATTCTCACGTTCAAGCAGTCTGTCCATTTGCTCTGAATTAGCCGCACTGCGGACCGCAAAACCCTGCTCAACTAAATAGCGTTCTAATAAAGAGCGTAAGCGCATATCATCATCAACGACTAAAATTTTTTGAGTTTCTTGGTTCATTATATTTCTCGTAATACTTTTAAAATAAAAATAGTTAATTAGTCTAACTATAAGTGATGTTAGTAATCATTAATAAGGATGAACAGTAAATATTGCCACCTATTTGTTACAATTTATGACTGTATCTCAATCACTTAATAATCGATGTAGAATCTACAGCATTTAGACTTTTTATTCATCTAAACACAACTTTTATCAAAGTGCTACAGATAGTGAATCGCTTGCTCAGTAACGCATTGAGTTAAACTTTTTTTACGCTCATCATTTGATAGCGCATGAATAGCACTTTTTACTAACAGCATTTTTTGTTGACGTTCAACCTGAGGTAAATGTGCTAGTTGTTCATGAAAACAACCAATTAAACCAAAATTTATAGCAACTTCTGACTTTATCGAATCATGACCCAGACAAAGTGTTAACTTTTTGGCTAAACGATTTTTATCCATCGTTAAAATAAGATTCTTCAGTTGGTAATCGATTGGGTCAACTTTACGTTCAATATTACACGCATAAAACATATCAGCAACGGCAACTTTAGGAATAAGTTTTTGATGAGGCCCGCTGAATTTTTGCTTTAACCAAGCATTGTGCTCTTGATTGCTTTTATTATCGTTGGTTACTTTTCCAGGTAGATCTTGTGCAAGTGAAGCCGCTATCAACAACACATTGGTTAAAAGCACAAAACATAACACGATAAGATGTCTTTTCATTGAGTATTTAATTTACTAATTGTATCAAGATAAGTTAATTATAGTCGTAAATGTCATCGGGTGAAGAGCTTCATTATTTTATTAAACCGCAGTTTTGTAACTAGTTAGATAATGCTGAGAGTAAGAAATACTAATACGCCATTTATCAAATGTTCATTTCACGTTAACAAGACTAACGCTTGGCTCTAGCATACCGTATCCAAATATAGACACCACTTAATGACAATAATATAAGTAAAATGGCAACCGCGTCCATGAACAAAACCCCTGCTAACCCCAAAATTCTACCGCTATGAGCATCTAAAACAATGCGCTCTAAGGTTAAAAATTGAGAACGATAAGCGAGTGTAGCCTGCTGTTCTTTTTGAGCTGAAACCAAATGTGCCATTATCCAAGTAGGCTCTATAAGTGGATAAATAACCTGCCAGTCAAGAAAATCACTGTCGCTCTGGTAATATTCTGATGAGGCTTTAACTGTCACTATATTATCATGAATATTTAATGCTTCGATGCCCTCTGGAATACCCGCTTCGACTCCCAATTGATCAAGCATTTCCCCTTGATTATTGTATATATACAACTGGTTTTGGCTAGCAATAACGAACACCTTTTCGCTAGTCTCACTTGAGATTTTAATCGACATAGCACCCGCACTAATTACCCCTACTGAACTTTCTAATAATAGCTTTTCATCTAGCCAGACTAAATTATTAGTCACGATAAGTGAGCCATTCTGATAAAAACGAATATCTTCGGGTGGTGCAATACCGTAGTGATTTAATAACCAAGTATTACTTATCGGTTTATGTGCTAGTGAAAGCGTTGTGGTGTGATTAAGGGCAACACCACTGAGGGATAAAAAAATAATAAAGAAAGCGGCAATAATACCCAGTTTTCTATGCCATTCGCGCAAATGGCGAATCAAACGGTTGTGTAAAGATTTGGATGGTTTCATTACTGATATAATTAATTTAGCTTGCTACTATTTTGCCCCATCACTGTGATTTTAGCTAGGGCTATTCACTTTAGCATTTAGCCAAAGTGCCAAGCGGGCTATTTTTTTCGTTGCTCTCACTGACAAGGTGGCCCCTGTTATGCCATCAATATTTTGGCTAAGTGTTTTATCTTCATTGAGTGTCGCATGTGTAAATTGCTTTGAGAAAAATTCATGACGTACCTCATCACCACGACTTTCCCTATAAGTTAATACTTTAAACTGATTAATCTGCTGATTTTTAATATGAATACCCATAGTAATAGGTTTCTCTTTGCCTATTTCATTTAATACCCACACCGTTTCATTACCCGCTTGCCAATAGCGGATGCGCATACGATTGTATTTATGCTGTAAAATTTCAGCAACTACCGCTTTGTCTTCCTTCGTTAGCCATAAAACTTTTGCCTGTGGCGTTACGTTCAAGAATGACTGGCTAATAAATGCAGCCGGAGTTTGATAAACGCCTTTCGCTGATACACTTGCATGCCCGCAAAGCATAACTAATGTAAAAATAATTAAAGATAGGCACTTATTCATTTTATCACCTAATAGTGTTTATATAAAAGTGAATAGCATATTAGCGCTATTCACTTTTCCTATTTAATTAATCACTTATTAACTCAAAGTGAATTAATTAAAATTGATAACCAAATCCTAAGTTAAACCCTTTGGAATCTGAAGCGCCGCCAAGGTCTTCGTAATCTGCTTTTAAAACAACATTTTCATGAAGGTAGTAATTAACACCTACACTAGTTGATTCAACCGCTGTTAAATCACTATCCCCTGCATTATTGTCATATTCTGCATAACGAACAAAGGCGCCTATTTTTTCACTAAACTTATAAGATGGCTCTACATACCAACCTGTTTGCTCATCACGCCCTAAGGCTTTTGCTTCTTCACCATCAATATCCCAACGAGCATATAAAGCACGAACAGTGAAGTTATCAATTTGATAAATAGCATGAGTTTCAAACAAGGTTGCACTTGCTTCGTCAAGTGTACCTAAACCTTGCGTTAAATCTGTTTGATATTGTACTGTTGCCGCTAATTCTAATCCAGCAACAGCGGTATACTTAACACGGCCTGTATAAGCTAAATTTTCAGCATTTGCTTCAGCTACTTTTTGGCGACCACCACGGATTAAGTAACCTTTTTTGATATAATCAGTATCCGATGCATCACTTAAAACATTTAAACCACTCGTCACTGCAACATCAATACTTACACCTCCAGCTGGTTTATAGTTAAACGCAACACCCGCTTCCCACCAAGTGGCAGGAATTATATTTTTCTCAACGCCATTACGCTCAACACCGTAAAATGTTGGTGGCTCATGCGTCTCATTAATAATACCTACAGGAATCAAAAACAAACCTACTTTTGAACTAAGCCCTTCATTGATATCAACTTCAACATAAGCCTGTTCAAGTTCAACTTCACCTGCTTTACCATCACCCGCAATAGAGTGCTCTAATTCAAACTCAGAGAAAAAACGTACGCTATCGCTAAATTCATGACCGAAAAATAACACAAAACGATGGAAATCAATTTCTGCATCATCTCCGTCATAATTGTTATAATGCAATTCACCGTAACCGCCAATTGATGTGCGTGAGAAAGCACTTTCTTCGACACCAACTTCAATTTGATCCGCTGTCGCATTAAGCTTTTGATCAGTTTCATTAAGACGTTTTTCTAACGACTCTAAAACTTTTTGCTGATCTGCGATAACTTTACGCAACTCATCAGTTTCTTGGTTAGCAAGTGCGACATTACTGGCAAAAAGACCAACTAATGCAGAAGCGATTAATGTTTTATTCATCATGTTTAAGG
>JAWUXK010000071.1:0-45115 GCA_034111385.1 Colwellia sp. | reverse complement strand
TGCAATACTTCCATCACTTCAGATAAGTCGATTTTTTGATCGGCCAGTAAGACAAGTGTGTGATAAAACAAATCAGCACATTCACCTAATAAGTCTTCTTTAGTCTCAGCTACAGCAGCAAGCGCAACTTCTACGCCTTCTTCTCCCACTTTTTGCGCCATTTTAGTGGTGCCACGAGAAAATAAGTGTGCAGTATAGCTTTCTTTAGGATCATCATCTTTGCGGCTATCAATGACTTGCTCAAGCTGACTTAAAAAGTTTTGCTGGGTTAGTTTCTGTTCAGGAAAACAAGACTCGGTACCTAAATGACAGCTAGGGCCAATAGGTGTGCAAGCAATTAATAAGCTGTCTTGATCGCAATCACTGAGCACTTGCTGAACATTTAAGAAATGTCCTGATGTTTCCCCTTTTATCCATAACGCTTGTTTAGAACGACTGAAAAAAGTTGCTTTGCCTGTGTCCAGTGTTGCGGCTAAAGACTCTTGATTCATGTAACCTTGCATAAGCACAGCGCCGGTAGCAGCATGTTGAATAATTGCAGGTATTAGATTATCCATTTTTTGCCATGCTAATTCATTGATGTTTTCTTTTGTTACTAACACGGTCTTACCTCAACGTTTTGTGATTTTAAATAAGCTTTTAAGTCGCTTATCGGGATTATACCTTTATGAAAAACTGATGCGGCTAGTGCGCCATCAACATCGGCTTGCTGGTAAACATCGCTAAAGTGCTCTATCGCACCAGCGCCGCCAGAAGCAATTAAGGGGACGTTACAGGCAGCTCTTGCTTGTTTGAGTTGTTCGATATCGTATCCTTGACGAACGCCATCTTGGTTCATGCAGTTAAGCACAATTTCACCTGCGCCTAAACTAACGACTTTTTCTATCCAATCAAAGGTTGTCCAAGTTGTTTTTTGGGTGCGTTTTTCATCACCAGTAAATTGATAAACTTGGTATGTACCGGTGTCTTTATCATAAAAGCTGTCGATGCCAACAACCACGCACTGCTGTCCAAAGTGATCTGCAAGACGTGAAATTAGGGTTGGATCGCGCAGGGCAGGAGAGTTAATACTGATTTTATCTGCTCCCATCATTAATATTTCTTTGGCGTCGCTTTCGCTTTTAATGCCACCAGCAACACAAAAAGGAATATCAATCACTTCAGCGATACGACTAACCCAACTTTTATCAACAACGCGGCCATCAGCGCTCGCGGTAATATCATAAAATACTAATTCGTCAGCGCCTGCTTCAGCATACTTTTGTGCTAGTGGAACGATGTCACCAATAATTTCATGGTTTCTAAATTGAACACCTTTAACCACCATGCCATCACGAACATCTAAACAAGGAATTATTCTGCGGGCCAGCATGCAATAGCCTCCTCAAGTGTAAATTTACCTTCAAGTAACGAGCGGCCTAAGATAACGCCACTAACACCAGAGCCAATTAATGCTTTAATATCATCAAGGCTACCTATGCCGCCAGAAGCTTGCCACTGAATGCTTGGGTACTTTTGACAAAGTTCGATGTATAAATCTACGTTTGAGCCACTTAATGTGCCGTCTTTTGAAATATCAGTACACAAAATATGTTTGATACCTGCATCAATATAGGCATCAAGTAAGTCTTCTAAATTTACGCCGCTATCTTCAATCCAACCATGAGTGGGTAGGGTTTTATTACCTTGTTCATCAATTTTTATATCCAGTGCGAGCACAATTTTGTCGCCGCCATAAGTACTTAGCCATTGTAAAACTAGCTCTGGTTGTTTAATGGCAAGTGAGCCGATAACAACACGTGTGGTACCTAAATCAAGAAGCTGTTTAACATCTTCTTCACAGCGAATACCACCGCCAACTTGCGTTATCATGGTCTCATGATTAACAACGGTTTTTAATGTTGATAATTGACGCTTAGTGCTGTCTTTAGCACCGTCTAAATCAACAAAGTGCATAACCGTAGCGCCCGAAGCTGCGTAAGCTTGTTGGCGTTCTTGAACGGTGGTTTTATAATTGGTTTTTTGATTGTAATCGCCTTGATAAAGTCGAACTACTTCGCCACCGATTAGGTCTATTGCTGGGATCATCATAATTTTATAATTCCAAGAAATTTTTAATTATTTTACTGCCTAATGCGCCAGAACGCTCAGGATGAAATTGACAACCTATAAAGTTATCTTTGCCTATAATGGCTGAAAATTTGCTGCCATATTCACAGCTAGCAAGGGTATATTCACTGATGGGGGCAGCATAGCTGTGAACAAAATAAAAGTAATCGTCGATATTGACACCTTTTAACACAGGGTGACTATTAACGGTGGTTAATGTATTCCATCCCATGTGCGGTAAACGATTTCCTTGAGCATCAAGTGATTTAACTTGAGTTGGAATCATACCTAAACAATTAATGGTGACTCCCTCATTACCTTCCGTTGAAGATTCGGTCATTAATTGCATACCTAAACAAAAACCTAATACCGGTTGGGTTAAGTTTTGTAAGGTGTTAACTAAGTCTTTTTTGATAATATTTTCCATGGCGTGTTTAGCACTGCCAACACCCGGGAAAATAACTTTATCCGCACGTTTAATTAACTCAATATCGTCGGTAATTGTTGCGTTAAAACCAAGGCGTTGTATGGCAAATTTTACCGAAGATAAATTTGCGCAGCCAGTATCAACAATAACATTGTTACCTTCATAGTTATTTGGTACTGCTTCGGCCATTACAGGGTTCCTTTTGAGCTAGGTAATTCGTCACCTTCAACTTTAATGGCTTGCCCAAGGGCGCGGCCAAAAACTTTAAATAGGCTTTCTACCTGATGATGGCAGTTACCTTTACTGGTTGATAAATGTAAGGTAATCAGCATGGCATCAGCAAGTGAACGGAAAAAATGCGAAACCATTTGGGTTGACATCGTACCCACATTTTCACTGGTAAACTTTGCATCAAACTCAAGCCAAGGACGACCAGATAAATCAATCGCACACTCAGCGCGACATTCATCCATGGGTAGTACGAAACCAAAACGGCCAATACCACGTTTATCGCCTAGCGCTTCTTTTAATGCTTGTCCTAACGCTAAAGCGGTATCCTCAACACTGTGATGTTCATCAATGTGGTAATCACCACTAACACTGCATTGTAAGTTGAAGCCGCCATGGGTACAAATTTGATCTAACATGTGGTCAAAAAAGCCTAAACCTGTATCTATTTTACTGCCGCCTTTTTTATCTAAATTGACCGAAATAGTAATATCAGTTTCTTTAGTAGTACGGGTCACAGTGGCAGTGCGAGGTTGCTCTGATGAGGCAAGTATTTGTTCGCTAATTTGCGCCCAATTCAAAGTCTCTCGGTTATACATAATGCCAACGATGCCCATATTGGCAGCTAAACCCATGTCGGTTTCTCTGTCGCCGATAACATACGAGTTGGTAAAGTCAACTAAGCCTTTTTGTAGATATTCGCTTACCAACCCTAATTTAGGTTTACGGCAATTGCAGTTGTCTTCATCAAAGTGAGGACATAATAATACGTCTTGGAAAGTGACACCTTGCGAAGAAAATATATCCATCATCTTATCATGGGGTAAATCAAAATCAGCTTGAGGGAAGCTGTTTGTTCCTAAACCATCTTGGTTTGAAACCATCACTAATTTATAGCCTTTTTCTTGTAGCTTAATTAGCTCAGGAATAACGTTAGGCTCAAATACCAATTTTTCTAAGGTATCTAATTGTTTATCAATAGCAGGCTCTTCAACTAAGGTACCATCGCGGTCGATAAATAATATTTTCTGTTGTTTGTTACTCATGATAATACTTCTTTAAGTTGGGTAATTTCTTGTTCGCTACCAATACTTATGCGTAAACAGTTTTCTAGCTGCATTTGCTTAGATTGATCGCGGATCAAAATATCTTGTTCTACTAAGGACTCAAAAACACGTTCTTTTTCTTGCTGATTACTACAGCGAAATAAAATAAAGTTGGCATCGCTGGCAAATATTTCGCTACACCAGTCTTGTTCCTTTAACCAATTTGATAATGACGCTTTACTGTTATTACAGTTTTGTACTCGATCAGCCATTATGTCTAAATCAGTACTTAATGCCTTACTGGCAATTTCAGCGACAGGTGCTGAAATGGGATAAGGGGCAATGACTTTACTAAGTAAAGTGATAATCTCTTTGCTCGCTAACGTAAAACCACAACGTAAACCGGCTAATGCAAACGCTTTTGATAAGGTTCTTAGCACAATCACATTGTCGTATTTGGCAATTAAATCAGTACTGGTTTGCTTAGGTGAAAACTCAATGTAAGCTTCATCAACAACCACTATGGCACTGTCTTTAAATAACTCGATAGCACTGATGATGTCATCTTTCGATAATAAGTTGCCCGTAGGGTTACCCGGTGAGCATAAAAATACGACTTTTACTTTACCCACTTGTGAGGTTAAGCCGTTTAGGTCTAGCTGCATTCCTTGAGATGAGTTCTGCAAAGGAACTTTCACAATGTCTGCACCGTGATTTTCAGCACTGATTGCATACATACCATAGGTAGGCGGACAAATTAATATGCTGTCTTGGTAGGCTCGACAAAAACTACGAATGATCAGTTCTATGCCTTCATCAGCGCCACGAGTCGCCAAAATTTGAGCGCGTTCTAGGCCACAGTAATCACTATAAGCATTCAATAAGTTATCAGGTTGAAAGTCTGGATAACGATTAATGTTTTCACTGCTTAGTTGATACTCACCTGTACCGGGCGCTTCATTGGCATTAAGCCATACTTTACGTTTTGTTTGCTCAGCATCACCACTGGCAAACAGCCGACGTGCAGATTGATAAGGCACCATATCAACAAGCTCTTCACGAGCTAATTTTTCTATTAATGTTTGTGCAGTACTCATGTTATGCCTTTTCTTCTAAACGAATAGTCACGGCACGTTGATGAGCATCTAAGCCTTCTGCATCGGTTAATTCAATAATGCATTCGGCTAAATTATTTAACCCCGACTTACTGATTTCTTGCACGGTATAACGACGAGAAAAGTCTGCTAAAGATAAGCTACTGATGACTTTTGAATAGCCATAAGTGGGTAATACGTGGTTAGTACCACTGGCATAATCACCGGCTGATTCCGGTGTATAAGCACCAACAAAAATAGAACCAGCATTGCGTAAGTTGTCTAGCAAAGCTTGCGGGTTTTCAGTTTGAATAATTAAGTGCTCAGGGCCGTAAATATTGGATACTTCTACCGCTTGCGTTAGGTCTTTTGTTAAAATTAATCGAGACTGTTTTAACGCTTTTTCAGCTATTTCTCTTCTAGAGAGTACCGCAACTTGTTTGCTAAGTTCACGACTAACATTGTCGATCAAAAGTGCACTATCGGTTAATAAAATAACTTGGCTATCGGCACCATGCTCTGCTTGTGAAAGTAAATCAGCGGCGATAAAAGCAGGGTTGGCATCTTTATCGGCAATCACTAATACTTCTGATGGACCCGCGGGCATATCAATAGCAAAGCCTGGTACTTGCTGAGAAAGTTGCTTTTTAGCTTCAGTAACATAACGGTTACCTGGGCCAAACACTTTATTAACAGCAGGAATAGTTTTTGTGCCATAAGCTAAGGCGGCAATCGCTTGGGCACCGCCAATGGTATAAATTTCGGTGATACCACAAAGATCTGCAGCAACGAGTACTTCGTTCGCTAACTGACCATTTTTATCGGGAGGGCAAACGAGTACTGTGCGCTGACAACCGGTTAATTGTGCTGGAACACCTAACATTAGTACCGTTGATGGTAAAGGTGCAGATCCTGCTGGAATATATAAACCGACACTTTCAATTGCTTCTGTCTTTAAGGTACAGCGGACGCCGGGGCAAGTTTCCACAAGAATATCTTCAGGCGTTTGTGCACTGTGAAAGCTTTTTATATGCGCATAAGCGGTATTAATGGCTTTTAAGCGTTTTTCACTTAATGCTAATTTGGCTTGTTTAACTTGTATTGCTGTTACGGAGAGTGTTGTTAAAGCGATACCATCAAACTGCTCAGTTAACGCAAAAAGGCTCTTGTCACCTTGACTTTTTACTTGAGACAAAATGTTAGAAACTTGTGTTGATAACAAACCATTCTCGGCAATTGCAGGACGTGCAAGTGCATCAATTTTTTGCTGCTCAGATATTTCTTGCCAATTGATCATTTGAGTATTCATAATATTCTCTAAATCTTTACTATTTTAACGCGGATTAGCCCATCATTTTTTCAATTGGCATAACAAGAATCGAATTACAGCCAAGCGCTTTTAATTTTTCCATCGTTTCCCAGAAAAAGGTTTCTGTTGCGACAACATGCACGGCAACTAAATCATCGCGACCAGCAAGTGGTAATATAGTTGGGGTTTCTTTACCTGGCATTAATGCGCTAACTTCACTGATTTTTTCTTTAGGGGCGTGAAGCATAATGTATTTACTTTCTTTTGCTTTCATTACGCCGTTTATACGCGGAAGTAAGGTATCTAAAATGGCTTGCTTATCGTCATCTAAAGGATCAGATCGTTGAATAAGTGACGCTTTTGAACGAAATACTTCAGCCACTTCTTTTAAACCATTGGCTTCAAGCGTTGCGCCCGTAGAGACTAAATCACAAATACCATCCGCTAAACCAACGCGAGGCGCTACTTCAACAGAGCCTTTTAATAAACAAAATTCAACATTAATACCGTTATCTTTCGCAAAGCGATTTAATAATTGAGGGTAGGTCGTTGCAAATCGTAAGCCGTCTAAACACTGAAGACCTGTGTATTCAAATTCTTCAGGCATAGCGATTGAAAAACGACAGCCACCAAAGTTTAATGGGGTTGTTTTAATGTAGGTGTTTTTACTGCCGATGAGTGCACGTGATAATTCTTCTTCTTCGAGTGTATTATCACCAACAATGCCTAAATCACATACACCATCCATAACAAGGCCTGGAATATCGCTACTACGTACTCGCATGATATCAATAGGCATATTTTTTACATGAGCAAGTAAGCGACGATCGCTAACATTAAGTTTTAGGCCGCAACCTTTAAGTAACTTTTGCGTGTCGTCACTAAGGCGCCCTGATTTCTGCATGGCAATGCGTAAACGTGGCTCTGATGTAGTCATTTTGTTTATTCCTAGTTTAATTTTTTAATGCCTAAAATTTGTTATCAAAAATTTGTGTATACAATTGTAAATTCGCTAAATGTGAAAAACCCCCGAAAGATTTTAAGCTCTTTCGGGGGTTTATAAATTTGATTATTTAGTTTAACTCCACGAAAGGCTGCAGCCCATCGTGATTTTCTTTATATTTTTTATAAAGCAAACCTGAACGGACTAGTCCATATGATGGTGATGATGTCGGCTATTCAGGTTGTTAATCATAATGTGTTAAACTCAATAGTGTAAGTGAAATACTTTTAAATTTTCTATGACGGTACAGTACTGATAAAGTTATTCAGCTGCAAGAAATAAATGTCGTTTTTTATAACTTATCTTTATATGGTACGTGCTTAGAGTTATTACTCTGTTTTTCACTTAAAGTTTTCACTTTATTTGTCGATAAAGTGTACAGTAAGTGTGAAAAAGTTATACGGTGAGCAATAATGGATATTTTTACTACACAATTAGTACGCGTTGTACCTGTACCTATTAAGCCAGCAAGTTTAAAGGTTAAAGCGCTGCTGAAAGAAGCAGGCACAAGTAAAGTAAAAAAAGATCCGGAACATGTTGAAAACCATGATAACTATTTTATTAATGAACACAGTGATAATGAAGCGGATAAAGATAACAAACAAGATGTTAAGCTTTCTGAACAAGAAACTGACGTGACTGATGAGCAGTCAAATGACGCAGAACCAACAGATAAAGTAAAACATTTAGATCTTTATGTTTAACGCTAAAGCAGTATAATTCCCTACCTTCTTAATACTCATTTTATTTTACTCGTAATTCATGATATCTGTCGCTCAAGCTTTTTCTCAAAATGGCGCATTAGCTAAAGCCATAGAGGGATTTTCTCCTCGCCAAGCACAAACCGATATGGCAATGGGGGTTGCTCAAGCAATTGAAAAACAGTCTTCACTTATTGTGGAAGCTGGCACAGGAACCGGTAAAACGTTTGCCTATCTAATTCCTGCTTTTCTTAGCATTAAATCATCGAATAATGATAAAAAAATTATCATTTCAACGGGTACTAAAAATCTACAAGAACAACTTTTTCATAAAGATATTCCGCTTGTTAAAAAATCCTTAGCGAGTAATGCCCAAATTGCTTTATTAAAAGGGCGAGCGAATTATTTATGTCGTTATCGATTAGCACAATACCAAGAGACGCGTGGTCAGCTTGATGCCAATACATTAACTGATTTAGTGAAAGTCAAAACGTGGGCCAATAGCACCCAAACAGGTGATATTGGCGAATTGGTTAATGTACCAGAAGACTCTGGCGTTTTTCCTTTTATTACGAGTACATTAGATAATTGTTTAGCAAAAGATTGCCCTGACTTTGAACAATGTTATTTAGTTAGAGCAAGGCAAAAAGCGATTGATGCTGATTTGATTGTGGTGAATCATCATTTATTCTTTGCTGATATGGCACTAAAAGATACGGGGTTTGGTGAACTAATCCCTAAAGCACAAGTGATGATTTTTGATGAGGCGCATCAAATAGGTGATATTGCCAGTGATTATTTTGGTGATGCATTTTCAACCAAGCAACTCGTTGATTTATGTGCTGATGTGACACAGGTGTATCGCAGTAAACTAACCGATGTAAAACAATTAGGCCTGGCGTCTGATAAATTGCAAAAAACCTGTCAAGAATTTCGCTTATTATTTAATTATGATCCTGAACGTGGCAATTGGCGTGAAAAGTGTCAACAGCAGCAATTTGTAGAAAAATTTAAACGTTTAAAAATTGATTTAGATTTTCTGTATCAAGTCATTAAACTGTGTGTTTCGCGTAATGAGGCAATTGATAATTGCTTTGATAGAGCAGTCTATTTGTTAGCACAATATGATGTGATGGTGAATGTTGATATCAATGGCATGAGCTTTTGGTATGAAACGACGCCTCGTCATGTGGTGCTACATCAAACCCCCTTAAGTGTAGCCGACAAATTTAGTCTTTATTTGAAAGAATCAGGTGCCGGTTGGATTTTTACTTCAGCTACCCTCGCTGTTGACAATAGCTTTGAACATTTCGCTCAGCATTTAGGTTTACATGATGCGAATCAATTGTTGTTAGAAAGCCCCTTTGATTATCAAGAGCAATCTCAGCTTGTTGTTCCGCGTTATTTACCTGAAGCCAATGATAAGAACCGAGCAGCGCATCTAGCTCAATTGGCAGAGCCCTTAATTGCAGCCAGTAAAGGAGCCTGTTTTATGCTGTTTACTAGCTATAGAGTGATGCACCAAGTAGCAGAAATTTTAGCAGACAGTATTAATAATCCTTTATTGGTGCAAGGTCAAATGGCAAAGCGAGTATTACTAGATCAGTTTGTTGAAAATGATAAGTCGGTTTTATTAGCCACGGCGAGCTTTTGGGAAGGTATTGACGTTAGAGGTGATAAGCTAACCTGTGTTATTATTGATAAATTACCCTTTGCTTCGCCGGATGATCCCCTACTACAAGCACGTTGTGAAGATGTGAGAAGACAGGGCGGGGATGCGTTTGCTCAAATACAATTACCGCAAGCCGTAATTGCGCTTAAGCAGGGGGTAGGTCGGCTTATTCGTGATGTAAGCGACCGAGGGGTTTTGGTGATTTGTGATAACCGACTGGTTAATCGCCCTTATGGACAAACCTTTTTAAAAAGCTTGCCTCAAATGAAACGCAGTCGTGATTTGGTTAAAGCTGCCAAATTTTTAGAAAATATAGTGTAAGTACCATAGGTAAAATCAGAGTGACCATTCGACGATAAAGTATCGCTTGATTCACACTTTGAAAAAATTTAATTTAAAACATCGTTTAATCGATAGGGTTAAGGAATATTAGTAGTGAATTATTTGGCCATTGATGCTTCAACTGAAGCTTGTTCAGTTGCTTTACAAGTTAACGGTAAGCTTTATAGTCGTTATGACTTATGTCCGCAGTCTCATAGTTTGCAATTATTGCCTATGGTTGATGAGGTATTAACGGAAGCAGGGATTAAGTTATCACAATGCGATGGTTTGATTTTTGGGCGAGGACCGGGCAGCTTTACCGGCGTGAGAATTGGTGTAGGTGTCGCGCAAGGTTTGGCCTTTTCTGCTGAATTACCTGTTTTTGGCGTTTCAAGTTTACAAGCAATGGCTCAGTTAGCATTTATACAAGGAAAGGTACAAGGGAAAGTTAATGGACTAAATAGCAGTGTTATTGCTGCTATTGATGCTCGAATGGGTGAAGTGTATAACGGCTACTTTATGCTAGATGAAAACAACATCATGCAGCCCCAATGTGCAGAAGCAGTAACCGCGCCAGAGCAATTAGCACAACATTTATCAAGTGTTGTTAACAAGGCTGAATACGGTGTTGGTACTGCTTGGGATGCTTATAGTAAAGAGCTTTCATCATTAAAGAGCAATACAGGTACGCCCGAAGTGTTATTTCCAAGTGCTGAGGCTATGTTAGCAATTGGTGTTCCGGCACTTGAGCAAGGGCAAGGGGTTGCTGCAGAAGATGCACAACCTGTTTATGTACGTGATACTGTTTCTTGGAAAAAATTGCCCGGAAGAGAATAATTTGCTAAATTAATATTATGAATATTTCTAGTGCTTCTGGTCAAAATTCAATTTTTGGTCTAGGTAATCAAACGAACACATCAAGAAAACCTTTGGTGCGTCCGGTTGATCCTGTTGTTTCAACAACAGAGCAAGAAAAATTATTTAAAAAACAAGCAAACCAAGGCATTGTTGCTGACGAACAAGCCATTGCACTGTTTGAGAAAAATCAATTTGAAGCTAATGCCGCGAAGTCTGCTGTGAGTAACAGTAATTTTACTGCTGCCGATAGAGATAAACCTTCCCCTAAAAATGAAATCGCTGTGGCAAGTTACCAAGCGGTTGGTAATTTAGCTCAAAGAGAATCAGTGCAACAATTATTTGGTGTTGATGTTTTTGCTTAAAAGCGTCTGATGTTGTTACCTCATGTTTTTATATCTATAAAGAATCCTTAATGTCTAAGATATCCTCAGATAAAACCCTCTCATTCTTCAACAAAAATCACTTTCTTATTCTATTATTTGTGGCTGTTATTATTAAACAGTTGCCGTTTATATCTATTCCGTTTAATTGGTTAGAAAGTTACTTCCATGAAATTAGTCACGGTATTGCTGCGGTGGTTACTGGTGGGAGCATTTTACGTATCCAACTGTTCTCAAATGGAGCCGGTTTATGCACGACACATGGCGGGTTAGGTTTTATTATTGGGTTTGCAGGTTATGCAGGCGCGACATTTTGGGGATGGGCAATATATCAATTTTCAAGTGCGCATCAACGTATCGCCCAAGGCTTTTCATTATTTGTATTAGTATTAATTATTAGCTCGATTGCTTTTTGGGGGCGCGATCTTTTAACATGGTTTATTTTGGGCGTACTAGCCACTTTATTCTTGCTAACTATTAAATTAAAAAAACTGCGCTATTTGCAATTGTTAATGCAATTATTTGGTTTGTTAATCTTATTAAATAGTTTATCTAGTCCGTCTTATTTACTTGATGGGCGAAGTCTCGGTGATGGCGCTGCGCTAGCTTCAATGACTTTTATACCTGAACTCGTTTGGATCTTAATTTGGTTTTCGTTAGCGATCATTGCATTGTATTCTCTTTATAAAAGCAGCAAATCACATCAATAAGGTCATTGAATGGCACCGATAAAACCGCTAGAAGAAGTTAACTATTGTATTGATAATATGTCACTGAAAGGCCTAGCCTGTGGTGGTAGTGAAAACAAAGATAATATCGTTTTATGTCTTCATGGTTGGTTAGATAACGCCGCAAGTTTTTTACCTCTAATGCAACATTTTGAAGATGAGTTAATTCATAAACGAATTATTGCGATTGATTGGCCTGGTCACGGTAATTCAAGCCATCGAAGTGTAGATGCCCATTATCACTTTATTGATTGGGTTTATGATTTATTACAATTGTTTGAAATAAACCAGTGGCAACAAGTGGATATTGTTGCTCACTCTATGGGGGGAATGATAGCAAGTGCATTCGCTGCAGCGTTCCCTGAAAAGGTAAGGTCTTTGACCTTACTTGATTCGATTGGTTTTATTAGCAACAAAGCAGAACAAACAACTCAACAATTACGTGATGGCATGTTAAGTCGCTTTAAAGGAAGTACACTTTATTCTGAACAACGTGTTGCTAAAAATAAGCGCTATCATGCAAGTATTGAATCAGCGATCAGCGCTCGCGTTACTGTTTCAGGCTTACCATTTGAATATGCTAAATTAATTGTAGAGCGGGGACTTTTACAAGAAGAGGAGGGTTATCGTTGGCGATCTGATAATCGTTTGCGAAATATTTCTCCTTATAGACTAACATTAAAACAAGCTCAGCAATTTATTCGTGATATTAAATGTCCTGTACTACTGATTTATGGCAGTAACGGTATTGATATGGTTAGCACAGGCATAAAATATTTTGGTGACTTATTTCAGACGTTTTCTGCTGTTGAACTGAAAGGTGGTCATCATGTGCATATGGAGCAACCACAAAAGACAGCTGAATTAATTAAACAATTTTTAGCAAAGTAACTCTGCTCGTTCCGCTTTCAAACGGTCGTTTAAATTTAACTGGTGGTATCAGTGGATATTTGATAAAACTATGTTAGTAGTATGGAAAAATTCAAAAGCTTTAAATAAAAAGAAGCATCAATAATAAACTATAAGCAATCTTTTGCATTGTTAAATAGTCGTTAAAAGAATTTATGAGGAAGGTATTGTGGAAAAAATATGGCTAGAAAAAAGTTATCCCCCTGGCGTTCCATTTGAAATAAACCCAGACAAATACCCTTCATTGGTCGCTATGTTTGAAAAGTATACTACTCAATATAGTGATAAAGTTGCCTTTATTAATATGGGGGCTCAGATTACTTATGCTGAATTAGCGCAAGAGGCTACAGCATTTGCCGCTTTCTTACAGCAAGATTTAGGTCTTATAAAAGGCGATAAATTTGCCATTATGGTACCAAACACGTTGCAATATCCCATCGCCTTGTTTGGCGCTTTACTTGCCGGTTTAGTCGTGGTTAATGTTAACCCTTTATATACGGCTCGTGAATTAGAACATCAACTGAAAGATTCTGACGCTAAAGCTATTTTGATTATTGAAAATTTCGCCCAAACGTTAGAAAAAATAGTAAAGCAAACGCCTATTGAGCATGTGGTTTTGACCACCCTTGGTGATCGCCTTGGCACTGTTAAAGGTATCGTTGTCAATGCAGTGGTGAAGTACGTAAAAAAAATGGTGCCTTCGTTTAATTTACCTGACGCCATTCGCTTTAATAAAGCATTAACCAAAGGCAGTAACCTAACTTTTACACCTGTTGACGTGTGTGGTGAAGATTTGGCCTTTTTACAATATACCGGCGGCACAACAGGTGTATCGAAAGGGGCTATGTTAACTCATCGAAATATGGTGGCCAATTTAGAACAAGCAAAAGCCGCGATAAAACCTAACCTTGAAGTAGGCAGTGAATTAGTTGTTACTGCGTTGCCGCTTTATCACATATTCGCATTAACGGCTAATTGCCTAACCTTTATAACCTTAGGCGGCACTAATTTATTGATTACGAATCCACGTGATATGCCTAACTTCGTTAAAGAATTAAGTAAGTACAAGTTTACTGTAATGACAGGCGTCAATACCTTGTTTAATGGCTTATTAAATACGCCAGGGTTTAGTGAGTTGGATTTTTCAACGCTTAAAATGGTATTAGGTGGTGGTATGGCTGTACAACGCCCTGTTGCCGAGCGTTGGCAACAGGTGACCTCAATTCAATTATTAGAAGGCTACGGTTTAACTGAGTGTGCTCCTTTAGTCACGTTAAGTCCTTATAATCAACAAAGCTACAATGGAACTATTGGTATTCCAGCGCCATCTACCGACATTAAAATCATGCTTGATAATGGTGTTGAAGCTGATATAGGAGAGGCTGGTGAAATGTGGGTAAAGGGTCCACAAGTCATGAAGGGATACTATAATCGTGAGGGCGCCACTAGTGAAACGTTACATGATGGTTGGCTTGCCACTGGGGATATTGCTGTTGTAGATGACCAAGGGTTTTTCACTATTGTCGACCGTAAAAAAGATATCATTATAGTTTCAGGTTTTAACGTTTTTCCGAATGAAATAGAGGAAGTAGTGATGATGCATGAAGGAGTACTAGAAGCTGCAGCTATTGGTGTGCCTCATGATGTGTGTGGAGAAATGGTAAAAATAATTGTTGTGGCTAAGCAAGATGGGTTAGATGAAAAAACATTAATCAAGCATTGCCGTGAAAATTTGACCAGCTACAAAATACCAAAACTGGTTGAGTTTAGAGACGAGCTACCTAAAACCAATGTAGGGAAAATTTTACGAAGAGAGTTAAGGTGAAGGTACACAATATAATGAAAAATATCTCTAAACATACGCCTCATATCTTAATATCAGGCGTATGTTTACGTTATTTTAAACGCGTTTTATACTTACTGAGCTTTTAATGTTTTACCATTAACAGCTAAACTATCGTTAGACATTAAATAGACATAAAGTGGCATTAAATCAGCAGGTGTTGCAAGTTTATCTTTATCTTCTGCGGGGTAAGCACTGGCGCGCATGTTTGTTTTTGTAGCGCCCGGGTTAATCGCGTTAACTCGTAGGTTTGAATTTTCATATTCATCCGCAATTACTTGCATCATACCTTCCGTGGCGAATTTAGAAATACTATAAGCCCCCCAATAAGCGCGTCCTTGATTACCCACACCCGATGAAGTAAATACTAAAGAAGCATTTTCTGCTAATTGTAGTGTTGGTATTAATGCTTGGGCTAATAAATATTGAGCGGTGACATTTACTTGCATTACATCAGTAAATATTTGCTCGTGAATTTGAGTAAATGGTGTTAATTCACCTAACATCGAAGCATTCAATAATACGCCGTCTAGTTTACCAAATTGGCTGGCAATAGTGGCAGACATGTCAATATAGTTCTGCTTGGTTGCACCTTTTAAATCTAATGGAATGATAGCGGGCTCTGCTAGCTTAAGGCCAATAATCTCATCATAAACTGCTTCAAGTTTACTTACTGTTTTGCCTAATAAAATAACGGTAGCGCCAAGTTTCGCGTAGGTTAGTGCTGCTTCACGGCCAATGCCAGCACCAGCGCCAGTAACAAGTATGGTTTTATTAGATAAACAGTTTTCTGAAATGGAGTAATCAAACATTGGTTGCTCTGGGTTCGAGTGAATAATTAAGTTTTGCTATTCTACGCTGTGATTTTTTCAATGACGAGTGAAAAGTGAGTTTTTAGCCAGTTTTAGTGCTTAAAAGTACAAAATATTGATATAAGAGCTAAAAGTATAAGTACATTGTTAGCTATTACGGTAATTTAGAAACTAATTAAGGGGCGAGTCAACTCAGTACTGTAATGGGTAATATGAGTTAAACTTTATAATATTTAAAACCCTTTTAATGAGGGTTTTTTTATGGATATTTAACCCCATATAATTAACATTGAAAAATATTATTGTTTTAAAAAAATCTATCTCAGGAGAAACGCTTGGAATTTTTATATGAATATGGTTTGTTTTTAGCGAAAACAGTCACCTTTGTCTTAGCTATTATGGCTATTGTTGCGGTCGCGGCAGTATCAGCGATAAAACAAAAACATAAAAAGGGTGAGTTAGAGATAACTGATTTATCAGAGCAATTTGATGATGTAGAGCAAGAAGTCATTCATGCTTTATTGAATAAAGAAGAGTTAAAGCAAAAAGAAAAAGCTGATAAGCAGTTAGCAAAGAAAAAGGCCAAAGAAAATAAACTGCTAGCAAAGAAAAAATCAAAGACTGGTAACGATGAAGAAATTCAAAGTAAATCAAAAGTGTTTGTTATTGATTTTAAAGGCAGTATTGACGCCAAAGAAGTTAGCTCTTTACGTGAAGAGGTCTCTGCTATTTTGTCGGTAGCCACTAAACAGGATGAAGTTTTTGTTCGTTTAGAAAGTGGCGGTGGTATGGTTCATGGCTACGGCTTAGCTTCATCGCAATTAGATCGAATTCGTCAACATGATATCCCGCTTACTGTTTCAGTTGATAAAGTCGCTGCTTCTGGTGGTTACATGATGGCTTGTGTGGCAAATAATATTATCGCCGCACCGTTTGCAATTCTTGGTTCTATTGGTGTTATCGCCCAGTTGCCTAACTTTAATAAGTTGTTAAAGAAAAATGATATAGATTTTGAACAGTTTACCGCTGGCGAATTTAAACGTACGGTTACCATGTTTGGTGAAAATACCGAAAAAGGTAAAGAAAAATTTATTGAAGAGCTTGAAGAAACGCATGTGCTATTTAAAGATTTTGTGAATGAACATAGACCTAGTTTAGACCTAGATAAAGTGGCTACAGGTGAACATTGGTTTGGTACAAAAGCGTTAGAGTTGGGGCTAATTGATACAATACAAACAAGTGATGACTATTTACAAAATATCAGTAAAAGTCATAAAGTTGTTGCGATAAAGTACGAAGTTAAAAAAGGTTTAGCGGAAAAATTTGCTAAAGCAGCCTCGTTATCTGCAGATGGTATTTTAGGGAAGTTGTTACAAAGGAATCGTGTTTTTCCTGGTTAGTTTTACAGCTTTTTAATCAACTATATGAAGTTGATGCTGTTATATAACATTCATTTCAAAATTTTCTGTACCACTTGAATATAGCTGATTCTGGCATAGTTAAGTGGTACGGAATCAAGTCAAATAATTCAACAAATAAGTAGCCCTAGCGTACTTCAACTTCCACCTGTCTATTTTTTGATTTATATTAGTCTATATCAGGCTCAGGAATGAAGGCTTTATCTTTATGAAAAGTAAATTATTAGATAAAAATAGCGATAAAATCTGGCGCAAGATTATTCCTCTTGCTTTAGGGATTTTGCTTGCTGCGCATAATGGCAATACCTTTGCCCAAAATGAGAAAAACTTTCGTCCTGTTTCAATCAACTCTGATCATATTTATGGCAGCGAATTTGCACCTGTGAGTATTATTTTATATTCAGATTTTGATTGTCCTTATTGCCGAAATTTACGCACATCGCTCAAGCGGTTGGTTAATGAGTCGGATGGTAAAGTCAATTGGGTTTTCAGACACTTCCCTCTGGACGGAAATATACCTGATACTCAAATTCAAGCAGAAGCAACTGAATGTGCAGCAAAAATCAGTGGTAATGATGGCTTTTGGGCACTCGCTAATGCTTTGTTTATTACGCCTAGGCGCACTAAACCAAGCACTCAAACTATTATTAGCAGGGCGGCAAAAATGGCTCAATTAAACGAAGCTGTATTGAATAAATGTATAAAAATGGGAAAGTTAGTCAATAATGTGAGCGAAGATAAACTTGAGGCTAAAGCCTTGGGTTTTTCAGGTACACCAGGGTTGGTTTTTATACATAACAAGTCAGGTAAAAAGGAAATAAAACAAGGGGCATTGTCGTTAACGCAATTAAGACAACAAACCCAAGCTTTATATAAGTTGTAGCATTCTCTTTATTCTATTTTTCTAATTACTAAAAAATTTATATTGATTAGTTGAATTTTTTAGTTCTATCCATAATATTTTTATTCGCTTGGGCTCTACGTTCTTCTTTGTGTTCAGCACGTTTATTTGCCATTTTCTTAATGTTTGGATGATTTGCTTTCATCGCTTTCATATGTTCATGGCGCTCTTTCGCTGACATTTGAGCTAGCAAATTATTAGACGCTGTAGTATCACCGCTGGCAGTTGTCTGATTATTTTCAGATGCGATAACTGTACCAACAAACATACAAAAGGTTAATAGGTACTTAATTGCAATTTTCATAATATTTCCTTAATTAAATATAGCTCTCTTAATTCGGGTACTTTTAGATTAAGTGTGATTTAAAAGGGTTGAATAAATCAACACCTTTTAAATCAGCAGTAAAAATACAACTAGAATTCACCGTAGAAAAAATTGTTGAAATGAGAGGTGTCAAACCTAATAACTCTAGGTTCTCCTCCAATTGGACGACAATTATCTATTGCTAAATATCTATAATTATAAAAATCTACACTATAGATGTCTAACTGACCAGGTGAAACTAAGAAGCTAAATTCCCCATTTTCATCGGTAGTAAAGCTACCAAAATTGTTATTGTTTCCTTGATATATATTCCATTCATACGTGGCATTTTCTTTACCTACGCCAAATTCATCAAATATAGTACCTTTGACTTCACATTGATCCGAACTACCTAGATCAATCATGATTGCTTCACCTTCAACCTGTACTTGCCTGTTAAAGTAGTAAGTACCACTTAGCGCATTCACATTCATATAACCTAAAGGAAGTTGTGGAAGTGAGCTAGGCATAAATTGTCCATTCGGATCGGTTAAGCCTGACAAACTGACACTACCAGCGCCATTATATGAATTTCCATTTAGATTTACTTCCGCATTCTCAACTGGAGTAGCCGGATTGCCACCATCAAAAACAGTAACTAGTGCTGATGAAAATACCTCTACACCATCTCCTGCAACATCTGCAACAGTTCCTTCTAGGCTATTCATTGTATAATAAGAGTAATTATATTCGGTTCTCTCATCGGGAGTTCCAGCATTAAGAGTATGCCTGTAATCTATATTACCCTGTCCTATAGGAACCATAATTGGACCATAAGTACTATCTGGAGCAATTGGTAATGGAGAGTTTAGATATAAGTCACTGAATCCATTACCGTAAGTATATAGATTTAAGTACTCATTCGACGCACCTACCTGCTGATGTACCTTGCCAGACAACGGCCCCCATAGAGTTGGAAGGTTGATGTCTAATTGACAAAGAGTTTCCCCCTCAGGTAAGACCTCACATATTACACCAGGACCACCTTCTTCATAATAACCATCATTAGAGATGTAAAATTCAGCGCTCCAATTGAGACCATCAACAACGAAGTCTATATAGAGGTAACCCAGATCATAGAAGTAATAGTACTCATTATCATCACTACATTGAGAAGTATCTATTTCCAGAAAATACATTCCGTTTTCGTCTGTTGTTGTTGATTGTGATTGGCTGTCACAACTGTAATTATCATAATATACAGAAGCATTTTGCAGTGGTGAGCCATCGGTACCATAAACTATACCTTGTACTTGGTATTCGTAATTTCCTGCAACCGTTACCCAACGATCAGCGGTTGTTGTTAGTCCTACAGAATCAGTTGCGGTTAGCGATACTTGGCAATACTCGACAAAATAACTCAAACTACTAGGTGCTGTCATCGTAGAGGTGAATGTACCGCCAGATAAGCCACCTATTTGAGACATTGGTGTCATAGACTCATCACCATTACTGTTACCATAATAACCGCAGTCTACATTCCAATCTAAGTTAACATTGAATCCTTCGGGATCAGTTACAGTAGCCATGACTTCCATTGACTCACCTACTAATAACGTATGATCTGCAACAGTAAATTCGGTAATTACTGGTGGGAAGTTGATATCTGCGGATAATGGAATTACACCGTTATCATCAGTGCCATGATCTAAGTTTATGCAATCACCAGAAAGTGTATTACTTAAACAGCTACCTTGAACAATAGGCGTATTAAATACAGCAGCTAAAGCTGAAGATTGGGTTAAACTATAAGTGTTGTCACCGTCGGCAAGTAAATAGAACTTGCTACCACCAATAGTTGTGTATACACGAATCTGTTCTGTATTACTGACAGTTGATACTTTCACCGTAAATGATTCAAAATTGCTTACGCCACCATCATCAGAACAGACGCGTCTTGGTGAAGCACCATTGTACGTAACTCCTTCGCTGTACCAAGTAAGGCCATCTAAATCACCTGTAGCACCTTCTGGTAATATTTCAAAGCGCATACATGAATGGGTTGCTATAGGTTGATCATAATTCCACCAACTAAAGTGAGTTACCGCTCCGCATATCATTAATTGACCATCACGGTCTACAACGGTGCCTTCACCTTCTTCTTTCCATAACCCGTCTTCTTCATCGTAGTACCAAAGCGGAATAATATCTCCAAGTTCTAGTCCAGAAGGTGCTCTCATACAAACTTCGGCGTCTCCACCAAGTTCAGTTATTGGATCACCATTTTGATCAACTAGATCAAATTCCATCATACCGAAAGTTTCTAATTGCACTGGTGAATCTTCGTTTGGATCAGCACCTTCAGGTAAGGCAAGTAAATCACCACCAGGGGTGGAAAGAATATCATCAGTCTCAGGATCGAGATAGGTTATTGCACCGGTAACACCGGTAACACCAGCGGGAAGAGCTGCTTCAGGAATAGTCAGTTCACCTACTGGAGCACCATCCTTAATCAGTTCAACACCTTGGGTTATATCGTCATCTTCAGTGATTGTGTCTGAAACTTGCTGTAAATTAAGCGCCACTTCATAACTTGTTGTACCTGGCACAAGTACAACTTTAGCGTAGCCAGAAGCAAAGCCATCAGCTGCTACTTGAACAGGGAAGAAGTCGTCAATACCGTCGTTAGCTAATTCAGTTTCGCCAACGTCAGCGGTAAAGCTACCATCTAATTCAGACGTAGTATCAACTGAATTTGTACCAACTTTAATTGAAGCGCCATCTATTTGTGCACCATTACCAGATATTAGGCCTGTAATTGTAATACAGTTTGGATCATCTAGTGGACAAAGTAATATAACATTACATCCATCAGGGTTTGAACCGGCCTCGTTTGGACACGAATCAACATCACCACAAACGCCGTCGCCATCAATATCATTATCTGCATCTAAAGGACAAATATCAATTTCGCCACAAACGCCGTCGCCATCAATATCATTATCTACATCTAAAGGACAAATATCAATTTCACCACAAACGCCGTCGCCATCAATATCATTACTTGGATCTAAAGGACAAATATCAATATCACCACAAACGCCGTCGCCATCAATATCATTGTCTGCATCTAAAGGACAAATATCAATTTCACCACAAACACCGTCTCCGTCAACATCATTATCTGGATCTATAGGACAAATATCTGTCTCGTCAGGTATACCGTCACCGTCTGTATCAATGAGAGGGACAAATTGTTGGAGTTCGGCCGAATAGTTGAGTCTCGCTCTTTTTTTACTAAAATTAATCCTCGTGGTTCCGTTAACTGAAGATAAATTAAAATAGGGCTGGTTATCAGCAGTGTTACCGTCAGCGTTACTTACATCATGCGTTGAAGAAATAACGACCAACCTTAATTGATCTGTCAACTCTGGGTTACCAGAAATTGAAATGGTATTTAGGGAGTAAAATCCCTTCCTCCGTACACTGTATGTTTCACCTTGAACTACTATTGCATCAGGGACAACTTCCCAAGTGCCTGCAGGAGTAATTGCGCTAGCATCAAGCGGGTAGGACGAAAAGGAGCAGAAAACTACGATCAAAAGCGCCCATAAGGCGCCTTTTATTTTTTTATGACAAAAGTAACTGTTTGAACTTACCATTTGTTGATCTCCTAAAGTATAGAAGGATCTCAAAACAGACTACATAACTTGTTTATTAACCCGTCAGGTAAGGTTATAAATTAACTTGATTTTATGTTATTTAGCAAATAATTTAGACTTGCGTATAACAGCAAATAGGGCTCCAGTAAAAAGCAATAATGTTGACGGTTCAGGTACTGATGTTGGTGTGGATCCTGCACCTGACTGTGTAAACATTATATTGGAAACAGATACCGATGAAGGGTTTCCGATGTCACCCCAATCTGTTAAACCAAACTCAATAAACACATCACTTTGTCCGGCTAGGCTAGTGATGTCAAATGTACCGCCACCCGTTAGATTAGCTAAAACTAAGTCAGTATTAGAATCGACTAAAAATGCCCAAGCCTCGGGATCATAACCAGAGGTGTCTTGCGGGTCTGGAGCTGTAAATATCGTCGAGAAGTCTAGAGAAATAGATAAAGCGGTATTTCCAGCAGTTAAATTTTCTACATTAAAAAGTTGAAAAAGAATGACCTCATAATAGTCTGTAAAGTCATCTTCTTCTGAAGTTGTTAGAGTAACGCTATTACCTGTTGTTTGGAAGTTATCAGTAAAATCACCAAAAACACCATTAAAAGGGTATTCTGGAGTATCAGAAGATGTAATATCTCCTTCCCAATTATTAAATCCGCTACTAAAATCTTGATTCACTAGTCCCGCTGAAGCAGAGCCACTAACAACTATTCCCGCAGTTAAAATCGCGGACATCAATATATTTTTACGCGCTAAGTTAACTTTCATTTATATTATTCCTTATGAATTTTTAAGTACAAATTTGCCACAAGTATTTAGCATTAAACTTATTTATTATTATTTATGTTTGCAATAGTTGAACTGCGCATTGTAATCATACATCAAGTATTACAATTTATAAAAATGCATAATTTGTTCCGATATTTTTTTTTGTAATATTTACAGGTGCTTAAATTTTATTCTGATTGTTTTATTTCACCTTAAATTAAAAAGTGTAAAACAAACCGACACTAAACTGATGTTATATTGAAGGGGGGTCGAAAAATTTCGAGAATCTATGGGTTTTTATTAATCCTAGGTTGATGGATAAATTACTCGTAACTTATTGAAACAAATACACTAAAGGAAAACCAATGAAATATCGTTGAAAGAGGGTATAAATGAGAGGCAATAAAAAGCACTTTGGCTTAATAACATTATTTTAAATATCGCTTGAACGGTTAATATCAAGACAAAGAATTTGTTGCTTATTTTGCACATTAAACGACATGGAGATAGTAATGCACATCACTTCGCCAGTGATTGAGCGATAGGGTTCAGAAATACAGATTCGCAAATGGTTTTTTATCGCCTGAGTCACATAATCCTTTCGATACCAATTACATCGCTCAGTCTTTTGCAATTGTGAATACTTATTTTCGCTTTGCTCTTGATTAAATACGATGGTTTTTTCAATTTGATTACCGAGATCATCTAGCAAATAGCAACGCTGCGTGCCCTTTAAATCGTTGAAGTCTTCAATGGCTTTAGCAAATATTTCACCTTGTTGAATATTAACAATGCATTGCTTAAAGGTATTTATATATTGCTCATCTTGTTGATTTGTTTTGATTCTTTTCTTTTGTTCCATCGCAATAAACTTACTTGATAGTTGATTAAAAATTTCCGTTTTATCAAAATCTAATTGTTGGAACATTTTGGGTTTAGCGAAATAAAACCCTTGAATAAAGTCAGCGCCAGTACTCATTGCCGTTAAAGCTTGTTGTTCATTCTCTACGCCTTCAATAATAACTAAACAATTGGCTTGATGTAGTAATTTTACAATGCTACTTAACATTTGTTGTTTAATATCAGATTCCATGGCTCGAAGGATCATGGAACGATCAAGTTTTACTATGTCAGGCTGTAAGTTCCATACTCGTTCAAAATTTGAGTGCCCAGCGCCAAAGTCATCAATGGCTATCATACAGCCCATCTTTTTATAATAGTTGATGGCATCAAGTAGTTTGTGTTTATCGGTTGCCGCATCTTCGATAATTTCGATGACTACATTACTGGGTTTTATGTTGAATTTTTTCAATAACTCAGGAAATATATCACCAAATTCTCTTCCTTTTTCTGAGGCAAGCGCAGATATATTGATAAATAACCAACAGTTGTCATTCACTATTTGGTGAAAGTTATTAAGGTGAGTGAATTGGCAAAGTTTATCTAAGTAAATAGCGTCTTGCTCATTATCAGGCATGTCCAATAAAGTAAGTGGGGATACTTTCTCACCTTGAAGTGTCGTTGCTCTAATTAAGGCTTCATAGCCGATAGTACGTTGATGGTCGATGCTATAAATTGGCTGAATAGCCGTTGCCAAATGTAGACCTTTATAATGAGAAATATTTTGGTCTTTTGTTGGGGGCAATACTTCTTCAATCACCTGTGGATTTGATGAAAGGTAACTATTCATTATGTTTAATAGTTTGATTGGCACGACTAGGTTTAGTTGTTTTAATGACGACTATATCACTCGGGCATAAATTTATACTTATGTTTAAAGCAAATTACGCACCAATAATATTAAACCCTAAATTTAAATTCTTTAGTTTATAATTCAATGTATTACTTGTTTCTTCTGTTTGTCTTTTCAGCGTGAAAGTATTTTCTTACCCTTTAGTTAGAATATGGGCACCAAAGTAGTGCGTCTAGTTTAACCACCAACGTATTTTTTAGATTGCTTTCCTATTTTATTTATCATCAATGTTAATTCATATTAGAGACAATTTTTTTTGGAATGAATTTTTATTACTTATTTTTTGACGGCAGTCTAAATAAATGTTTTGAATTAGGAATTATTAGTGGTTTTGAATAGGATACTATTGTCTAATACTAAATAGTACGTCTGTAATAGAATTTACGTAGCTGTTTTTTTCTCTTTTTTTCTATATCACTACCACCACAAGAAACTCATACTTTGTGAGTAGATTCATTTCGTTCTTAAGCACTATATCTGTAGGGGTAGTTGATAATATACTATCATCAGTAATTTAGTTATAAAAAGGTAATATAATGAAAAGCAAAATATTAGGTCTGTCAATTTTAGCCGCAACTATTTCTTTTAGTTCATTTGCAAAAAAAGAAAATGAAGGGATGATGCAAGCCGCAGGACAAGAAATCTTTAAAAAATGCAGCGCGTGTCACTCAGCCGATGGCAGTAAAAACACATTTGGCCCTAGTTTAGTTGGCGTTATTAACCGTAAAGCAGGAACTCTTCCTCGTTTTTCTTATTCTGATGCTCTAAAAAATTCAGGGTTAACTTGGACTGAAGCCAATCTTCGTCGCTGGGTTGCTGGTAATGATATTTTAGTGCCGGGTACTCGCATGCGTCATGTTCAAATTACAGACATGGCTGAACAAAACTATTTATTGGCATACCTTAAATCATTAAAATAATGTTAAGTACTATTGTTTATATGACAAAGGAGCCTTTAAACTTAATTTAAAGGCTCCTTTTTTATGCAACGATGTAAATTGGTTGTGTAATCGCTACTGATGTAACGTTGTTATTCAATTTATATTTGAACGTAAAGAACGATATAACTTTTTATATCTCTCCTCTACTTAAGAAAAGTTACTCGTCACTATCAAGAATTGGCTTTTTAGTTCTTTTACCCGGTTTGACTAAAATTTCTAAGTAAAAACTTGTTAACTCATTTTGTACCGCATCATCAATGCTCTTGTTCAGTGCTGAAGTATGAATTACTTCTGCTGATTCCTCTGAATGTCCGTATTTACAATCAAAATCCCAAAAATCAATATCGGCAGGTAACTTCTTACTTCTTTCTCTTTTAAGGTATTTTTTTACCTCGTGCTTAATCGCATCAACTAGTCGTGGGGCTTTGATTTTTTCATGGGTCAATGAAAATGTTTTTTTCATGGTGGTACCTTAAATAAACGCTTAAAAATTCTTTGGTGACTAGTTTAACATAGGGTCTAATTGCTTTTTACTTTATCTTAGCTTCCAAGGAAAAATAGGTGTTATTTTACGTCATCTTGAGCCAATACTTTATCTGCTATTGAACATTGATACGGTGTCATGCGCCCAACAGTCCAAGTGACTTGTTGCCCTTTACCGCGCAACATATATTTGCCATTTGTATAGAGGAAACCAGAGGTAACAGCTTTGCTGGGTAAAATGATACTTTGCTTGCCAACCCCATTGATAATAGCAAGGTTTTGCTCGTTTTTATTTATTGCATAAGTAAAATTAACAGATAAAACGGTGTTTCGGCTACAGGTATATTTTACATTTTTTGTCTTTAGCTGTGGGGAATTTTCATCGATTTTATTGGTGGTCATGTTGGAGCGTGGTTCGGCACAACCAAGTAAAAGACAGCTAGTTGTTATGATCAGTAATTGTTTGTTCATAAACATCCTACATGATTCTAGGGAAATTTAAGATTATCTAGTAATTTGATAGTATACAATAATTTTTCAGTAACAATATAATATTGAAATTTTGCTATAATTTTAAAGTATGTAAAATTTTGAGATTGTTTTTGAATGGTAATAGGAGATAAGTTGATGGTTTCTTCAATTGGTAGTAATTCATCGAATAATGCAGTAGCACAAGTCTTGCAGCAACAAAATGTACGTGTTGAGGAGCAAAAAGCTCAAGATGTGACAGAGCAACGCCGACAAGCTCAAATTGAGTTAGTAGAAGAAACTAAAGCAACACAAAGGCAAGCGAATAACGATGTTCGACTAGGTCGCTCTGTGGATATAACTGTTTGACCTAAGTGCTAATCGTATTGGTTGATTTTCTCTAAAATAACCGTACTTATTTCGGACTACTCTTCAATCATTTCAACAATAACATCCACTTGGCGCTTTTTGTTTTGCTGAGAAATAACGACACGAATGCTATAGTTTTTTTGTTGATAAGTTAACGTTAAACGACCACGTTTTTCTTCTCGTGAAAGATCTTCACCGTAGTGTTGTTGATAAAAGTCGATTATTTCTTCTTTTGAAGCTCGGGTGAAATAATTTAATACTGCGGGTACATCATCGGTGAAATCAGCAAAAACTTGGGCATTAGTCATCATGGGAATGACAACATTTTGTTGACCCGTATCGCCATTGTCTAAGGCATATAGACTCACGCTAAAACTGAGAAAAATAGCACTAATAAATAGTGGAAGCTTGCTTGAATTCTTTTTGTTCATTGCATAACCCTTAATAACTTTGCCAACATAGTTGAATATATACGATTTTTAGTCATAGTGCGACAATCACCTAGAGATAAAATCATCACGGTAGTGATCAACCCACAATGCCGTAGCACCACAAATTGCAACGGGCATTACGATTAAATTTACTATTGGCAGCATTGCAAAAACGGTAACACTAACGCCAAAACTATAACTTAAACCTTTATGTTGCTGTATTTTTTGCTTCATTATTGAAAAAGGAATTTTGTGATTATCAAAAGGGTAATCTTTGTACTGTACCGCCATCATCCAAGCGACAAATAAAAACCACATCACCTGTCCAATAATAGGTAAAATCCAAAGTAATATAAAAAAACCAATAGCACGTGGTAAATAATAAGTGAGTTTTTGCAGTTCTCGAGCCAGAGTTCTGGGAATATCTTTAACGATATCCATCATGCCGCCACTGACAGTTGCGGAATCTAAATCCTTATTTTTTAGCAAAAGTAATTCGATTTTTTCTGATAGTAAGCCATTAAAAGGTGCTGCAAGCCAATTAGCAGCAGTACTAAATATAAATGAGAAAATAATTAATATCGTGATGACAGCTAAAGGCCATATAACGGTACTAAGCCAACTTAACCAATTGGGTAGCCAACCCATTAATATCGTTAGATAGTGTTCAAGTTCTAAATATATAAAATAAAAAGCGACACTAAAAAAGAGTAAGTTGATTAATAATGGAATGAGAACAAAGCGGCGAATTCCTTTTAATTGGATAAGTTCAAAGCCCTTAAGGAAATAGCCCATACCACTATCGGCAATAGCATTTTGTTTTTGATTAGAGGTTGTGTTTATTTCTGATTCTTTACGATAAGTCATTGATCAATAATTGCGCTAACATGTTGATATTGTTCGCTTGAGTATAAATGTGTTATTGGTATAAGAACAGCACTAACTTGTTACAAAATACCACTATTTCTGGTAGAGTTACTTTGACAAGTTAAATATAATATAATATTTAAAATAATAAAAATCTCAATTATTCTTAGTAAAAATGACGATACAGGCATAACAATGGAAGATAACTTTAGAAACGCATTAATTATTCTTAGTGGCGTAGTAATTGCGGCCATATTTATCCATGGTTTATGGACCATTAGAAAACAAAAAAATCCTTATAAGCTTAAAACAAGTAATGAAAAACCGAAGCCATTGAAACGAGATTTCGACGGCAAAGGTTTTGATCAGGACGGCGTAGGCCAAGTAAAAGTGTTAAAGCAGGCTAATGAGCCAGAGGTTAATAGCCAAAAAGATTTTGAGCAATCTATCAGTCTTGATGAAATTAGTCACCTTGAAGGGGGCCAAAATGAAGAAGTGTATAGTGAATTGAACGCTCAAGAACAAGTTTCTGAACATGAGGTTGAGTTAAACGCATTAGCATCACAAGATAAGAAATCAGTTGTTGATGAGAAAAGAGAGGAAATTGTTCTAGAGAGCCCTGTTTATCAGCAGCCAGTTACTCAGGCTAAACCTGTAACTAAAAAAGTCGCAAAGAAAAAAACTAGCAGTAAAGCTGAGGCTAAACCTGCAGGGTCAAAAATACCACAAATGGAAATTAATTTTGGTGATGGACTTACGTTAGATGATGAGCCCACTCCCAGTATCAATATTGACGAATCAAAAGAACCTGCGGCGCCAGAAAAAGAAGTTAAAAAAGCGGCTAATCCAGCACTGGCTCCACAAATCGTTATTTTAAGTGTGGTTATGCCTGAGCATCAACAAATGTCTGGTGCTGCATTACTACCGAGTTTGTTAACACTCGGCATGAAATACGGTGAAATGAATATATTCCATCGACATCAAGATAGTGCTGGTAATGGCGCTGTCAGGTTCAGCTTAGCTAATATGTTGAATCCAGGCTCGTTTGATTTAGATACCATGGAAACTTTTGTTACGCCAGGGGTGAGTTTATTTATGGCGCTACCTAATGCAACAGATCCTTTTACTGCCTTTGAACAAATGCTAGCAGCGGCTAAACAGTTAGCTGCCGAATTTAATGCACAATTAGTTGACGATAAACGCAATATTATGACCAAGCAAACAGAGCAACATTATGTGAGTAAAATACGTGAATTTGACAGGCAATATCGCCTTGCTAGTGTTGAGTAAACAAGCCACCGACTAATTTTTATAACCTATAAAAAACTTTATAGGTTTCGTTTTTGAGTAAACTCAACCATGCCAAATGCTTCTTCATCACTAAGCGCTTTACAAGAACAGACATCTAAACTTCATCAACAAATTAACCAGTATAATCATCAATATTATGTGCTTGATCAACCCAGTGTCCCTGATGCTGAATACGACAGGTTAATGCGCGAATTAATCAATATTGAGCAAACGCACCCACAGTTAAAAACACTTGATTCACCTAGTCAAAAAGTCGGTGGGCAACCATTAAAGTCGTTCACACAGGTTACTCACCAACTGCCTATGTTATCGCTTGATAATGTTTTTTCGCCGGAAGAATGGAAAGCTTTTGTTAAAAGACTTCAGGATAGACTGCTTACGAAAAATGATATTGTTATTTGTGCTGAGCCTAAGCTTGATGGTTTAGCGGTAAGTTTACGTTATGAACAAGGTGTTTTAGTCCAAGCAGCAACCCGGGGTGATGGCAGCGTTGGTGAAAATATCACGACAAATATTCGTACCATTAAATCTATTCCTTTAAAGCTGATTGGTGAGAGTGGTATTGATTACCCTGAAATAATTGAAGTGCGCGGTGAAGTGTTTATGCCCAAAGCTAGCTTCAATAAGCTTAATGAACAAGCACAGAAAAAAAACGAAAAATCTTTTGCGAATCCACGTAATGCGGCTGCAGGGAGCTTAAGACAATTAGACTCTAAAATTACCGCTAAGCGAAACTTAGCCTTTTATGCTTATGGCTTAGGTTATGTTGATGATTCACCGTTAGATAATAGTGAACTTATTGATCAAGGGTTTTTAGAGGGGTCACATTACCAACGGTTATGCCAGATAAAAGCGCTGGGTTTACCTATGTGCCCTGAAGTTCGTTTACTCGCTAATCCCGAACAAGTGGAAGAATTTTATCAAGATATTCTTAACAAACGTGATGCGTTAAGTTATGAAATTGATGGAACCGTACTTAAAGTTGACAGCATTGCACAACAAGAAAAGCTTGGTTTTGTTGCGCGTGCACCGCGTTGGGCTATCGCATATAAATTTCCTGCCCAAGAAGAATTAACACTGGTTGAAGATGTTGAATTTCAAGTAGGACGAACTGGCGCGATAACGCCTGTAGCTCGTTTAAAACCAATTTTTGTTGGTGGGGTAACGGTATCGAATGCTACTTTACATAACCAAGATGAAATCACTCGCTTGGGATTAAAAATAGGCGATAGTGTTGTTATACGTCGCGCAGGAGATGTAATTCCACAAGTGGTATCCGTTGTTTTGGATAAACGTGGTGAAGATGCAAAAGAGGTTATTTTTCCAAGTACTTGTCCAATATGTGATTCTAAAGTTGCTAAAGCTGAAGGGGAAGCTGTTCTGCGTTGTACCGCAGGGCTTTTTTGTCAAGCTCAACGAAAAGAAGCAATTAAACATTTTTCTTCGCGTAAAGCACATGATGTCGATGGTTTAGGTGACAAATTAGTTGAACAGTTGGTCGATGAAAACTTAATTTCCACGCCAGCTGATTTATTTCATCTAACTGAAATTGACATCAGTACCATGGATAGAATGGGTAAAAAGTCTGCGAAAAATTTAATTACCGCATTTGATAAAGCCAAAGAAACTACTTTGGCTAAGTTTATCTATGGTTTAGGTATTCGGGAAGTTGGTGAAGCAACGGCGGCTAATTTAGCGAATCACTTTTTAACTTTAACGGCTATTCAAGCCGCAAGTTTTGAGGCGCTAAAAGAAGTTAGTGATGTCGGTGACGTGGTAGCAAAAAATATCGTTAATTTTTTTAAAGAATGTCATAATGCTGAGGTTGTTTCGGCTTTAAGTGAAATAATGACTTGGCCTGATATTGTTGAAAAAAGTGCTGATAAGCAGCCATTAGCGGAACAAACATTTGTCTTGACGGGTACGTTAACTCAAATGGGGCGTAGTGAAGCAAAAGCGGCACTACAGTCTTTAGGTGCCAAGGTGTCAGGCAGTGTTTCGGCAAAAACGCATTTTCTTGTCGCGGGTGAAAAATCGGGTTCTAAACTCACTAAAGCGCAAGATTTAGGGGTTGAAATACTGACGGAAGAAGACTTAATCGCGCTATTGGAACAGCATAGCTAATGAAAATGAGCGTCAATGATGATTCAACATAAAAAGGTAAGAGACAATTTATCGTTGTTATTTTTTTTATTACTCGTTCAAATTTTTTTTACGAAAAATGCTGTTTATGCAAATGAAATACAATTTACTGATAAACAGGCGAGGGCATTACAATCATTAAATACCGAGCCGCAAAGTGAATCTATTAAATCATTAAGGTTAACAGCTACCATTCTGGAAGATAATCAAGGACAAAAATATTTAGGTGCTTTGGTAAGTCGGGCAGAGTTATTACCTTATCTAACCAAATTAAAAAAATTGATCCCAGAATACTTCAATCAGTATCGCGCTTTGCAAGTCGCACGTGACCAGCAACTATTTCATTTAACAATACTGACTTCAAAAGAGTACCAATTTGCTGATAAAACGATTGTTGAGAAACTGCTCACATCAAATGTTAATCAATTATTGTCTAATCAACTTAATGTGACCTTATTCGGTTTAGGCAAAGTAGAGCGGGACGATAAAGTGAGTTTTTTTGTGGTAGCACAAAGCACTGATGCGCACTTAATACGTCAACGGTTTTTATTACCAGCGAAAGATTTTCATATTACCTTGGCATTTAATCCCAGTAATATTGAAAACGTCAAAAAAGATCGTTCAACTCTAATTAATAAACCTCTTTCAGTTCCTGATACTAGTCATTTTAAATGAAATGAGGCATTAACTAGTTTTTAGTTATTTGCCAAAAAGCAAAGCCTGCTACAAAGAATAAAATCATCGGATAAAAAGCATGGGAAACCACCGCTATCGGGGAAATTCCTAAGGTAGTTCCTAGCAATAAAGCTTGTGCACCATAAGGCAACAAGCCTTGATTGATACAAGCAAATATATCAAGCAAACTGGCTGATTCTGCCGGTTTTAGTTCGCCATCCGTTGCTAGTTCTTTAGCTGTTTCCCCGGTAATTATTATCGATACTGTATTGTTAGCAGTAAAAAAATTACAGCAAAAGGTTAAACTGGCAATGCCAAATCCTGCAGCCCGTTTTTTATTCTTTGGGCTTAACTTTCTCGCTAACGATTCTATCCCTTTTGTTAATGCGGCTAAACCGCCTTGGTGGCGAATAATCTCACTTAGACCGCCAATAAATAGTGACAATATAAATATGTCTTGCATACTCGAAAAACCAGTATTGATATCGCTAATCCAAGTTGATAATTGATAACCGTTACTCACCATACCTATTACTGCAGCAAGTATTATTCCTATCGTTAATACGAGAAGCACATTAATTCCTGATAGCGCTAAAATTAAAATAACAAGGTAGGGAACAAGGCCAATAAAGTCGGCATCGTTTGTCATTTCATAATCGATGCTTTGGTCTAGCACAGTGAAAATAAGTAAACATAAAATTGCCGCAGGTATGGCAAATTTAAAGTTAACCTTAAACTTGTCTTTCATCTGTGCCCCTTGGCTTCGAGTGGAAGCAATGGTTGTATCAGAAATGATTGATAAGTTATCACCAAAAATAGCGCCGGAAATTAAACAGCCGGCAACAACAGCAGAGTCAAGGCCTGCAGAATCAATAAATCCTAATGCTATCGGGGCAATGGCAGCGATGGTACCCATTGCGGATCCCATAGCCGTAGATAAAAACGCGGCGACTAAAAATAATCCTGGTAATAATAAGTAGGAGGGAAATATTGCTAAACCTAATTGAACACTGGCATCAACACTGCCGGTCGCTTTAGCTACACTGGCAAAAGCACCCGCTAAGAGGTAAATAATGCACATGGTGATAATATTTGAGTGACCTGCACCATTAATAAACTGCGTTATTTGTTTCTCTACAGTTTCCTTAGTAATGACCTTACCTAGATAAATAGCAACGATAATAGCGGGAATAATAGCAATACTCGCGGGTAACTGATAAAAGGCAAATTCGACACCTTGCAGGGTCAAAATGATACCTGTACCAAGGAAAACGCCAAGAAAAACAACAAAGGGCAATAGGGCAATAAAGCTAGGTTTGTTAGTTGTAGAATGTTCAACAGGTTTGTTGGTCATGAAAATTATTATAATTATACTAAGAAATTAATAGCTCATTATATTCAGTAAACTATTGTTGTGTGAAGTGAAGATTAAAAAGAGGCTATTTTAACCTTAAAATAATAGCAATTTGTCATCCAGAGCTACTACATACTAGCTTAGCTTTATGTTAAACTCGCGCCCAATCTGAAAGCAGGTGTGACTTGCTTTTAGTAACTATTCACCGTTTGTCACCTTTATGGTGTATTAATCGAGAACCTTATGTCTATGTAATATAAGGTTTCAATTAAGTTGCTACCATTATGGTACAGCCAAAAATTTGTGGATAAGTGCTATCTTTTAATCTATTTATGCATGAGAAAAGTAAACTATGTCTGAGAACAAATTTGAAACTATTGAACAACGTGTAAGCTACGGTGTAGGTCGTCAATTAGGTGACCAATTACGTAACAACCCTTTTAAAGATTTTGATATTACAGCTGTTCAAGCTGGTATCGCTGATGCGCTTACCGACGCAGATAGCCAAGTATCTGATGAAGACTTAAACGCTGCTTTCTCTGTAGTTTCTAAAAAATTACAAGAGCAAGAACAAGAAATAGCAAAAGAAAAAGCTGCTGAAGGCGAAGCTTTCCTTGCCGAAAATGCTAAGCGTGATGAAGTTACCGTAACTGAATCAGGTTTACAGTATGAAGTAATCACAACGGGTGAAGGTGAAAAACCATCGGCTGCAAGTACGGTAAGTGTTCATTACCACGGTACATTTGCTAATGGTGATGTTTTTGATAGTTCAGTTGAACGTGGTCAACCTGCCGAATTCCCTGTTGGTGGTGTTATTGCTGGTTGGACTGAAGCATTACAGTTAATGACAGAAGGTAGTAAGTGGAAATTAACTATTCCTTATAACCTAGCTTACGGTGAGCAAGGCTCACAAGGTGCAATTCCACCTTATGCAACATTAGTATTTGATGTTGAATTACTAAGTGTTGTTAGCTAAATTAGTTATTCTAAAAGCCCTCAGTTGAGGGCTTTTTTTTAAGTGATTTATTATGCTCTGTGAGGACTATGTGAAAACGAAGCAAATCGAAACCTTGTTTGAACATTATTTAGTGGCATTTAGTCATTATGATCTTGATGCGGTAGTTGCCTGTTATCACATACCTTGCACTTTACATACACCAGATAAGATGGTGTTGGTTAAAAATATTGATGACTGTCGACAAGCGCTTAATGAAATTTTCATTCAACTTAAACAAGCCAATACAGCAAAAATAGTTGCTCGAAACGCCAGTTATATGTCAATCAATGATAACTTATTACTGGCTTGTGTCGATTGGGATTTTATTGACGATCAAGGGCAGGTTTTTGCTGATTTTTGTGCTTATTACCATATAAGTGTTTTAGATGGCCCTGACCAAAAGTTATCAATAGTTAATGTTGTTTCACATGAGCTATCTAACTCATTACCATTAGTGAATGTATTTTCAATTAGTAGTTAACCATTAACCTTATCAGTTAGAAGAGAATAAAAATGAAAGTAAAAGTAGCCATATTAGGCTGTAGTGGACGTATGGGACGTAACCTTATTCAAGCAGCCCATGAACATGAAAGTATTGAATTAGTTGGTGGTACAGTACGTGCTAGCTCATCTTTTGCAGGCTTTGATTTAGGTGAGTTGGCTGGCATAGGCGCTATAGGCCTAAAAACATCAACACAACTACAACAATTATCTGATGCAGAAGTGTTGATTGATTTCACCTCGATTGAAGCAACGTTAGAAAATATTAAATGGTGCCAAAGCCATAATAAAGCGTTAGTCGTAGGCACTACTGGCTTTAGTGATGAGCAAGTTAACGTTATTGAAAAAGCGGGTGAAACAATGCCGCTTATTTTAGCGCCAAACACATCAGTAGGTGTGAATTTAATGTTTAAGTTACTTGAAATCACTTCAAAAGCAATTGGTGACCATACAGACATAGAAATTTTTGAAGCACATCATCGATTTAAAAAAGATGCGCCTTCGGGCACAGCGGTAAAAATGGGACAAGTTATTGCTGATACCTTAGGTCGTGATTTAAATAAAGTGGCTGTTTATGGCCGCGAAGGTATTACGGAAGAAAGAAGCAAAGAAACAATCGGTTTTGCTACCGTTAGAGCAGGCGATATTGTTGGTGAACATACTGCCTATTTTGCTGATTTAGGTGAAAGGTTAGAAATAACGCATAAAGCGAGTTCTCGTATGACATTTGCTTTAGGAGCCATGCGCGCTGCCTTTTGGTTAAGTAATGCTGATAATGGTTTTTACGATATGCAAGATGTGTTAGGCCTGAAAGATTAGCAACAACTTATCTTGTTATTCAATTGCAGTTCACTCAAATAGTAAGGTTTTTATTAATCTTTATGTTAATAACTATTACGAGTGTTATTTGAGTAAAACTATTGTTTTTGATGGTTTGATTGCTGAAAACGGTCAAATTACATAAAAGTACAGGTTTTTACATTTATTACTAGACGAAGAAAGGCTACAAGCGTAAAATGAGTGGATTTTGTCAAAAATTTTGCGAAAAGCGTGTTTTTGGCATTTTTTATGTGCAATTTTTACTTAGAATTATAGCGATGTAAATCAGCTGTATTCTAAGCAATGTATTTCCCTTAATGGGAGCACAATTGAATTTTGCGTTACATTACGCTTATTGAACAAGTTAACTAATAATCCTTGTTTGATAAAGTTATTTCTTCTTTTTGGAGGTTACATTGGCTACATCTGCTATTTTAGTACTGGAAGACGGTACTGTATTTAAAGGCACCGCAATTGGTGCACAGGGAACGGCTGTTGGAGAAGTGGTATTTAATACTTCTATGACAGGTTATCAAGAAATTCTTACCGACCCGTCATATGCAGAGCAAATTATTACCCTGACATACCCGCATATCGGTAACACAGGGACTAACTCAGAAGATAGAGAGTCGGATTGTATTCACGCTAAAGGTTTAGTGATCCGAGATTTACCTCTACTTGCCAGTAACTTTCGAAATGAACAAAGCTTAAGCGAATACTTAGTCGAAAATAATATCCTAGGTATTAGTGAAATAGATACGCGTAAATTAACCCGAGTGCTTCGTGAAAAAGGTGCACAAAATGGCTGCATTTTAACTATTGACGACTCAAGCGAAGAAGGTTTACAAGCTGCACAAGATAAAGCGTTAGCATTGGCTACAGATTTCCCAGGCCTCAAAGGAATGGATTTAGCGAAAGTAGTTTCAACCAAAGAACAATACCAATGGGTTTCAGGTAGTTGGTCACTTGGCCATGCAATGGGCGAAGGCTTTAGCGATTTTAGTAACTCATTAGATGAATTAGATTTTCATGTGGTTGCCTATGATTTTGGCGCGAAAAACAATATTTTACGCATGTTGGTTGACCGAGGCTGTCGATTAACGGTAGTGCCAGCACAAACACCTGCCAGTGAAGTATTGGCAATGAATCCAGATGGTATTTTCTTATCAAATGGACCTGGTGACCCTGAACCATGTGATTATGCTATCAGTGCGATTCAAACTATATTAGAAACAGATATTCCAGTATTTGGTATTTGCTTAGGGCATCAACTACTCGGCTTAGCCAGTGGTGCAAAAACCATCAAAATGAAATTTGGTCATCATGGCGCAAACCATCCGGTTAAAGATTTTGCTCGTGACGTAGTGATGATTACTTCTCAAAACCATGGCTTTGCGGTAGATGAAGCTAGCTTACCTAGCAACTTAACCGTAACGCACAAATCATTATTTGATGATTCATTGCAAGGTATTCATCGTACCGACAAGCCAGCGTTTAGTTTCCAAGGTCATCCTGAAGCGAGCCCAGGCCCTCATGATGCAGCCCCATTATTTGATCATTTCATTGATCTAATTAAAGAATACAAAGCAGCACAAGCTTAAACCTACAAACAAGATAAGAGAGAATAAAGACATGGCAAAAAGAACAGATTTAAAAACTATCTTGATTTTAGGTGCTGGCCCAATCGTTATTGGTCAAGCTTGTGAGTTTGATTATTCAGGTGCTCAAGCATGTAAAGCATTACGTGAAGAAGGTTATCGAGTTGTATTAGTTAACTCTAACCCTGCCACGATAATGACTGACCCAGATATGGCTGATGCAACTTACATTGAACCAATTCATTGGGAAGTTGTTCGCAAAATAATTGAAAAAGAACGCCCTTGTGCAGTGTTACCGACCATGGGTGGTCAAACGGCATTAAACTGCGCATTAGAACTTGAAGCAAAAGGCGTATTAGAAGAATTTAATGTAGAGATGATTGGTGCAACGGCTGATGCGATTGATAAAGCAGAAAACCGTGACCGTTTTGACAAAGCAATGAAAAACATTGGCTTAGAATGCCCTCGTGCTGAAATTGTTCACACTATGGAAGAAGCACACGAAGCCAGTAAAAATTTAGGTTTCCCTTGTATTATTCGTCCATCATTCACTATGGGCGGTACAGGTGGCGGTATTGCTTATAACATCGAAGAATTTACTGAAATTTGTACACGTGGTTTAGATTTATCACCTACCTCTGAATTATTGATTGATGAATCATTAATTGGTTGGAAAGAGTATGAAATGGAAGTGGTACGCGACAAAAATGATAACTGTATCATTATTTGTGCTATCGAAAACTTCGATCCTATGGGCATTCATACTGGTGACTCAATTACAGTAGCACCAGCGCAAACCTTAACGGATAAAGAATACCAAATCATGCGTAATGCCTCTTTGGCAGTATTACGTGAAATTGGTGTTGAAACGGGTGGTTCAAACGTACAGTTTGGTATTTGTCCTGACACTGGCCGCATGGTTATTATCGAGATGAATCCTCGAGTATCACGCTCATCAGCGCTAGCGTCAAAAGCAACGGGTTTCCCAATCGCTAAGATTGCAGCAAAACTTGCTGTTGGTTACACACTTGATGAATTATCGAATGATATTACCGGTGGTAAAACTCCAGCATCGTTTGAACCAACTATCGATTATGTTGTAACTAAGATTCCACGTTTCAACTTTGAAAAATTTGCGGGTGCAGAAGATCGTTTAACAACACAAATGAAGTCTGTTGGTGAAGTAATGGCGATTGGCCGTAACCAACAAGAATCAATGCAAAAAGCACTTCGTGGTTTAGAAGTTGGCGTAAATGGTTTTGATTCTATGGTTGATGTGACTCAACCTGGCGCTAAAACTAAAATCATGCATGAATTGCAAGAAGCAGGCAGTGACCGAATTTGGTATATAGCGGATGCATTCCGTTTAGGCTTAACAGTTGATGATGTTTTTCGTTTAACCAAAATCGACCGTTGGTTCTTAGTACAAATTGAAGACATTGTTTTAGAGGAAGCGAAAGTACGTGATGGCGGCATGAAAATTTTAACGCCTGAATACTTACGTAAGCTGAAACGCAAAGGTTTTGCTGATGCACGTTTAGCTGATGTTATTGGTGTGAATGAATCAGAAATTCGTAAAAAACGTCACAACGCTGAGATCTTCCCTGTGTACAAACGTGTTGATACTTGTGCGGCAGAGTTTAGCTCTGATACTGCGTATATGTATTCAACTTACGATGAAGAATGTGAAGCAAATCCAACGGATAAAGAATCTATTATGATTCTAGGTGGTGGCCCTAACCGTATTGGTCAAGGTATTGAATTTGATTACTGTTGTGTTCACGCTGCATTGGCGCTTCGTGAAGATGGTTTTGAAACCATTATGGTTAACTGTAACCCTGAAACTGTTTCTACCGATTATGACACTTCAGACCGATTATATTTTGAATCAATCACCTTTGAAGATGTATTAGAAATTGTTCGTATCGAAAAGCCTAAAGGCGTTATTGTGCAATATGGTGGTCAAACACCACTTAAATTAGCACGTCAATTAGAAGCGGCTGGTGTACCAATTATTGGTACTTCACCTGATGCTATTGATAGAGCTGAAGATAGAGAACGTTTCCAACAAGCAGTTGATCGTTTAGGTTTACTACAACCTGAAAATGCTACGGTAACTTCTATAGAAGAAGCAATGGCAAAAGCGGAAGCAATTGGTTTCCCATTAGTGGTTCGCCCATCTTATGTACTAGGTGGTCGTGCAATGGAAATCGTTTATGACTTAGATGATTTACGTCGTTATATGACCGAAGCTGTAAGCGTATCTAATGACTCACCTGTATTACTTGATCACTTCCTTGATGATGCGATTGAAGTTGATATCGATGTTGTATGTGACGGAACTGATGTGGTTGTTGGTGGTATTATGCAACACATTGAACAAGCCGGTGTGCATTCAGGTGATTCAGCATGTTCACTACCAGCATATAGCTTAAATCAAGAAGTTCAAGATGTTATGCGTAAGCAAGTGTCTGACTTAGCATTTGAACTAGGTGTTATTGGCTTAATGAATACGCAAATGGCGGTTAAAGATAATGAAGTTTATCTTATTGAAGTGAACCCGCGTGCTGCTCGTACCGTGCCATTTGTTTCAAAAGCAACTGCTGTACCTTTAGCTAAAGTAGGTGCGCGCGTTATGGCTGGTAAATCATTAAAAGAGCAGGGGATTACTAAAGAAATTATTCCTCCGTATTTTTCTGTTAAAGAAGTGGTTATTCCGTTTAATAAGTTCCACGGTAGTGACCCACTTGTTGGCCCTGAAATGCGCTCAACGGGTGAAGTGATGGGCGTTGGTAAAACATTTGAAGAAGCCTATGCGAAAGCAAACTTAGGCGCGGGTGTTAGTGTACCTAAATCAGGTCGTGCGCTTATCTCTGTTCGTAACAGTGATAAAGTACGAGTTGTAGACCTTGCTAGACAAATGGTTGCTTTAGGTTATGAACTTGACGCAACTCACGGCACCGCTATTATATTAGGTGAAGCGGATGTTCCTGTACGTTTGGTAAATAAAGTACATGAAGGTCGTCCACATATTCTTGATAGAATTAAAAACAGTGAGTATACCTATATTATTAATACCACTGAAGGTCGTAAAGCGATTGAAGATTCAAAGGTATTACGCGGTGGAGCACTTCGTTATAAAGTTGCCTATACTACTACGCTTAACGCTGCATTTGCGGCTTGTCAGGCGCATGCTGCAGATGACAGAAATACAGTGACTTCAATACAAGAGCTACATAAAGAATGTAGCTAAGAATGTAAGACATCTATTAACGTTTTAATATTTGTCTTACCTAATTATTTATAAAGGTGGTTTTACTTATTCAAGTAAGCCGCCTTTATCGTTTGAATAAGAAGAGTAAAATGACTAAATACCCAATGACATTACGTGGTGCAGAATTACTAAAAGAAGAACTTAGAATTTTAAAAACTGAGAAACGCCCACGTATTGTAAAAGATATTGCTGATGCTCGTGAACATGGTGATTTAAAAGAAAATGCTGAGTATCATGCTGCGAAAGAAGAGCAAGGTTTTTGCGAAGGTCGTATTCAAGATATTGAAGGTAGACTATGTAATGCGCAAGTTATCGATGTAACTACAATACCTAATCATGGGAAAGTTATTTTTGGTACAACAGTTAAGCTACTCAATATTGATACCGAAGTAGAAGTAACTTATCAAATTGTTGGCGATGATGAAGCCGATTTTAAAACAGGTAGAATTTCAGTAAATTCACCTATTGCTCGTGGTTTAATTGGCAAAGAAGTTGATACTGAGATTGATATCACTACACCAGGTGGTGTAGTTGAATATGAAATTATATCAGTAGAGCATATCTAAATATTTTTACTTCTCGTTTCAATTAATGACAAGAAGTAAAATGATAAGCATTTAAAAAAGCCTCAAATCTGTAAGGATTTGAGGCTTTTTTGTCTCACTAATTTGAAAAATGGCAAGTCGCGGCCATTATCTCAGTGCTAGGACTAATGAGTGTCATGTTCAAATTGACCATGTAGCCTATGACCATAAAGTTTTAGTGTATTAGTTGTCTGCTATTTAAAGAAGAATTAGCTGATGATGAATTTTTAAGTAAAAAGCACCGTGTTTCTCCTTTTTCTGCTGAACTTGCTAATTGTGCTATTTCTTGAGTTGCAAATGAACTATTAGACACTATTACCGCAGAGCAATTACCTTTACTTAATACTGATTTGATATGTGCCAACTCTACTTTTATGTTCCCTTTATCTGAGCTTTTATAATTTACCATTAATATTTTTGAAGCATCAATATCATGTGTATGTGCAAGTTGCTCAATTGAGCTTTCTTCTGGGTTGATGAATAATACCCATTTTTTTTGTTGTTTATGTTGTTGGCATATGTGAGCATACTGTGTAGATAGCTCAAAGTTGTTATTTACGTTAGTACGTTGTAACCAGTTAGCGCTTGTACTGATGCTTTTTGAGTCATTGATTTTATTGGTATTTTGTAAGTTAATCATGGTCAGACACCTTGTTGTTACTATGGTTAATCATATTTGTTAGATATACTGTATAAATGTACAGTATATCTATTTCGTCTATTATTCAAGCACTATTTCTCATTAATAGGGAATTAATTTTTATTAAGTTAAAAGAATGTTTCAATATTAGCTAAAACTAATATATGATTGTGCAGCAATATTCTTTATGGAGGTGAAATATGAAAATTGAAGTGAATTTACTTGAAGGACAACAATTAAAAGCCAGTTTTGGTGACCATGAAATTATTAGTGATCAAAGTGTCTCTGCAGGTGGCAACGCTGAACAACCTGAGCCTTTTGATTATTTTTTGGCGAGTATGCCATTGTGTGCCGCTTTTTATATGCGTAAATTTTGTCAACAACGTGACATCAGCACTGATGGGTTAAAAGTCGTACAAAATAATGAAAACTTGAGTGAAGAGGATCATTATAAAAAAAAGATCACACTGTCAGTTACGCTTCCTGAAAACTTTCCTAAAAAATATAATAAAGCAATACTTGCCGCAGCGAATACTTGTACTGTTAAAAAAGTTATTCAGGCATTACCTGAATTTGATATAAGTATTGTTTAGTTTATATCGCTAACCCATTCAATACATAAGTTTCAGTTGCCCTCATCTTGATTGAGGTGAGGTGATTATTTCGATTCGGTTGAAAAACTCCACGCAATAAATCGACTAACTTTTTGCCCTTGTGCCATTTTTACTTCAGTAATTTTGGCTACTTTGGCTTTTTTTAAACTCAATTTAATTGCTGAAAGATTATCTTTTTTCGAGACTAAGCAGGTAAACCACAGCACTTGTTCTCGATACTGTTTACTCTCTTTTATCATCTGGCGTATAAAGCTCACTTCACCACCATGACACCAAAGCTCAGCTTTTTGACCGCCAAAATTTAATGTTTTCTCTTGTTTGTTTTTATTAGCTTCTTTGCTGAGGTTTTTCCACTTTCTTACTGTGCCTTTAGTAGCATCCGCTAAAGATTTATCGTATGTAATGACGTATATAATTAAATAGTTTTTTATGATTTATGTTTGTAATACCTTTTAAATATTAAGATTACACATCATAATTTATGGTTTTATCGTATTTAAAATTTATGTCATAAAAATACATATATTCGCTATAAATATATAATATTATAAATCATAAATTCAAGTTTGTTAAAAAGGAATAAATATACACATTACACTAATTATTAAAAGATTCTTAAAAGGGGAAACCGAAAAATCGCGATGTGGGGTGCGTTTCTACTTGGAGTTCTGTAAATAACTGTACTAATCATCAATATTGGAACGATAATAATGTGCGCAACATAGCCCTTTTAGTCTGAATAAACCTAATATTAGGATATTCAGATCATGTGCCTATATCATTCATTTTCTATCATTTAAACTTAAATACTTGTCAAGCCTGGTTTTTATTATCCATAAAGCGAATGTTACGCAAGCCTTTGTCTTCCTAAAGTAATATGATGTAAGTAAATACGAATTATATTTAAGGGAATAAGTATGCATCTTAAAGCATTAAAAATTAGAAACTTCCGTCGATTAAAGAACGTTACAGTTGAGTTAGATAAAGAGTTATCAATATTTGTAGGCGCCAATAATAGTGGTAAAACATCTACGGGTCATGCACTGCAATTATTTACTTCGTCACTTAAAAATAAATTTTCTGTACATGATTTTCATATTGATTGTTGGGAAGATCGCAATATAGATGGTAGCACTGTCGAAGCATCACCCCCTGTTATATCATTAGATATTTGGTTTGAAATAACTGAAAATGACTTACATAAAGTTATTGAACTTTTACCAAACCTTCAGTGGGAGGGAAGCATTGTAGGGCTGAGGATCGAATTTTCTCCTATTAATACTTTAGCTTTAATTGGTCGTTATCAAGAGGCATTAAGTAAGGCTACTGAAAATATTCGACGTGACAGCGATGGTGAAATAACTTTTCATCCTAAACCTAGAAACTTAATTGAATATATTGAAGCCAATCTAAATAGTGAATATGAATTTAAGTATTTTGTTTTAGATAGCTCTAAATTTGAAAAATTTAATGAAATAGCTTCTTATACTCCAGACCAAATCAACACAGATAAAGGTAAAAGTGGCAAAGAAATCATTAACTCTTTGATTAAAGTTGATTATTTACATGCTCAGAGACATTTATCTGACAACGTTGAAGGGGGAAGAACTGAAGAGTTATCAAAGCGTTTAAGTCGATTCTATGATCATAACCTTGAAAAAATAGGTGATGATTATGATGCATTGGAAGCTCTATCTACATCAGAAACACGGTTGAATGAACATCTGGATAGTGTGTTTTCACCTACACTGTCAAGGTTGTCTCAGTTAGGTTATCCGGGTCTTTCAAACCATCACTTATTGATAAAGTCATCATTGAATCCTACTACTGTATTATCAAATAATGATGGTGCTAGCGTTTATTATTCCCCTAATGGAGCTGAAGATCAAAACAGTCCAATATTACCAGACAAGTACAATGGATTAGGTTATAAAAACTTAATTTATATGGTCATAGAATTACTAGATGTCCATACGCAATGGTTGAATATTGAAGATAATAGACCTCCAATCCATCTGATATTTATTGAAGAACCGGAAGCTCATTTACATGCTCAATTACAGCAAGTATTTATCCGTAAAGTTCTTGATATCTTATCTCTTGATGAAAGCCTTTCAAGTTTACAAACACAATTGGTTGTAACTACCCACTCTACCCATATTCTTTATGAAAGAGGGTTTATGCCAATTCGATACTTTAAACGAGAACTATTGGATAATACAACTAAGGTATTAAATCTTAGTGAGTTTTCTAATAGTTTTGAAGTAGACGAAAGGCCTACCCGTGATTTTTTACAGAAATATTTAAAGCTAACGCATTGTGACCTTTTTTTTGCAGATGCAGCTATTTTTGTTGAGGGGAATGTAGAGAGACTTTTACTACCCGAAATGATTGAAAATTCAAATCCTGGTCTTAAGTCTTGCTATCTAACAATATTAGAAATTGGTGGGGCGTATGGTCATAAGTTTAAGCCTCTTATAGAATTTCTTGGTCTAACCACCTTAATTATTACTGATATAGATAGTGTCACGGGTGATAGTGAGATCGAAGAAGGAGGAGCCACTGAAGGCATAAATGACGGCGCGACTCTTCCTGATATTCCAGTGGAAGAAGTAGATGAAAGCGACGATGAAGATTCGCCTAGTGGCAAAGCCTGTATGGTAGAGATTGATAATTCAGTAACTTCAAATCAGATGCTTATACAGTGGTTACCGAGACTAAATAAAATATCTGATTTATTACTAACAAACGATGATGGCAAAGTCAGTGAGGACGGATTAGTTAGG
>JAWUXK010000070.1:0-7461 GCA_034111385.1 Colwellia sp. | reverse complement strand
CGTTACACCAGTAATGATAACCCGCGATATAACGCACAGTTTGAAGAGCGTTATGGTGTTAGAAACGATAAAAATATGGATGGTATTGATTTACTTCAACCCCGTGTCGGTTTTAACTGGTCGGTTGAAGATAACTTAGAGATCAGAGGTGGATTTGGCTTATATTCTGGCGGAAACCCTAATGTTTGGTTATCTAACTCTTATTCAAATGATGGCTTAGTTAATATTGGCCTTAAAGAGTGCATGAATATCAATCCATGGGATACTTGTACAAATTCTGGCGTGAATTATACTGGGACGAAAATAGATTTGTTCAATACATCATCAGTTGACCCGAATGGTCCAGGTTTTGGTGTGCCTCAAGTGATGTACGATGACATTCAAAATTTAGATGAACTCAGTGGTAACGGCTCTGTTAATGCGACAGATCCAAACTTTGAAATCCCTTCCGAGTGGAAATATACATTAGGTCTTACTTATAGTACTGATGACGATTATATTATTTCAGCCGATATTCTCCACAACCGTAAGCAAGATTCTGCGACCGTAGTTGATTATAACTTAGTGTATGGTCCTATAACGTTTGATGGCCGTCCGACATATCAATCTGTCACTCATGCTGATGGCGTTGATAATGTATCCAATGAATATGTATTAACGAATAGTAAAAATGATGGCAGCTCTACAATCATTTCATTCACGTTAAGCAAAAGCTTTGATTTTGGTTTAGATGCTGCACTTGGCTATTCTTATACCAATGCTGAAGATGCTAACCCTATGACAAGTGCTGTTGCGGGATCTAACTATGGTAATTTAGCGACAGCAGATGCACTGAACCCGCCAGTTACAACATCTGACTATGAGATTCCTCACCGCTTTACTCTAAACCTTAGTTATGGAGTTGAGCTTATTGCTGGCCTTGAGACTCGCTTTAGTTTATTTGGCCAAGCAAGTGAAGGACAAGCTTATTCATATACTTTTGATGATTCTGATGGCGCATTTGGTGATGATAACTGGAATGGTGATCGCCAGCTACTTTATATACCAACCGTTGGTGATGCTAATGTGGTTTATGGGGCTGAATTTGACAAAGATGCGTTTGACGCTTTTATTGCTTCTGAGGGGCTTGCACGTGGTCAAACGACAGGCCGTAATGCACAAAATGCAGATTGGCATGTAAGCTTTGATATTAAGATAAATCAAGAAGTCCCAGGTTTGATAGAAGGTCATCGAGGAAATGCATTTTTTATCATTAAAAACGTAGGTAATTTGTTAAATGATGACTGGGGTGTCATGAAACAAGGTGAGTTTGTAGGTAATCGAATGGTGGAAATGTCGATACAAAGTGATGGTAAATACGTTTACGAAAGCTTCAATGAGGGTAACGAAGATCAAAACTATTATAAAGATGCGTCTCTTTGGGAAATGCGTGTTGGGATAAGTTACGACTTCTAAAATTTATTTGAATTAACCACATAAAAATCGCGCTTTATTGCGCGTTTTTTTTGAGGGTTGAGGCCATAAAACTTTATAGATGTGCAAGTTGATGTAAAGATTATGATTATATACAGTAAGGCTTTCGTTGAGAAAGGTTAAAGTTTATAAAGCGTACTCATATGTCTTTATTTATGTGTTTTATCACATAAAATAGGCAATCGTTTAATGCAGAATATTTATCAGAAGTAGCTTTAAATATATGTAACTTTTGTTTACATACTAATTGATTTTCTCGAGTGTAAAAATACTCATCAATAACATTTTGGCCTTGTTTATCGAATAAATTTAAATTTTCAATACCATGTCCATCACTCCAGCCGATCATTTCGTCTTTATTCGCGCCACCAAAATTGAAATATTCTATATTTTGTTTGAGTGTTATGCCGCTATACCCTTCATCATGTGCTGAAAATGACAAATTGACTCCATCGTTAACTTGTAACCTTAGTGGTGGGTAAATGATATCAACCTTCTGTTTTTGTTGTACATAATTGATATTTTCACAGTTGGCTATGCTACAAATTCCAGCATAAGCAACCTCATGAGCTTGTTCATCAATTCGTCCACCACATTCTATTGTTATAAATGGACAAGAGAAGTTTTGCTCCATCAGAGAGCCAAGTTGTAAGTTAGAAAGAATGAGTGTCTGACAAAATAATGAAACGATTGACAGCGTTTCTGTTGTAATGACTGAGCTGATTGCAAAGGTAGGGCTTGGACTTGGCGTATTGTGAAAGTCTATCACCATTTCAGGGGTTACTTCTTGAATGGCTTGCTCAATTAGTTTTGCTCTTTCATAACAGCCGGGGTGGCTTTTTGTTTCATCTTCACTGTGCCGTTCTTCGCCAAAACAACGATTGATGTCTTTACTGCCATCCACAAAGGATTTGGATAATAAAGGTTTGACACATGCCGCTTCGACAGAACAAATGATAAAGCGTATATTTGTCTTAGGTAATTCTTGTGCATTTCGAGTAGTTAGCCAGCGGTGTAATGCGATCAAGCCAGAAGGCTCACTACCTTGTAATAGTGTGGTGATCACTCTACATCTTTTTGTGTCTACACCTGTAATATCAATAACAGTTGGCCCGATCATTGATAATAAAAACTGTTCATAATCAGCATGTAAATCTTGCCAACTTGGATCTTGTAGATAGGTGATTTCGCTAAAATCTATTTCCATATTATTCCTACACTAGATTGATGAACGAGCCTATGTAACGAGTAGCATTAGCATGTCACACCTTAGACTTACTTGGTGTTGATTAAGGTCAATAAAAGTGGTTGAACTGAAGGAAATTTTAATAAAAAATGTGATTACTGTTTTGTAGCTATTTTTTTTAACGTAAACTATTGATAAATTTTCTAAACCGCGAGAAGTTTATGACCGAAGAAACCATATTTTCTAAAATTATTAGACAAGAAATACCAACACCACTGTTATATCAAGACGATTTAGTGAGTGCATTTAGGGATATAGCACCTCGTGTTAGCACCCATATTTTGATTGTGCCTAATAAACATATACCCACTATCAATGAGGTGACTGATGCCGACGAGTTAACAATGGGACGAATGATCAGTGTGGCGAAAAAGCTTGCTAAACAAGAAGGAATTGATGAAAAGGGTTATCGTTTGATCATAAATTGCAACGAAGATGGCGGGCAAGAAGTCTATCATATTCATATGCACTTACTCGGTGGTCAGCGTTTGGGTGCTATGCTATCAGTTTAATAGCAACACTTTTAATTGATCCTAGCCGCAAATAAAAGTTATGCACAAATATTATAACGAGTGCATTTTTACCTCTAATTCCCTGCTGTCTTTTATTTAAACGTCTATACTAATTTTAGAATCATAATAAAAAGAGTATAGATCATGAATGTTAGCTATATCGCCCATGTTTCGGGTAAAGTACAAGGCGTTTATTTTAGAGTTTCTAGCCAACAAAAAGCCATTGATTATGGTTTGAGTGGTTATGCTAAAAACTTAGCGGATGGTGACGTTGAAGTTTTTTTGTCAGGTAAGCAAGAAAATGTAGATAAAATGTTAGCTTGGCTGAAGCATGGACCTGAACAGGCAGAAGTGACTGGAATGCAACAAAAAAAAGTAGATTGGCAAGAACATAGTTTTTTTTCCATTAACTAACATGCATTAATGATTTAAAATTATTGCTCAGTTATTCTGGTTATTACTTTCCAATGATACGCTAATAAACCGAATAGCTTACCGACATTGATTATCTTTGCACCCAATAACTACCTCACGTTAATAAATCACGGTTACTTCAAGTATTCAATAATAAAAAATGCGTGTTAGCTTTCTATAAACTGAAAACGTTTCAGGGTTTTACCTTCTCGAATTATGGTTTCATTAAACATGGATAAAGGCCTAATCCATATATCTTCTTTATTATCAAAGGGGTGATAAACAACAAAAGTTTCCTCGGTTTCGCTGTGTCTAGCAAGATTAAGCACTTGATAATAATTACCTTTGAAGTGTTGATATTTTCCTAATTGAATCATTATATTTCTCATTTTTAAATATAACCAATAAGCTGCGAGTTATTGAGGCTCACAGCTTAGTGAAAATCGTTCTAGTATTATACCCGCAGTGCTTTTTCACCACGAGCTATACCCACACAACCAGAGCGAACTGTTTCAATAATTTCAGTTTCATTACTCAGTGTATCAATAAAAGCATTTAGCTTTTCATTGCTACCGGTTAATTCAATAGTATAAATTTGTTTACCTATATCAACGATAGAACCGCGAAATATATCAGTAATTCGTTTTACTTCGGTACGAGATTCTCCATTCATCGTGGCAACTTTTACTAATAATAACTCGCGTTCAACGTGTTTGCGATCAGTTAATTCTGAAATTTTAATCACGTCAACTAACTTGTTCACTTGCTTTACAATTTGCTCTAACACTTTGTCGTCACCAATAGTGGAAAGGGTAATTCTAGATAAACTGTTATCGTTGGTTGGCGCAACGGTTAAACTCTCAATATTGAAAGCACGTTGTGAAAATAAACCAACAATACGTGATAAAGCACCGGCTTCATTCTCTAATAAAATAGCTAAAATATGACGCATTACCTTTTCACTCCTTTATTTCTTAAATTGACTATCACAAGAGGCATTTCTTTGATTAAAATTTTGTTAATTAGCAGGTGATTCATTAAGCTTTAACTCCTTTTTTAATCCACATTTCGTCAATACCACCATGACGAATATGCATAGGATAAACATGCTCTTTTTCATCAACCATTATGTCAACAAACACTAATTTGTCTTTAATGCTGAATGCTTGTTCCAGTTTAGCGTCAAGCTCATCTAAGGTATCTATCTGGATACCAATATGACCATATGCCTCGGCAACTTTACAGAAATTGGGTAAAGACTCCATGTAAGAAGAAGAGTGTCTTCCGCCATAAACCATATCTTGCCATTGGCGAACCATACCTAGTGAACGATTATTCAATGTAATGATTACTACGGGTAGATTGTACTGTTTACAAGTGGAAAGCTCTTGAATGTTCATTTGAATAGAACCATCCCCAGTGATACAAATGACATGCTTATCTGGAAAAGCTAGTTTAACACCCATAGCTGCAGGTAAGCCGAACCCCATGGTGCCAGCACCACCAGAATTTATCCATTGACGTGGTTTATCGAACGGATAATATTGTGCTGCAAACATTTGATGTTGGCCAACATCCGATGCTACATAAGCTTCACCTTTGGTGATTTTATACATGGCTTCAACAACACGTTGAGGCTTTATTTTTTCACCCTCAACTTGTTCGTAGCTCACAGTTCGCATATCACGCCATAAATGAATTTGTTGCCACCATTCTGTTAAGGCATCTTCGTCAGGTTTATAGTTAATCTCTTTAAGTTCATCGAGTAACTGTTGCATAACAATATCAACTAAACCAACAACAGGAATATGTGCGTTAATGGTTTTGGAAATTGATGTTGGATCAATATCTACGTGAATAATGGTGGCGTTAGGACAAAATTTTTCAACGTTGTTTGTTACTCTGTCATCAAATCTAGCCCCCAGTGCTAAAATTACATCGGCATTAGCCATTGTTTTATTTGCTTCTAAACTACCATGCATGCCCAACATGCCAATAAAGTTTTCGTGATTGCCTGATATTCCTCCAAGTCCCATTAGCGTATTGGTAATAGGCGCTTTTAATGTTTCAACAAGCGTAGTTAACAGTTGTGATGCATCAGCCAAAACAATGCCACCACCTGAATATACCACTAACTTTTTAGCTTCACTGATTGTTTTGGCGGCTTTACGAATTTGTTTTGGGTGACCTTTAATATTAGGATTGTAAGATCGCATGTTCACATTAGTTTCAATACTAAAAGGGGCTGTATTTTGTGGAATAAGCATGTCTTTAGGAAGCTCAACGACCACCGGGCCAGGTCTGCCAGTACTGGCTATATAAAAAGCTTTCGCAATTATATTAGGTATTTCAGCTAAGTCTCGGCAGTTAAAGCTGTGCTTGATGATAGGTCGAGTACAACCAACAATATCTGTTTCTTGAAAAGCATCATTACCGATCAACGTTGTGGGTACTTGACCAGCCAACACAACCATAGGGATAGAATCCATATAGGCAGTCGCAATACCAGTAACGCAATTGGTAGCACCAGGGCCTGAAGTGGCTAATACTACGCCTACTTTACCTGTTGCACGTGTATAACCGTCAGCCATATGAGTTGCTGCTTGTTCATGTCTAACTAATATATGCTCTATTTCGTCTTGCTGAAAAATAGCATCATATAGATCTAAAATTGAACCACCAGGGTAGCCAAAAATGTACTTTACTTTTAGTGCAGATAGCGCTTTTACCACCATTTCAGCACCGGTAAAAAGTTCTGTTGTCATGTTGATTCCTTTTTAGTTGAATTAACTTATTGTCAAAAATAAAAAACCCTCAGTCTTTATCAGAGCGAGGGTTTGGTTATTTGGTTGCTTATTAACGTATTTAATAATTAATATCTTGCATAACCCAACCCTCGTAATGACTTGACTATCACTACGACCATAAAGACGACACTGAGGTTACGAGTATTTGAATTCATGCTTGAGTTAATTTAATTACTTTTCAAAATAAGGTTAATGCTTTAGCACTATTTTTAAAGAGTTTGCTGATTGTTGTCAACCATTAAATGTAAAAATTAGCAGCCAAATTGTCTAGTCAACGAGAATCATCGTGAAAATGCTGTTTGGCTGTTTAAATATCGAAATATGTTTTATAGTCATTACTGATCTATGCTGAAAGTTACCACGAAGAACATTACTACTTGCATTAATCAAATAAGATACGTGTACTCAGTAATTATAAACAACGAGAAAATTATGACTTTAATGAAAAAGATATTTACTGCGCTATTGTTGATGGCAGTTGCTAGTTGTTCAACGACTTATGAAGCAAAAATTAATTTTGATAAAAATAGTAAAGTTGATATCTCAAATTATAAGACTTTTGCTTGGTTAACTTCGGGTAAAATTATGGCGCCGGCAGAAGATTTTAATCCTGTGATGAAACAGCGTGTTGATGAAGAAATTGAAAATAATTTCATTGCTAAAGGTTATCAACTGATTGATGATGCTGAAAAAGCAGACTTTGCTATCTCTTACACTGTTGGTAACCGAGATAAAATTCAAGTGAATAGTTACCCTCCAACTTATAATGTGGGCTTTGGTTGGGGAGGAGGTTACTATGGTGGACGTTATGGTGCGCACATGGATACGAGAACGCATGTTCGCCAATACACAGAAGGTAAATTAGCGATTGATGTTTATGATGTTAAATCTCATCAACCAGCTTGGCATGGTTGGGCAGTTAAGCGTATAACGTCTGGTGATAAAGAAGCACCATCATCAACAATTAAAGACGTTGTGCATAAATTACTTAGTCAATTTAACTAATTTT
>JAWUXK010000069.1:0-24407 GCA_034111385.1 Colwellia sp. | reverse complement strand
AGGGCGAATTCATAATGTTAGTCAGGCAAAATTAGCGGCACAACTTGCTCATAAATCAGGAGTGAAAAGTTTTAACTTAGATTTAATGCATGGCTTACCCAATCAAACGTTAGATAATGCGTTAGATGATTTAAAAACGGCTATCAATTTAAAACCTGATCACCTCTCTTGGTATCAACTGACTATCGAACCAAATACAGCTTTTCATTCTAAGCCGCCCAAGCTACCGCAAGATGAAGTATTATGGAATATTCAAGATCAAGGCTTTAAATTACTCAGTGATGCAGGCTATCAACAATATGAAATTTCTGCATTTCGCCAAGTAAAAAATAATGTGTCTGATGATAAGCAATGTCAACATAATCTTAATTACTGGCGTTTTGGTGACTATCTTGGCATAGGTTGTGGCGCTCATGGCAAGATTACTGACACAAAAAAAGGTGTTATTCAGCGAACGGTAAAAGTTAAACACCCAAAAGGCTATCTTGATCCAAACCGTTCGCCATTAGATCACCTAAATACAGTGGCAAGTGATGAGTTGCCTTTTGAATATATGATGAATCAACTTCGGTTGTTTTCTAGCTTTACTTTAGCAGAATATCAACAGCGCACAGGGTTAGCTGCCAGTACCGTCTTACCAACACTAGAGCAAGCGCAAAACAAAAAGCTAATGATTTGTACCGATAGCTCCTCTATCGAAGGCAAGTGGCAAGTCACTCCACTTGGTCATCGATATTTAAATGATTTACTGGAGTTATTTCTCTGATGACTTTAGATAGTGAAAATAGTGTAGACGATGTGAAGACTGATCAATATTTCATGCAAAAAGCATTTAACCTAGCCAAGCAAGCCGAACAAAATAATGAAATCCCTGTTGGCGCAGTTGTTGTGTATCAAGGAAAAATTATTGGCGAAGGATTTAATCAATCGATCATGCTTAATGATCCTTCAGCCCACGCAGAAATGATCGCCGTTCGCCAAGCTGGAAAATATTTAAATAACTACCGCTTACTTGATTGTACCTTATATGTGACATTAGAGCCCTGTCCCATGTGCGCAGGATTATTGGTACATAGCCGAATAAAACAACTGGTTTATGCAAGCTCTGATTTCAAAACAGGCGCAGCGGGTAGCGCTTTTAATTTAGTGTCTAATGAGCAACTAAACCATCAAATAATAGTAACTGGTGGTGTTTTAAAAGAGCAATGCAGTCAACTATTATCTTCTTTTTTCAAGCGGCGTAGACTAGAAAAAAAACAACAAAGAAAATCAATCATTGATTAACAAGGTTATATTTCAGCTTGTCGGGAATAGATAGGCTCTGGATATGACGATAATAGTAGGTTGGTATATTTTGAGACTTTTGAAGTGCTTAAACTAGTCACCTATGCTTGCCAATATGACAGGCAAACGATGCTAATTACTTTTAGTGGCTTGTGGAGAGCTTTGCTCTGAAATAATTTGATTGAAATAAAACTGTCTACGTGAGTTCATTTTATTATGTTGTACCTTTAACTGTTTTCTACGAGCACTGGCTGATATTTGTCTTCTTACTTTCATAATTTCTCTTTATTTTTTGTAGTTAATATTAATTTACCTATTATTATTCTCTTTAAATATGACATTAATATTACAACCATATGACATTGCTATGACAAGACAAAAAACCACATAAATTCGTGTGCTACTCTGTTGACACCAAAGTTTCGGTATCGATAGCTTCCTCAGCAGCTTCTGTTGCTTTAGCATCTAACCAAGTAAGCGTATCGTAATAACGGCGGATATTTTCCACATAATGAACAGGTTCATTTCCGCGAGCGTAACCATATTTTGTTTTTTTATAATATTTCTTTTGTTGCAATAATGGCAAACGTGTTTTTACGTCAACCCAACGATCAGGATCACCGCCTTGTTGCTGTGTAATGATCCTTGCATCATTTAAATGACCAAAACCAACATTATAAGAAGCAAGCGCAAACCAAATTTTGTCCGGATTAGGAATTCTATCGGGCATTCTACTAATCATACGCTTAAAGTATTTGCTGCCGCCGCGAATACTTTGCTCGGCATCTAATCGGCTTTTTATTCCCATTTGTTTCGCTGTTCCAAGGGTCAACATCATCATCCCACGCACACCCGTAGGAGAACGTGCATGTGGTCGCCAATGAGATTCTTGGTAGCTAATTGCCGCTAATAAACGCCAATCAATTTCTTGTGCGTATTTTTCAAATAAGGGTTGATATTGGGGGAGTTTTGTCGAAACGGCTCGAATAAAGGTGCGAGTTTCAACGTAATCAAATTTTTCAATATGACCATAGTATTTATCCTCTAGTGCCAACAAGGTACTGTCATGATGTACTTGTCCAAAAAATTCAATCAAACTAGCTAGTAAGGCGTCATCACCATTTTTATCCACCATCCAAGCCAATGGTTCTGCTTTTTGAATAGTAAATCCAACACTAATTTCTGGATAATAACGGCGATTAACCGCTAACGTATTGCTATCAATAATGGTGTAATCAATTTCTTCATTCAGTATTTTTAATAATAATTCTTCACTATCAAATTCCGAAGTTTCTACCCAATTCAGTTCATTATGCTCTTGTTTAAGTGTTTCTAAATTTTCCACATGGCTTGAGCTCGACATGACCATTAATTTACCGTCAAGATCGTCCAATTTTCTTGGTCTGACTTTTCCTTGCTTATACACAAGTTTTTGACTGACATGTTCATAACTTGGTGTAAAACGAAAGCGCGATAAACGTTTATCAGTGACTGACAAACCTGCCGCAAGTATATCTACTTCACCCGTATTAAGTTTAATAAACAATTCATCAAGGGAGTAGCTCGGCACTATTTTTAATTCGACATTAAGGTATTCAGCATATTTTGTTGCTAAATCATATTCAAAACCTGCGAAATCATCCCCTTGAATATAATAGCTGTTAGGCCCATACACTGTGCCAACATTAACATAACCGCGCTCAATAATACGGGCAAAACTTGCGGGTTGCTTTGGACCATTACAAGAAAAAAGCAATGGAATTAATAAGAATACAAATAAAACTTTCTTACTAATTCTCTGGGACAAGTTATAAAAAGACGAATATTTCATAACCTTAATTGTGTCGCGTATTGGCTTGTTAGCCAAGTACTTTTTTTTCATACTTGCTTTTAATAGTTCCTTGAGTTTTTAACGCTTACTAAAAGGCAAGAATTAAACTATAATACGCGCGAAATTTTTGGCTCTTGCGTTTGACGCTGAACTGAATAACAACCTTATATAAAACTTGGTGATTAATCCTATGACGATGTTGATAAAAAACCTTCGTGGCGCTCCAGCACTTTCTGACTTTAGAGTAAATAAGCTATTGGCTCAGTGTAAACAATTACAACTACCTGTAACTGAAATCTATGCTGAATTTGCTCACTTTGCTCAACTTAATGAAGAGTTAGCCACTGACGAAACAAAGGTTTTACAACAGCTACTAACCTATGGCCCAACAATTGAAGAGCATGAGCCCCAAGGACAGTTTTACTTAGTAACACCTCGTCCAGGTACAATTTCTCCGTGGTCATCTAAATCAACCGACATTGCTCATAACTGTGGGTTAGCAAAAGTAGACCGTTTAGAGCGTGGCATGGCTTACTACGTTAGCCTTGAAGACGATGTAAAACTCAATGCAGATCAAGAACAACTACTTGTCGGCCTATTACACGATCGCATGATGGAGAGTGTATTTACTCATTTCACTGACGCTGACAAATTATTTGTTAGTGCTGAGCCGGGTGAACTTACCGCAATTGATATTGAAAACGGCGGTAAAAATGCACTTGTATCCGCTAACGTTGAGCTAGGTTTAGCCCTTGCTGACGATGAAGTTAATTATTTATTTGAAAACTTTACCAAGTTAGGCCGTAACCCTCACGACATAGAACTTTATATGTTCGCTCAAGCTAACTCTGAGCATTGTCGTCATAAAATATTTAATGCCGACTGGACTATTGATGGTGAGAAGCAGCCTAAATCATTATTCAAAATGATCCGTAATACCCATGAAGTTAACCCTGATTTTGTGCTTAGCGCCTATAAAGATAACGCAGCAGTCATGGTGGGCAATAAGGGTGGTCGTTTCTTCCCTAACCCTGAAACCAATGTTTATGGTTACAACCATGAAGACATTCAAATATTAATGAAGGGTGAAACCCATAATCACCCTACCGCCATTTCACCTTACCCTGGTGCAGCAACAGGTAGTGGCGGTGAAATTCGTGATGAAGGTGCTACTGGCATAGGTTCAAAACCTAAAGCAGGTTTAGTTGGTTTTTCTGTATCTAACTTACGTATCCCTAATTTTGAACAACCATGGGAAACTGATTTTGGTAAACCTAGCCGTATCGTTTCAGCTCTAGATATTATGATGGAAGGCCCGTTAGGTGGTGCTGCATTTAACAACGAATTTGGTCGCCCTGCTATTTTAGGCTATTTCCGTACCTATGAAGAACAAGTTAACTCTTTCAATGGCTCTGAAGTTCGTGGCTATCACAAACCAATTATGCTTGCTGGTGGATTAGGTAACATTCGTGATGAACACGTGCAAAAACGCGAAATTATCGTTGGCGCTAATTTAATTGCCCTCGGCGGCCCTGCGATGAATATCGGTTTAGGTGGCGGCGCAGCATCATCAATGGCTTCTGGTCAATCAGCAGAAAACTTAGATTTTGCTTCTGTACAGCGTGAAAACCCTGAAATGGAACGTCGTTGCCAAGAAGTTATCGATAAGTGTTGGCAGCTGGGTGAAGAAAACCCAATTGCCTTCATTCATGATGTTGGTGCCGGTGGTTTATCTAACGCCTTCCCTGAATTAGTATCAGATGGTGGACGTGGTGGCGTATTTGAACTGCGTAATGTACCCAATGACGAGCGTAGCATGGCACCTCATGAAATCTGGTGTAATGAATCTCAAGAGCGTTATGTTATTGCGGTGTCAGACAAAAACTTAGCAACTTTTGAGCAAATATGTCAACGTGAACGTGCCCCCTTCGCTGTTGTAGGCAGAGCAACTGAAGAAGAACAGCTAACCGTTACTGATTCACACTTTGCTGGCAACGACAAGTTAGACACCCCAATTGATTTACCCCTTGATGTATTACTAGGTAAAACTCCTCAGATATTCAAAGATGTGCAAAGCGCGACAGCGACTGGTGATCAATTAAATGTTAGCGAAATTGATATTGAAGAAACCGCCCAACGTATTTTAAGTTTACCAACGGTAGCTGAAAAAACGTTTCTAATCACCATTGGTGACCGCTCAGTAACGGGTATGGTTAATCGCGATCAAATGGTTGGTCCTTGGCAAGTACCTGTAGCAGATTGTGGTGTTACCGCTTCTGCACTTGATTCTTATCACGGTGAAGCAATGGCATTAGGCGAACGTACGCCTGTCGCTTTATTAAACTTTGGCGCTTCAGCTCGTTTGGCTGTAGCGGAATCATTAATGAACATTGCAGGTACTGATATTGGTGATTTAAACCGTATTAAGTTATCAGCTAACTGGATGTCTCCAGCAGGTCACCCGGGTGAAGATGCGGGCCTTTATGAAGCGGTTAAAGCCATTGGTGAAGAATTATGTCCTGCACTTGGTTTAACCATACCTGTTGGCAAAGATTCCATGTCAATGAAGACTAAATGGCAAGATAACGGTGAAGATAAAAGCGTAACGTCACCTATGTCATTGATCATCACTGCATTTGGCGCAGTAGAAGATATTCGCAAAACAGTTACCCCTGAATTAAGAACGGATCAAGGTGAAACACGCCTTGTGGCCATTGATTTATCAAAAGGAAAAAACCGTTTAGGTGGCTCATGTTTAGCACAAGTTTATAAACAACTTGGCAATGAAACACCTGATGTTGATGAAGCGGAAACATTAAAAGGCTTCTTCAATGCGATGCAAGCCATAGTGCGCGATGAAAAACTTATTGCTTATCACGACATTTCTGATGGCGGTTTATTCACTACCGTTTGTGAAATGGCATTTGCCGGTCACACTGGTGTGGATATTGATATCAGTAAACTTACCGGCGATGACGTTTCAGTTTTATTTAATGAAGAGCTTGGTGCCGTAATACAAATTCGTGAAAGCGATGTTGACGCTATTCACGCTATTTTAGCCGAGCATGGTGTTTTAGATTGCTGTACTGATGTTGGTCAACTTAATAACGAAGACACTATTCGTTTTACGCGTGATAACGAAATAGTTTTAGAAAACTCTCGCACTTATTACCGCACTTTATGGGCACAAACTACCTACCAGATGCAATCACTACGCGATAACCCTGCTTGTGCACAAGAAGAGCATGATGTGAAGTTTGATACGGAAGATCCTGGTTTACAGGCTGATTTAAGCTTTGATATTAACGAAGATATTGTGGCTGACTTAATAATTAAGGATGCACAACAAAGCACTAACCCACGTGTTGCTATTTTACGTGAGCAAGGTGTTAACTCCCATGTTGAAATGGCCGCAGCGTTTGATCGCGCCGGCTTTGTTGCCATTGATGTACATATGTCAGACATTCTAGCTGGCCGCACTGATTTAGCCAATTTTAACGGCTTAGTTGCTTGTGGCGGCTTCTCCTACGGTGATGTATTAGGCGCTGGTGAAGGGTGGGCTAAATCAATTTTATTCAGCCCGAATGCAAAAGCTATGTTTAAAGCTTTCTTCGAACGCGAAGATACTTTCTCATTAGGCGTGTGTAATGGTTGTCAAATGATGTCCAACCTAAAAGAAATAATCCCGGGAAGTGACGCATGGCCTCGCTTTGTACAAAATAAATCAGAGCGCTTTGAAGCGCGTTTCTCATTAATTGAGATTCAAGAAAGCCCATCAATTTTCTTCGATGGTATGGCTGGCTCAGTAATGCCGATAGCCGTTTCTCACGGTGAAGGACGTACTGAATTTAGTGGTGATGAAGCCATTGATGCTGCCAATAATTCAGGCACAGTCTCAATGCGCTATATCAATAACTATGGTGATGTTACTGAAACTTATCCGGCTAACCCAAATGGCTCGGTTGACGGAATTACCTCACTAACCACTACCGATGGCCGTGTTACCATTATGATGCCGCATCCTGAACGTGTATTTCGTACAGTAGCTAACTCATGGCATCCAGATAGCTGGGGTGAAGATTCTCCTTGGATGCGTATGTTCCGTAATGCGCGGAAATTTATTGGTTAAGCTTTTGTTATTAAAATCTAATCATTTATCAAAAGCACTTCCTGATATTCGTCACCTCAGTGCTTTGTTCTTTGATTTGGACTAACTAGCGTCAAGATGCCTGACATACTAAAACCCGATAATATATCGGGTTTTTTATTGCCTTTTGACCCGTAATTTCGGCTTTAAACGAGTTCACGAATATTAGAATAACGAACAGATAAATATTAATGGGGAGCTAGAGAATAGGTTTACTTACCAACTTTAATTTTGGCAATAAAAAAGCAAGCTCATATTTTTAAAATGAAGCTTGCTTATAGTTTGAATACTGTTGAATTTGATTAAGGTTTGTAAATTACCTCAACATCATAATCATCTTCATCCCAGTCTTCATCGTCTAAATCATCATCAAATTCTGCATCTGATAACGCTGTTGCATCTTCATGGTATGTATCCCATTTAAACTCAACATTTTTACCATCAATAGGTGCTTCTTCTTCCTCTGGAGGTAACTCTTCAATAAAGGTCATCACTCTTTGAGTGAGCTCTTGAGTACCTGTTCGATTAAAAGCAGAAATACTATGTACTTCCCCCTTCCAATCAAGACCAGCTAAAATAGCATCCGTTATTTCTTTGGCTTCGTCTTCAAGTACTAAATCTAACTTATTAAAGACAACCCAACGTGGCTTACCTGCTAATTTCTCATTATGTTGCTCTAACTCGCTAATAATGGTTTTGGCATTTTCAAGCGGATCTGAACCATCCACAGGTAAAATATCAATGATGTGTAATAAAATACGACAACGTTCAAGATGTTTTAAGAACTGAGTACCAAGCCCTGCGCCCTCAGCCGCACCTTCAATGATTCCTGGAATATCAGCAATAACAAAACTACGTTGTGAGTCTAACCGTACGACACCTAAGTTAGGTACCAAGGTAGTAAAGGGATAATCAGCCACTTTCGGTTTAGCTGCCGATACGCTACGAATGAGAGTCGATTTACCTGCATTAGGTAAACCAAGCAAACCAACATCAGCGAGTAATAATAATTCTAACTTAAGGTTGCGAATTTCACCTGGAGTACCATCAGTTTTCTGACGAGGTGCACGGTTAGTACTACTTTTAAAACGCGTATTACCTAAACCATGCCAGCCGCCTTTAGCAACCAATAGCTTTTGATCTTTTTGTGTTAAGTCACCAAGCACTTCACCGGTGTCAACATCCAGCACACGTGTACCGATTGGCACTTTTAACACTAATGCATCACTACCTTTACCCGTACAATCACGACTTTGCCCATTCTGACCTCGCTTAGCACGATGAAAACGCTCAAAGCGATAGTCAATCAGGGTATTAAGGCTTTCATGAGCGATTAAAAAAACATCACCACCATCTCCACCATCACCGCCATTAGGACCGCCATATTCAATATATTTTTCTTTTCGAAAACTGACACAGCCATTGCCGCCGTCTCCAGCTTCAACTCTGATCTCAACTTCATCAACAAATTTCATGGTGTTTTACACAGCCCTAACGTCTTGTGGTTTATATCTTGGTAGTATAAACGATTTTCCCGTCAGAAAGAATCGTCACTACATGAACCTAATTAATAGGTAAAAAAAAACCTCGCTATGAAGCGAGGTTTTTAGAATGCTAAGCTTTTATTAGTCAGCGATAATGCTAACAAACTTACGACTCTTTGGACCTTTCACTTCAAATTGTACTTTACCGTCAGATAAAGCAAATAAAGTATGATCTTTACCGATACCCATGTTGCTACCAGCGTGGAAACGAGTACCACGTTGACGAACAATGATGTTACCCGCTAATACTGATTCGCCACCAAAACGCTTAACACCTAAACGTTTTGCTTCTGAATCACGACCATTTCGTGTACTACCTGCCGCTTTCTTATGTGCCATGTCAAATGCTCCTAATTAGCCGTTAATACCAGTAATTTTCACTTCAGTGAACCATTGACGATGGCCCGCTTGTTTGCGTGAATGCTTACGACGTTTGAATTTTACGATAGTAACTTTATCAGCACGACCTTGGTTTACAACCTCAGCCACTACCTTACCACCAGCAACGTAAGGCGCGCCTACATTGATGTTCTCGCCATCGGCGATCATTAAAACGTTATCAAATTCCACTGCTGCGCCTACTTCACGCTCTAGCTTTTCTAGACGAACTGTTTGCCCTTCGGTTACACGATGCTGTTTACCACCGCTTTGGAATACCGCGTACATAGCTACTCCGTACTGCAACACCTTTTGTGTTGCTAAATTTAAAAATATAGGGCGCGAATTCTACGCGAAGAAACGCAGTAGGGCAAGTATAAAAACGATCATTTATAAAGTTTTTAATTCTAAGAAAAAAATAACAAAATAAATTCACAATAAAGTCATTATAAACCTTTTATGTAAGCTTTTATATCCGCGAATATAGTGTAGAATTCACGGGATAAAACCCCATCGATTTAGTGGTTATAAGGCCACCTAGCCAAGCGGAATTAAGAAAAGTGGATATAAAAGCAATTCAAGTACTTTCACAAGATGATATGACCAAGGTTAATGATCTTATTTATGGTCAATTACAATCGGATGTTGCTTTAATCAACCAATTAGGCATTTATATTGTTAATGCCGGTGGTAAGCGTATGCGTCCTATGCTTACCGTGTTAACTGCGCAAGCACTAAATCATGGTTCTGCTGACTCGCTTGATGATAATCACTGTATCATTGCCGCCATTATCGAATTTATTCATACCGCTACCTTGTTACATGACGATGTAGTTGATGAGTCAAACATGCGCCGTGGCCGAGAAACGGCTAATGCCTTATTCGGTAATAGTGCGAGTGTATTAGTAGGTGATTTTCTCTATACGCGCTCTTTTCAAATGATGACTAAGTTAGGTGATATGCGCATCATGGATATTTTATCTGACGCGACAAACATAGTTGCTGAAGGTGAAGTATTACAGTTAATGAATTGTAATGATCCAGATACCACTGAAGAAAGCTATTTACAGGTTATTTATTGTAAAACAGCTAAACTTTTTGAAGCAGCTACTCGACTTGCTGCCGTTATTACCAAACAAGATACAGCAACTGAAATAGCCATGGCTGATTATGGCAAGTACCTAGGCACAGCTTTTCAATTAGTTGATGATATTATGGATTACACTGCTGATGCCAAAGAAATGGGGAAGAATGTTGGAGATGACCTAGCCGAAGGCAAACCCACCCTACCGCTACTTTATGCCATGAAACACGGTACTGCTGAGCAAAGGCAATTAATCAGAGAGGCGATAGAGCACGGCAATGGTATGGAGCATCTAGATGATATTTTAACTGCCATGAAAGAAACAGGTGCATTAACTTACACACAAGAAAAAGCTGAAATAGAAGCAGATAAAGCGATAAAGGCTTTATCCATTTTACCTGAATCTAATTATAAACAAGCATTGGTTGCTTTAGCTCATATCGCTGCTAATCGTAGTGCTTGATCATTAAAGCAAGAGTAAAAATTATGAGTTCAGACAATATATATGAAAACAACCCACTACACGGTATTGGCTTAGAACAAGTATTAACGGAATTAGTTGATCATTACGGTTTTGAAATTTTAAATGCTTATTTAAACTTAAATTGCTTTAAAACACACCCGAGTATTGCATCAAGTCTAAAGTTCCTTAAAAAAACCGACTGGGCAAAAAATAAAGTTGAAGCTTTTTATTTATATCAATATAAAAACTTACCTCTGGCCGATGACAGTCAGTTTGAACTGCCACCACGTGATCGTATTATTCCCGCTCATCAGAAGCCGGGAACACCTGCAGAATTAAGTTTTGATGATGCTGAGAACCTTAGGCAAAAACGCGCTAAAAAAACACGATTGCGCTCTTCCACCCCTTCTAACCCATGGGGAAAGTAATCCCTTTCCGTCATTGTCTTATTGATCTAACACAAGTTTAAGTACTCTTAGACTTGTGAATTTCGCCACCTAGAACTAACGTTAACCCAAGAGTATTAAATTTTGGGGGGATTTCATGCCACTAATTGAATGGACAAACGAATTAAGTGTTGGTATTGACAGTATTGATGAGCAACATAAGAAACTTGTTAATATGATCAATGCGCTTAATGATGCCATGTTAACCAATAGCTCACATGAATTATTAGGTAAAATATTCACAGGCTTGGCGACTTATACTCAAAAGCATTTTGCCTATGAAGAAAATATGTTTGCTGAGTATGGTTATGAGGGTTCAGAAGAACACAAACGACAACACAATGAGCTTATTTCGCAAGTAGTTGACTTGAAAGAAAAGTTTATTGCCAATCCTCAAGGCACAATGAGCGCTGATTTACTGCTATTTCTTAAACGCTGGTTAACAAATCATATTATGAGAACAGATAAAGAATATACTGAATTTCTTATTTCAAAGGGTGTGAAATAGGGAAGGAAAGAAATAACGAGTATTGAATTTCAACACTCGTTATGAATAGATTTTAAGCTGGCTTTATGCCATAAAATCAACACCTTCTTGGATGTCTGCTTTTAATGTATCAAGCATATCGTTTTTAGCTTTTTCTTCAAACGCGCTTAACTCACCGTAAGGTAATATTTCACTAACGCCATTTGCACCTAAACGTACTGGGTGAGCAAAAAATGGAGCATCGCCACCTTCAACGTCAACATAAGCGTAATCTACAACGTCTTCGCCTTGTAAACCTTTTACTAAAGATAAACAAAAACGTGCAGCAGCAGCGCCCATTGATAAAGTAGCAGAACCGCCCCCAGCTTTAGCATTTACAACTTCAGTACCAGCATTTTGGATACGTGGAGTTAACGCGGCAACTTCTTCATCAGAGAAAGTAACGCCTTCAACTTGTGAAAGAAGTGGTAAAATTGTTGTACCTGAGTGACCACCAATTACTGGGATTTTAACGTCACTTACGTTCAAGCCTTTTAATTCAGCAATGAATGCTTCACTACGAATTACATCAAGCGTTGTTACACCAAATACACGGTTTTTGTCATAAGTACCTGCTTTTTTGAATACTTCAGCAACAATTGGAACAGTGCCGTTAACCGGGTTAGTAATAATACCAACTAAAGCTTTTGGACAGTTAGCAACAATGCCTTCTGCTAATGTTTTGATGATACCTGCATTTACTGCAAATAAATCAGCACGGTCCATACCTGGCTTACGTGGCATACCTGCTGGAATAATTACAATATCAGCACCTGAAAGTGCGCCAGCTAAAGCGTCAGCACCAAAGCCTTCAACTTTAACAGCTGTAGGGATGTGTGATAAATCTACCGCAACACCTGGAACAACTGGGGCAACATCGTAAAGTGATAACTCAGAACCTGCTGGTAATTGAGTTTTTAATAGTAAAGATAATGCTTGACCGATACCGCCAGCTGCGCCTAAAACTGCTACTTTCATGTGTTCTCTCCGAAATTAAAGTGGATGTTAAAGTGTATAATAAAAATTATTCGAGTAAATACGTAAATTTTATTGGTGCAAAAGATATAGCATAGACAAGAAAAAAACAATTATTATTGTCTATATATAATACCGTATAATACTAAGTTGAAAAAATTCAACTTTAGTATATACGCGCATACCAAACATTTTCAAAATGAATAATATAACTTGGAGCTGTTTGAGCACATAACAAAAAAGGGTTTAATCTTCTAGAATGAATGGTCAACAAAAACAAGAAACATTAGTACAAGCATTTAAAGATTTATTAAAACAAGAACAATTTGGTTCGCAAGGGGAAATCGTTGATGCATTAAAGGCTTTAGGTTTTGAGAATATTAGTCAATCAAAAATCTCAAGAATGCTAAGCAAGTTTGGTGCAGTGCGTACCCGTAACGTTCGCCAAGAAATGGTTTATTGTTTACCGGCTGAACTTGGTGTTCCAACTGCACAAAGTCCACTAAAACAATTAGTTTTAGAAATTGAACATAATGGCATGATGATCATTATCCAAACAAGCCCAGGAGCCGCACAATTAATTGCTCGTTTGTTAGACAGCTTAGGAAAAAGTGACGGTGTGCTTGGCACGATTGCCGGCGATGATACTATTTTTATTGCGCCAACAGATGTAAAAGATATCAAAAAGACTATTAACAAATTAGAGCAACTATTTTCTAAAGTGTTAAGTTAACCCTAGTTAAAACATGATGAATAAAAAATATAATGAATAAAGATAATCTTATCATTGCTGGAAGTTTCATACGAAGTGCAGGAATTTTATTGATTTTTTTGTATTTAGGTAAAGGCATTCAATTCATAAGCCAACTACCCATTCCGGGTAGTATTTTTGGCCTGCTATTATTATTTTTAGCCTTGAACCTTAGATTAATTCCGTTAGATTATGTTTTGCCAACGGGTAGCTTTTTACTGTCCTATATTACCCTTTTCTTTGTACCCGTGGGTGTAGGGTTATTACAATATTCAGAGTTGTTATCAACCCACTGGCTCACCATTGTTGTAAGCAGTGTTATCAGTACAATTACCACGTTAATAGCTGTTGGTTGGCTTTATCAAAGGTTGTCTAAATGATCTACCTTTATCTCATTGCTACAGTATTAATTTTTTTAACTGCCCGTAAGCTTTTGTCTCCCATTAAAAGTCCATTAGCCAACCCACTTTTAGTGAGTATATTATTCTTTATTGGACTTTTTAGTTTCACGCCACTGATTTACCAAGATTACGCCACTGCAAATATTCCTTTTATTTGGCTGTTAGAGCCCGCCGTTGTGGCGCTTGCAATTCCTTTATTTTGCCAAGTAAAACAAATAAAGAAGCAATTCAAGGCAATTATGATCAGTTGTTGTCTGGGTGTGGTTATCGCGATTTCAACGTGTCTATCAATCGCCATATTATTAACTGACGATAAAATTCTGTTACTTTCTTTATTGCCAAAATCAGTGACAAGTCCAATCGCAATGGCTGTTGCCAACGAAGTAGGTGGCTTAGCCTCTTTAGCGGCTGCAGTCGTTATTGCAGTTGGGTTATTGGGCGCGCTGGGTGGTTTTACTTTACTCAAACTATGTAAAATAACCGACCCGCAAGCACAAGGTTTAGCGATGGGCTGCAGTGCTCATGCGATTGGTACCGCAAAAGCAATGGAAGTGGGTAATGAAGAAGGGGCTTTTAGTTCGTTGGCTTTAGTGATCAGCGGAGTTTTAACTGCCGTGCTAGCCCCTTTATTTGCTTGGTTAATCAATATAATGTTACCTATGTAGCAGTGTTACTTATAAAAAGTAGCCTATTATTTATGTTGAGTTAACTTGTCGACTTAATCGTAATTGATGATGATCGCCATAAATAAAAAAGAGCAGGTAGCACAAGTAACGTTAGAATGACGGCACTTAACATGCCTCCAACCATAGGGGCCGCGATTCTACTCATCACTTCAGAACCCGTGCCCGTACCATATAAAATAGGTAACAAACCAACAATGATCGCTGCTGCTGTCATCATCACCGGACGAACACGCATGCCAGCACCTTCTAATATAGCCTTCAATAGATCTTCTTTTGTCGGTTCAATATTTTCGGCTAAACAACGTTCCTTCATGTCATTAATGGCTTGATTTAAATAGACAAGCATAATAACGCCTATTTCGACAGCAACCCCCGCTAGTGCTATAAATCCAACACCTACTGCCACTGAGAAATGGTAGCCTTCGATATACATTAACCAGATACTGCCTACCATTGCTAAAGGTAAAGTGCCCATAATCATCGCTACTTCAATGATATTTCGGAAATTCAAATAAAGTAGAATAATGATGATAAATAAAGTGAAAGGCACAACATAAATTAACTTCGCTTTTGCACGTTGCATGTATTCATATTGTCCAGCCCAAGTGATTGAATATCCAGCAGGAAGCACTAATTTATCATCAACAACTTTCTGTGCATTAACAACATAAGTACCTACATCAACCCCTTCAATATCAACAAATGCCCAACCATTTAAACGCGCATTTTCTGATTTGATACCCGGTGGTCCATCTTCTATAAGAACATTAGCCACATCACCTAATGAGATCCGTTGACCATTTGGCGTCACTATAGGCAGTAATGAGAGTTGTTCAGGTGAATCACGATAGTCCTGAGGATATCGCAAGCTAACGGGATAACGCTCTAAGCCTTCAACCGTTTTGGTTACATTCATACCGCCAATAGCAGTGGCAACGACTTGTTGAATTTCAGCGATATTTAAGCCATAACGTGCAGCTTTAGCACGTTGAATATCAACTTTTACATATCGACCACCAGCAACACGCTCAGAATAAACTGACGCCGTGCCAGGTACATCTTTTAATATAACTTCTAACTGTTTACCTATCTCTTGAATCACCGTTAAATCAGTCCCTGCCACTTTAATTCCTACAGGAGTTTTAATCCCAGTCGCTAACATATCAATACGTGTTTTAATGGGCATAACCCAAGCGTTAGTAACTCCGGGTAGTTTGACTAGTGAATCTAGCTCTTTTTTCAAACTTTCAGGTGTCACACCTTCTCGCCATTCATCATGGGGTTTAAATTGAATAAATGTTTCTATCATTGTCAATGGCGCTGGATCGGTTGCCGTTTCAGCACGCCCTACTTTACCAAATACTGTTTTAACTTCAGGAACTGTTTTTATCAACTTATCTGTTTGCTGTAATAGTTGGCGTGCTTGACCGATAGAAATGCCCGGGTAAGTGGTAGGCATATACATCAGATCGCCTTCATCAAGTGGTGGAATAAACTCACTTCCAATTTTGTTGAGAGGGTAAACGCCAACACCTAATACGAATATAGCGACTAAAAGCGTTGCCTTTGGAAAACGTAAAACAGTTTTCAATACCGGCATATAAATAAAAGTTAAAAACCTATTTACCGGATTTTTCTGTTCAGGCAATACCTTACCTCGAATAAAGTAACCCATTAAGACGGGAACTAATGTAATGGATAATGCCGCTGAAGCCGCCATTGCATAGGTTTTTGTAAAGGCGAGTGGTGAAAACATGCGCCCTTCTTGCGCTTCTAACGTAAAAACTGGAACAAAACTAACGGTAATAATTAATAAGCTAAAAAATAATGCAGGGCCAACTTCTGTTGCAGATTCCATAACCACTTGCCAGCGATTTTCGTTGGTTAATGTTTTTCCTTCCATGGTGAGTTTTTCCATATGCTTGTGCATATTTTCTATCATAACGATCGCACCATCAATCATCGCACCTATAGCTATAGCAATACCGCCTAACGACATTATATTTGCGTTAATGCCTTGTAAATGCATAATGATGAACGCAGTTAAAATCCCTACTGGTAGACTAATAATCGCCACTAAAGAAGAACGAAGATGAAATAAGAAAATAATGCAAACTAGCGCCACAACACCAAATTCTTCTAGTAATTTGTAAGCCAAATTATCAACTGCTTTTTCTATTAAGGCTGAACGATCGTATACAGGGACTATTTCTACCCCTGCAGGTAAACCTTTTTTAAGTTGTTTGAGTTTTTTCTTAACACCGTTAATCACTTCCTGCGCATTTTCACCAAAGCGCATAACAACAATGCCCCCAACAGTTTCGCCTTCACCATTAAGCTCAGCTACGCCTCTGCGCATCTGCGGACCTGTGCCTATATCGGCAACATCCTTTAGTAATAAAGGGGTACCATTTTCATTCACACCCAACGGGATATTTTCTAAGTCTGATACACTTTTCAAATAGCCTGTCGCTCTTACCATATATTCCGCTTCAGCCATCTCAACAACAGATGCACCAATCTCTTGATTGCCTTGCTTTATCGCCATTTGAATATGTGATAACGGGATACCAAAAGCACGTAATTTATCAGGGTTAATTCGTACCTGATATTGTTTAACCATTCCCCCTAAAGCAGCGACTTCGGAGACACCAGCAACGGTCTGCAACTCATACTTTAAGAACCAGTCTTGTATGCTGCGCAATTGACTTAAATCATGCTGACCTGTTTTATCTGTTAACGCGTATAAATACACCCAGCCAACACCGGTTGCATCGGGCCCTAACTGCGGACGCGCATTACTCGGTAAATTAGGAGTTACTTGGCTTAAATATTCAAGCACTCTTGAACGTGCCCAATATAAGTCCGTGTCTTCATCAAAAATAACATAGACATACGAGTCACCAAAAAATGAGTAACCTCGCACGGTTACCGCCCCAGGTACTGAGAGCATAGTTGTTGTCATAGGGTAAGTGACCTGATCTTCAACAACTTGTGGTGCTTGACCTGGATAACTTGTTTTTATTATGACTTGAACATCAGATAAATCAGGCAGCGCATCAATAGGGGTTTTGTTTACAGAATAAAAACCCATAACAACGAGTAAAAATGTCGCTAATAAAACAAAAAAACGATTACCAATTGACCAACGAATAATAGCAGAAATCATCATTATTCTCCTGCAGCGTTAGTCACATTAGGCGGTGAAGTGTCCGCTTTATTGTGGGTTTCAGACAGGACCTTTGCACTCACAATAATAAAATCCCCCTCTCTAACCTCAAAGGTGAACTTCAAATTAGCATTCTTTGAAAAGATGGCCATATCAAGGTTATCCTCAACAATAAAATTTACTCTAGCGGCTTCACGTCCCCATTTAACAATGGCTTCTCGGTCAATGGTGACCATTCTGTGATTCACCATGACAGAAACAATTGTACCGTTAACAGTAGCGGAGGAAATTTTGTATTTATTATCACTCATTACCATTTGAGTTACTTCATCTTGAGGAGCTGTGTAATTCATGCGTTTAAAATCAGATGATTTACTTGATTCTGAATCGAGTAAAAATTGTGCAGAGCTAACTATTCTTTCTCCAGCACTAAGCCCTGATAAAATCTCTACACTGTCACTGTCAAAACGACCTATAGAAACCTCAACCGATTTAAAGCTTCCTTCGCCTAAGGCAAGCACAACTCTATCTTGACTACCGGTTCTAATTAGCGCTTCTTTGGGTATCAACAAAGCTTGTTCATCGTTTGTTGTGTGAATTGAGATTTGTGCAAACATATTAGGCTTAAATTCACCGGCTTCATTCTTAAAACGAAGACGAACTTTTACAGTGCGCGTTTTAGCATCAAGCGTTGGATAAATATAATCCACCCGCCCTTGCCAAGATTTTCCAGGTAAATAATCAAGCGTCATGGTTACTAGAGTATCTGTTTTTACTTGCCCTGCTTGTCTTTCAAAAACTTCAGCCTCAACCCAAACTTCTGAAAGATCGCCAATTGACATCAATGTTGAACCTGGCTTTACATAAAAACCTTCTCGGATATTTAAGTTTTCCACCACACCATTTTGTGGTGAATAGAAGGTAATTGTCTGTTGTACTTTCTTTGTTTTTTTCAGCTTCACAATGGATGATTTAGGCAATTGTAGTGCAGTTAATCTATTTTCAGCCGCGTTGATTAATCGAGTGTTTTTACGAGATAGTGCTAAAAGCAGCTCTTCTTGAGCATTCACTAATTCAGGTGAATATATCTCATATAGTGGCTGATTTTCTTTAACCGGATCACCTTCGGCTTTTACATAGAGCTTTTCTATCCAACCTTGCACACGCGGATGAATATGAACCAATTTATCCTCATCATAGGCCACATACCCCACGGTATTTATTTCAGTATGTAACGATTTATAGCTTACTAGTGCCGTTCTGACACCTAAGTTATTTACTACATCGGCAGAAATACGAATGGTACCTGGACCTTCATCAGGGCCTTTTCCACCATCGTCATAAACGGGAATTAAATCCATCCCCATCGGAGATTTTCCGGCTTTATCTCTTTTATAATTAGCATCCATTGGAGCCACCCAATAAATCGGCTTTTTGTCACTTGATACCGTATTGCTAACTTGGTGGTTATCAAAAGTTCCTAACAAATTTAATGCACCTAAAGTGATGAGGCCACCGATGATAATGCCAAAAACTAGTGGTTTGATATAATTACTCATTGTTTTTCTCCCGAAATATCAGTGTAATCACGCTTATTTGATACATTCGACTGACTTATTTGCTTAACTGGATGGATACTGTTTATAAAAAAGTAATTAAGCTCTAGTAATAGTTTTTGTTCTTCTACATTGAGAGTTAACTCATCTATTTCTGCGTTTAATACTGCAATTCGTGAACGAACTACTTCGGCAAAGTCTCCATCATCGTTGGTATATGCAGTTAAGGAGGCTTCTGCTTGATCATGGGTTTGAGGAATTAATTTTGACGTGTACAAATTCTGCCTGTCTTTCAATCGCAATAAACGACCTTTGGCACTGGAATACGATGCGAGTAACTTTCTCATCAATAAGAGTTTTTCTGTTTTTATCGCTTCCGTATTTGAAATTGCCGATTTAACTTCTTTATCTTGTCTATTTTCAGTAAAAAGTGGTAAATCAAACGTAACACCTACCGAAAAAAGATCGGCTCGGCTATTACCCATTGGATCATCAGCACGATAGCCATAACTAGCATTGACTCCCCACGCCGGCTGATATTTTTGTTGAGCTAATCTAATCCCTGTTTTCGTCGCTTTAACTTTCTTTTCGATCGCGACTAGCGAAGGGTGATTGGCAATGTATTTCACTAACTCACTAGGGCGAAGCCAGCTATTTTTGAAAACTAAATCTCTATTAACAAAGCTAATTTTAGGCAAGTCGTTACTTAACTTTATATCATGAAGAACAAAGCTACTCTCTTGATAGCCATCGTTTTGAACTAATTCTTTATCTGAAACATCGGTTAGCCACTGTAACAACATTCCCTCATACCCGCTTTTCTGCTGAGCTAACCTATCTAATCGATCTTCTAATCGTGTCAACTCCAATTGTGCGCGAACAATATCTTGCTGACGTGTTTTACCAATCCCTGAAGAGTAACTAGCATCAGCTAAATCGACTAACTGCTCAAAAAGCGTTCTGTTTTTTTCTATTAAAAAAATACTTTGCTGAACACGATAAGTATCTAGCCACAAGTTACCCACCATTACCGCTACTTTTGATTCACGATCTTGCCTTTGATAGGGAAATGCTTCACTTTCAGTTTTTAGCTGCTGACGTTTAATTTCTAACGTGTCACCTCGTGGAAACATTTGAGAAATTCCTACCTTAGCTTGAGTCATTCCTTCCTGACCAAAATCAAAACCATTGGTAGGTAAATTTGCAAGTCCAATAGATATTGTCGGATCAGGTAAGGTACTTACTGCCATGCTCATAGATTCGATAGCTTGTTGTTTATGCACATTACCCGTTAACCAAGGATCATTTTTTTGTGCTTTTTCAATTGCTGATTCGATAGATATAACTGTCTCAACTCCATCATTAGCAACATTTGCAGTACTCAGCGTAAATAGCAAAATTCCTGTCGCTAATTTCATATAAACCATCAGCTGTAACGTCAATTTTTTAGAAAACATAACTCCCCCAATAGGGATATTAATTACGAAAATTGAAATCATGAATATTTGATTTATGATTTCATTCGGTATTATTATTCAAATTAATCAGGGTATTTTAATAACACTTGATAGTCATTTTTATCAAATGCTGAGATCAAAACGTCCTAATACAGTTATTCTTATTTATATAAACGAGCTAAATGAGCCAAATTTCAGACACACTTAGTCTGTGTTTAGCTGAGTATAGGAGGTCTGTAGAGAGAAGTGGGGGTTTGATTTTGTGCTACCCGTGTATACGAAGGTATTTTTGATGATAAACCTATGATCAGGTTATTGTCAGGAGTTTTCATTATTGTAACAAAATTTGAGCAACCGCCTGCAAAACAGTTACATGATTTAGCACAACAATCTTCTGAGGTTGAATCTTCGTTATCAACAGATTCAACCATCATATTATGCTTACTGTGATCCATCATCGGCATATTTTGTGATTGTTTTTGGCTACTCATAACCTGCATACTTATCATATGATAGGACATAACAGTAGAAGCCATTGTCTGACCAACGAAGGTCAAACATACCAGCAATACCATTAATGTTTTAGATAAGTTAACAGTCACAATGACCCAAAAATATATTTCAATTATTTAAATATTGACATAAATAGTGTTTTTTTTCAATGTATTGAAATTACTAAAACAACTTTGCGTTAATGTTTACATATTCTTTTCAGTAAATTCAGCCAGTGAACTTCGTTCTACTTCATCAAATATCAGTACACTTCCCTTTTCATAGTGACGAAAAATATTCACCGCAGCACTAGCTCCTGACGATGCAGGGGTGACGAACCGATCATCAATTTGCGCAAGGTTTCCAAGCACGATAGTACGACAGTTCTTGCCTCCGCGTGACAACATGCCTTTCATTTGCGCACGGGTCATATTTTGCGCTTCATCAATAATTAATACTGCATCATCAATTGATCTGCCTCTGAAGTATGCCATTGATGTAAACTCTATATTTGCTCGGTCTATAATATGCTCTACTGTTGCACGAGCGCTCTTTTCATCGTCATTACCATCGGAATGCATTGAGATCAACGCGTCTGTAACACCTGCTAACAGAGGTAATGACTTTTCAGTTAGATCACCGGGCAAAAATCCAGGGTCGTCGTCCATAAAATCTCGACTACGAACAACAACGATTTTTTTATACTGTTTTGTTTCTAATACTTGGTGTAAGGCCGCCGCTATCGCTAAAAACGTTTTACCGGATCCTGCAGGACCTAAAATAATATTTAAGTCAAACTCAGCAGTAGTAAGCTGATCTAAAGCCACTGCTTGTCTTGGGTTTTTAGGAAGTATTCCCCAAATCTTATCCTGCTTCCTTTGCAATAATGCTGTAAATACATGCTCTTCCGTAACTTCTTTTATTTTTCCTATGTGCCCAACTTCATCATACCAATACATGTTAGCTTGAGCTTCATCATTAAAAATATCACGATTGAAGCGGTATAATTTCCCGCTCATTGCAAAGTCTTTTTCTTCTTCACATCGGTCAAAAAGGTCACCTGTATATGACTGCACCCCTGTATATAAGAGATCCATATCGCTTATCTGATGATCAACAAGCACATCTTCTGCGTCCACACCAATAGTTCGTGATTTTAAACGCATATTAATATCACGACTTACAATGGTGACATTTTGTTTTAATTCATGTTGTAGATGCAGCGCATAATTAATTATTCTATTGTCAGCATCACTGCCTATACCGTGTTTTAATTCTTTTGCAAAATCTAGCTGGGTATCTATACCTATATACAATTTTCCACGTTTTGCCGTTTCTGTTGAAGGCAAATCAATACCATTTTCCATTTCTTCACTAGAATGGCCATTGATAATATCTTCAAGCATTCGAATAACAACCCGAGCATCTTGGCTAACATTTTTATCTAAGCGCTCTTTTAAGTTATCTAACTCTTCTAAAACTGTTAAACAAATATAAATATCATGACGATACGCCAATAAACTTTTTGGGTCATGAACTAAAGCTGACGTGTCTAATACACGTGGGTTTTGATTATCGTTAGGATTTTTCATAGAGGTTCACCTCAAAGTTATTTTTACGGGGATATAACGTGTTAAGCACCATCACTGGCTTGGAACTTTGTTGTTCTTTACAGAATAAATATAGGTATAAAAGGAGTTTACTATTGAGGGTGTATACAATTTTTTCTTTACTCATATAAGCATCTCCGGCATTAATGATAAAAAAACTGTGCAACAAACGATGATTGTCAGCTACCATTTAACAATGACAGTTTATTAAGAGCTTCACAAGAAAAAATGCCAAAATATTGTTTTTTAGTGAAGCTACCTATGATTATGAATCACTAACAGTTATTATAGCGCCTTTTTTTTTCATGTTAATTTTTAAGATATTTTGGAGTTCTATTTTATGCCCTTTCAGCCCGGACAACGTTGGATCAGTGACAGTGAATCAGATCAGGGATTAGGAACAGTTACTGGTATAGAGCACCGATTTGTTAACATTGTTTTTACTGCCACGGGAGAGTCTCGTCAGTATGCAAAAGCCAATGCACCATTAACACGCGTTATTTTTAATAAAGATGACCTCATTCCAAGCCATGAAGGTTGGATGCTAAAAGTTCAATCAAGCAGCGAAACACAGGGGATTTTGACTTACCATGGGGTGAGACAAGACACCTTAGAAGAAACGTCTTTAAAAGAAGTGATGATAGATCACTTTATTAAATTTAATAAACCACACGATCGTTTATTAAACAGCCAAGTAGACCGTCTTGATTGGTTTCGCCTACGCAAAGATTGCTTACGTCACCAATATGAACAACAACAATCAGAGTTAATGGGCTTAACCGGTGGGCGCGTTAGCCTTATCCCTCATCAGCTTTATATTGCCGATGAAGTGGGAAACCGCTTTGCACCAAGAGTATTACTTGCCGATGAAGTAGGTTTAGGAAAAACGATTGAAGCAGGTTTGATCATTCATCAACAATTGGTGAGTGGTAGAGCTCAACGTATTTTAATTATAGTACCCGAATCATTAATGCATCAGTGGCTAGTGGAAATGCTACGCCGCTTTAATCTTAAATTCAGTATTTTTGATAATGACCGATGTGTTGAAACTGCAGGAGAAGATGACAGTAATCCCTTTAGCAGTGAACAACTAGTCTTAGTTAATTTAGGTTTTATCACTAAAAATCCTAAATGGCATGAAGCATTAATAAGCGAAGATTGGGATTTAATGGTGGTCGATGAAGCTCATCATTTAGATTGGCAACAAGATAATCCCAGTATGGAATATCAATGTATTGAGCAATTAGCGCAAGTCATTCCTGGGGTTTTACTACTAACTGCCACACCTGATCAATTGGGCCATGAAAGTCACTTTGCTCGATTACGCTTACTTGATTCAGACCGTTTTTACGATTATCAAAAATTTATTGAAGAAGAGTCTCATTATAGTGAAGTGGCCGATGCAGCAAATGCTTTAGTTGAAAAAGAACAATTAACTGGCGAGCAAGAAAGTACCTTAATCGCCTTATTAAAAGAAGCAGATATTAGTGAACAGCTAGTAGCACTTAATGACGATAACTCAGCTAATCAAACAGAAGTACGTCAACAACTAGTAAAGCAGCTACTTGACCGACATGGTACCGGTCGTATTTTATTTAGAAACTCAC
>JAWUXK010000068.1:0-13011 GCA_034111385.1 Colwellia sp. | reverse complement strand
GATAATTATCTACTTCTGCCATAATATAAGCCGAAGGCGATTGATAACTATTATCTAATTGCGCTATCGCCCACGTTCTATCAGAAACGCAAACGAGACTGATTAACAAAAAAATAATTCGATTCAAAAGAGATACCTCATAAAAGAGTAAATTGCTCCGAAAAAATAAGTAACGTAAACACTTATAAGTAAATTGATAGTTCAGAGCATGTAAAAAAATCACAGCGACATAAAAAAGTCCAAATAGAAACTAATTGGACTTTATAAAAAATTATTATTTATTCAGTTCAGAATATAGAACCAATTTAGAGTAAAGCATAGCCATAGCTAAAGAATCAGAACTACTTGGTTGCACGAGACACATACTCACCTGAGCGTGTATCAATTTTAACTTTTTCGCCAATTTGAACAAATAAAGGTACACGAATAACAGCACCAGTAGCTAAAGTTGCAGGTTTACCACCTGTACCGGCCGTGTCACCTTTAAGACCAGGATCTGTTTCAGTGATATCAATTTCAACAAAATTAGGGGTGGTGACCGAAATAGGAGTATTGTTCCATAACGTAATCGTACAAACATCGCCTTCTACTAACCATTTAACACTGTCAGCAACCGCTTTTTCATCGGCGCCAATTTGTTCAAAGGTTTCATTATTCATGAAATGCCAGAATTCACCATCAGCATAAAGGTATGCTAACTCGACTTCCATTACATCAGCACCTTCAACTGACTCGCCAGATTTAAAGGTTTTTTCTAGTACTTTACCAGAAACTAACTTACGAATTTTAACCCGACTGAATGCTTGTCCTTTGCCCGGTTTAACCAATTCATTTTCAAGGATGTTACATGGTTCGCCATCAAGCATGATTTTAAGACCAGCTTTGAACTGGTTGGTACTGAAATTCGCCATAAGTGTGCTCTTTTATTAATTGTTGATAACCTTTAAACTACCCCGCATAGCTAAAGCAGAACTGAGTAGAAACTTACCATTGGAATTAGAATTACCGCAGATAATAACCCAAACAGACTCAGATTTGCATCTTTGCGAGCAAAAATTTTGGCAAAAAGAGTTGCAAGAAGTAATTACTGAACCCGAAAAATTACTCGCCTTAGTAAATATTGATTCTGAACAGTATTTACATCACTTTAAAGCACGAAAATTATTTCCCGTACGCGTCCCCCTGCCTTTTATTAAACGAATGAAAAAAGGTGATATTAACGATCCTCTTTTAAAACAGGTAATGCCGTTATCAAATGAGTTTGTTATTACTGACGGTTTTGTTAACGATCCATTGCAAGAGCACGATACCGTCGCAACGGGCTTGCTTCATAAATATAAAAATCGTGTTCTCATGATAGTAAAATCAGGTTGTGCAATAAATTGTCGTTATTGTTTCCGTCGACATTTCCCTTATCAAGATAACAGCCCAAGCAAACAACATTGGCAACCCGCTTTAAACTACATTACTGAGCATAAAGAAATATCAGAAGTGATCTTTAGCGGTGGTGACCCTTTAATGGCCAGCGATCAACATTTAGCTTGGCTAATAGCGCAAATAGAGAAAATAGACCATGTTAAATGGCTACGAATTCACACACGATTACCAGTAGTAATACCCAGTCGAATCACTAGCGGATTAGTGACTTTACTCAAAAACAGTCGTTTAAAAGCGACTATGGTATTACATATCAATCATGGCAACGAAATTGATGATGATTTAACTAAAGCACTTGAACCATTGCGTGATGCTAAAATCCCACTATTTAACCAAAGCGTATTACTGAAAGGGATAAACGATAAAACCGAGACGTTAGTTGAACTAAGTGAAAAACTATTTGATGCCGGCATTCACCCCTATTACTTACACCTTTTTGACCCAGTACAAGGCGCAGCACATTTTGATGTGAAAGAAGAAGTCGCAGTAAAAATAATGAACCAGATGCTTGCAACATTACCCGGGTATTTAATGCCAAAATTAGTAAGAGAAATTGCAGGTCAAGCTAACAAAACGCCAATTAATTTGACATAATATTACCCATTACTCGAGCACATTAACGCAAGCAAACTAAACATAAATCATTTAGTGCCTTTTGCGACATGACCATTAACCATTCCAATCGACAAAGAAAACACCATGACTAAAGCGATAGAACAACAATTAATTGAAAATATATCCGTGATTTTAAAAAAATCATTAACCGCTGATGCCACTTTAGCTGATCTACGTGAAAAGAAAAAAGCTAGCTTTGAAACCGTTTTTAAAAAAGATGCCGGTTTTACTTGTTCGGCCAACAATTTTCAACCTTATGTGCAAGAAGTTGCTGACGATTTTTTGCACTGGCAAGAAAACAAAACACAACAACAATTACTGATTCCACTGGTAAAAAAAATAGAGCAGTTATTTACTGTATTAGCGGGCTTTGAACAGAGCCATAGCGCTTAACAGGATTGCATAAGAATATAGAAGCAGACAAAATTTATGAAAAACATTATTTGTCTGTTTCAATTTTATTCACTTCAGAGCCGATAAACAGCTATTTTAGGCAATAAAAACTGCCGCAGCAGCTTTTGGTAAATATGTTGGTAACGCTATTTTTTCTCCGCAACGAATTTTTTCAACACTTCGGTAAACCAATCATCTAACATTTTCTTTTCATAGCCTAGGAATTGATTGCGGTACTTTAAAGCGCTTCCCATCATAAAATTCATGTCCTTAAGTGCGGCTTCACCTGACGTAACGATACTGCCATCAGCATTAACTAATTCATAAGAAAAGTTCATCCGAGGAGAGTACATATCTTTGATTATACGAATTTGACTAATACCACCAATATGCGTATCACCTGCTAAGTCTACGTCAGTAACCTTAATATTTAACACTTGTCCTTCTGGCAATTTTGTTGCCAATTTAGCAAAATGTTTCTCTAAATTGTAGAAAATGCGTTCACGAAAGTGCTTACGCCCTTCGTTACTTGGATCTATATCTCGATATTTTTCATGTTCAATCCAAATCACTTTTGATGTTGCGCCATAAGCAACAGGAAGTAATAAAGCAAAAGTGAACAGAGTTAGTAAAGTAATCATTACTTTTTTCATGCGTATCTCCTTCTTTAAGCGGTACATCTTATTAGACCTTATTTACGACGCTAATATTGTAAATAAATATAATTCGTCTGATTAAGTTTTTTCACAATATTCGCAGCGAAATTCGGACGTCCCCTTGAAGTTAGCCCTATTCACTTAACCTTTTCTGTAAAAAAGCGATAACCCTTTTATGACGCATTTTTACGGCGGACAGCTTTAAATCACAAATATCAGCTATTTCCTGAAATTCTAATTCGGTACGATAGCGCAAAAGCATAATATTACGATCAACAAAAGATAAATGTACCATGGTTGCCGATAGTAAGGAGGGTAAATCCTCATGACTCTCTTCAACAGCAATGACATTATCTAGGTATTCATCATCGTCGTTGAGGTTATCCCAACGACGATCCCTTATTTTATTAATACATTCATTATGAGCAATTTTGAATAGCCACGACTTAAAAGACACAACCCACTTAAAGCTTTTTAAGTGGGTTAGTGCCTTTATAATAGTTTCTTGTACAACGTCTTCCGCATCAGATGTGTTATTTAGTAGTTTTGCACAATACCCCTTTAAAATAGGTAGGTATGGTGTTATTAACTGCTGAAAAAAACGCGTATCATAGGGTAAGCTTTCTTGCACTAACGCAACAAGCTGACGTTCGTTAATCTTAGTCAAACGTATAAAAACCGCGTTATTGTTTAGTGACCTTGTTAGCTAATAAGAAGGTATTAGGTACAGTAGTCATCGATTCACCTTCTCCCATGACTTTACTCGCTACACTACCAATAGAAGCTAAAGTACCTTGAATATCTTTTACTTCAATAATATCCCCTACTTGGTACATTTCTCTTAAATAAACACCCGCAACAATTTCTTGTGCCATAGATTTTGTGCCAATACCTAAAGAAATTGCGGCTGCCAAGCCAACACTAGCAATGACGACAGTCATGATGTTATTCAATAGAGAAACATCAATATCAAGTTGAGTTATTGATAAAGAAACGGTGATAACGATAATAATGCCTCGGCATACTTCAGCAACAGAACGGCCGTAATCTACGCCAGTATTTTTTGACGCTATTTTTACACCATTAAAGACAATTTGTGCAACAAAAAAGCCACAGATAAGTACGGCCAATGAAGCGAGAAACTTAGGCAAAAATAGTACTAAGGTGTCAATTAATCCTGAAAGTACCGTTAAACCAACAATATCTAACGCTGCTAGTAAGAAGATTAATAGAAAGAATGTTGAAATAATACTCGCAACCATTTGGCTACCAGTGATGTTAACATCCATTTTTTGAAGTAAAACATCTAAACCCAGCTTATCTAAAAAAGTATTAAAACCAATTTTAATTAATGATTTATTTAAAAATGTTTTAATGATTGATGATACAACCCAGCCAACCAATAAAAATATAATTGCGACAATCAAATCAGGCAGAAAGGTTACCACCTTATGCCAAATAGTCATTAAGCCCGAATAAGCTTTCTCTGTGATGTTTTCAGTATCCATTATTTGTTCTCATTTAAAGTTGCATTTGTGCCGGTGGTTTTTGGGTTAGTTGCTATTTTATTAAATATGGGTTTTAAAATTTTCATGAATATACTGACAAAAACAACCCAAATAGAAGCCAGACCAAGTGCGACAAGATCTTTCGTGCCTTGTTGGTTATTAGCTGTTATTGATGCCCGTTTAAACAATTCGTTGTCTGAGGTACTAAAAACTAATTCAGGATCACTTTTTAGTTCTTTAGCTATATTCTTTTCTAAGTTTTTCATGTCATCCTCTAGCAATAATCTATATCGCTTTACTTTTTAACGGCTACTCAGTTAAAAAGTCACATTAATTTGTATAAATTTCATTCTTTTTTGTCTGTTTGCGGTTTTACTGCTTTTAAAACCGCGTGTATTCTACGATAATTGACACTTCTTTTTCTGGTTTTAGCAATATTTATAAAATAATCAAAAAATAATTATAAAACTTTGTGACTTTTGCGTTACTTTACCGTTTAAGAATTAGATATTTAATAAAATCACATGAAACTCTACAAGGATTTACCCATGAAAACTTTTAAAATTACTCTTTTAGCGGCCTTAATCAGTGCCCCATTAGCTGCAGAAACTATTGATAAAACCTGGCAAGTTGGTGTTTTTGGTGAATACATCAAATCAGAGTCTTCTAAAGAAGATAAACTTGACTGGCAACGTATTGAAGCCGGTAGAGGATTTGGTGTTGAGTTAGAAAAAATTATTAATGAAGACTGGAATGCGCGCATAGAATTAGCGAAAACTCGTTACGATATTGACAATGGCACTGATAAAGCTAACGGCACACGAGTAGGCGTTGATGCAATTTATAAAGTTGATGATTCAGACCTTTACTTATTTACTGGTGTAAAGCATTTTAATAATGCTAAAAGTTACAATGCCATTAATGTAGGTGCTGGTTATAGCGTTCAAATAAATGACCGTTTCTCTTTATATGGTGAAGCTGCTATCTACCGTGATGTTGATTATGGCAATACCGACCAAGGAATTAAACTTGGTTTAAAATATGCCTTTGGCGATGTAACACAAGGTTCTGCTAAACGTAAACCTGCTGAGAAAAAAGCAATGCCAGCAAAAGCTGCTCCTGCGGTAGCTTTTATTGATACAGACAACGACGGTATTGCGGATGTAAATGATTCTTGCCCTAATACAATAGAAAACGCAAAAACTGATGAAAGAGGCTGTGCAATACTTGCTGATAAAGTTGTAGAAATGAACTTAAACGTGAAGTTTGCAAATAACAGTGCCAAATTACAATCACAAGCAATGAGCGACGTTCAACGCTTAGCTGATTTTATGACAGAACATAACAACACTAGTGTGGTTATTGAAGGGCATAGTTCTGCTTCTGGTAATGCAAAATACAACTTAACACTTTCACAAAAGCGTGCCGATGCTGTTAAAACCGCATTAATCAATGAATTTGATATTGATTCAAGCCGCGTAGCCGCAAAAGGTTTTGGTGAAGAGCAGTTGCTTTCAACGGGTAACACTAAAGCAGATCATGATTTAAACCGTCGTGTTGTTGCAAAAATCAAAACAACTGTTAAAGCTGTAGTAACAAAAGGTTAATACTGCAAAAAGCCATATTACATTTTGTTGTATACCTAAAGCCCGAATAGTAATATTCGGGTTTTTTTATAGATAATCTTTTCTGATATAAATGTTTAACCAAGCGATATCCCCTTTGCTATGCCTTGTCGCAAGTAACCAACTAATAGAATAAAGAAGAAACTTATTGTTAGTACTCACTTTGCGACTTACCCAACTAATCCCACCAATAATACTATTGATTTAAAAACCATTTAACTCAAGAAAACTTTATATGCTCTGATATAATCGATATATCATTTACATGCTTTCTTCTTCTTTTTAAAAAATGAGCCTAATGTGCTGTCTGATTTTTTCTCTACCTTAAATTTCGCTTTCTCTGTTACAGGCCCTATTTTTACGATGGTTGTCTTGGGGACCCTACTTAAATACTCGCGTATCATTGGGCAAGCCTTTGTTGATCAAGCGTCTATCCTTGTATTTAAAATATCACTTCCTGTGTTACTTGGCATGAGCATGGTAAGAACTGACATAGCGACTGTGTTTGACTTTGCCACCATTGCAAACGCGTCACTGTCAACGTTACTTGTGTTTATGCTGTTAACACTAACCGCTTTTATTTTTGTTAAAAACCCACGTGACAAAGGTGTGTACGTGCAAGGGGCTTTCCGCGGAAATTTAGCGATTATTGGCTTAGCATTATGCGGCAACTTATATGGTGATCCTGGTATTGCTAAAGCGTCTATTTTTATGTCGATTTTATCGTTGGTGTATAACGTTTTGTCAATTTACATCTTAACGACAACGCTAACCAACAAAAAACTTAATTTAATAACCCTACTTATAAGTATCACTAAGAATCCGTTAATTATCGGTATCATGCTAGGTATTAGCATTAATTTATTGCATATACCGGTCCACCCTGTGTTAATGCAAACAGGTGATTATTTAGCACGATTAACCTTACCCATTGCTCTACTTTGTATTGGCGCCAGTTTGTCATTTGCTGACATGAAAGACACTAAAGTTGTCGCCTCAGTAGCGGTTATAGCCAAACTCATTGTAACGCCCATTATCATCACCTCTATAGGTTATGCGAGTGGCTTTTCAAAGATTGATTTAGGTATTTTATTTCTAATGTCTAGCACGCCTACAGCAGCAGCAAGCTATGTAATGGTTAAGGCAATGAAAGGTAATGAAACATTAGCAGCTAACATTATTGTGATTAGCACTGTCGCATCATTATTTACGGTGAGTATAGGACTATCGTTTCTAAAATCTTTCGAATTAATTTAAGTATGGTGAAGTATTAAACCCTAAGCTTCCTACTGAATTATATAAATAATCGAGTCACCAACGTAACTCGAAATATTATTTAATACTTATAAAATACCGATTAGCATCTCAAGTAAGCTCTATGAAAATAACATCATAACACCCCATTCCTGCATAGTTGATGTTAATATTTTTATCAAAATCTACTTCAACAACACCTGCATATGAACCCGTTATTAACGCTTCGCCCTTCTTAAAAGTAGTACCACGTTTTGTCATAAAGTTTATTGCCCAATAAACCGGTAACTGAGGTAATGGATTAGGATGCACACCCTCAAAATTTTGTTCGCTAACCTTACCACTTGTTTCCGTTTGTTTAATTGAAAGCTGTACCTTGCTCGCAGAAAATGCCGCAGTAATATCAATTTCAGGACCAATAAATAACCCTTGATTGACAAGACCATCAGCTAAACGTTCAGGAAATAGCGCATCAGAATCATCTGCAAATCGACTTTGGATTAGTTCTAACGCCATATGACAACTGCCAATTGCATCATTTATTTCAGCATCAGAGTAATCCCTATCACGCGCAGGTAGATCTTTACTTAGTACAAAAGCAATTTCAGGCTCAAGGCGCGCTTTGCCTTTGTCTTTCATCAACGAACATTGTTCACCTTTTTGAATGGTTTCACTGAAAATGGGGGCAATAATAATTTTGTCTTCGGCTAAGGGTAATAAGCATTTCCATCCCGCAACGGAGTCAGAACGAAGCTTAATCATTTCTTGTTGAACCACCAATGCCTCTTCTATAGTTGTTGGCTTAATAGCATCAGCTAAACTATAAGCTTTAGTGCCTGGCACTCTGCGTGCTAAGAATTGCTGTGCTGCCTCTGTAAATTTATGCATTGTCATAGGTATTAACTTTTTATTAGGTAAATAAGGAGTATCAATAGATGAACTTTATCGTGATAGTTAAGCCTTTACTAGTGATGGTAGCTTCTTTTATCTATGTTTCAAGTCTATTTCTTTGCTAACCCTTATTACTCGAACTAAACATCTGAAATTTAAAGGTATTAGATTACAACTCAATACTTCTGATCAGAAAATAAGTTGGCCAAACCTCCCGTACTTGGCTTTCCCAGTGCGGGTCCACCTTCCCATTAGGAAGTAGCAAAAACCAAACCCTAACCCACTTTTGAACATTTTTACCTGATTTACTTAATTTAAACGGTAAAAATCGCCGTTCATAATGAGCACCTTCAAATTCAACATTCGAGCGATTTTTTGTTCTTTTATAGCGGTTATCCAAAGCGGTACTTATAAGTTCTACCTCCGACAATGGAAGAATATTTTGTCTTTTTAGACAAGCGAGTATTTCAGCCTTCTTTATGCATACCTGCATATAAGCATCTAGGTGAGGCGTATAAACCATACCTGTTAGCCCATAAATAGAAGCAAGCTCTCTGTCAGCGATTTCCTTTAAAGGGATTAGCTCATTATTAATGTCATTTAACTCACCAATAAGATGAGGTTTTTTATTTAATTTCAACAATCCCAATTTCCCCAAAAAATATGCTTTCATTAAATAGTCGCCTAGCATTAATTGAATCGTTCAATAGTATTTCCATCGGTGTTATTTAAACGAAACCAACCTGCAATAGAGTAACGGTCACACTTTGCTGGTAATACTTCATGAGGAAATTCCTCACTTAAAAATACCACAATAGTGCCTAAACTAGGTGTTACAGTCGCTTGACCAATATCAGAACCTCGCCATTGTTCATTATAAATCACCAACTCTCCTCCATCAGTAAGAGACCAGTTTTCATTAAGGTAAACCACAACAGATAACACCCGATTGCCTTCACCATTAAAGGCATCTTTATGTTTTTTATAAAAGTCGCCTTTAGCGTAATGGGAAAAGTGGCTTTCAAAAGAATATAAACCAAGAAACAAATGCCTATTTAAAAAAGATTGTAGTGTTGCTATCCATTTAATCCACTCACACCCAGCCTCACTGTTATTTGTTATCCAAGAAACCTCATCAGTGCGAATAAAACCATCAATTGTATGATCGTTACCTCTACCTATACCCGCACGTTGAAAATCTTCTTTTGACAATGCATTGATATGTTGTGATAACAACGTAGATAAGTCATTAGGTAACGCATTAAGGCTGATACTGTATCCCTTATCAACAATATCTTTCGCAATTGACTCAAACAATACCGAGTTATCAATAGACAGGTGCATGTTAGGCAAAATCAACAATTTTTTGCTTTGGACTGCTTTCTTCCTGCTCGACAAAGCACAATAACTCTTCTTTAGTAAAATCGCCTAAGCCCAACGAAGTGAGTGTTCTTCCTTCCTTAAAGAAATCTCTTGATAAAATTCCACCACACATATCAACCAAACGATTACATTCGGGCATGTTAATACCTAACTTTTCGCCTAATGAAGATAATAAAACCAGCCCCATAGGCACGTCTTCCGTAACATATCTATTATCAAAACTATAAGGGCCTGGAGGCGATGAAACTTTATAGCTTTCAAAGGTTTCTCTAGGGTCTTGTGTCAGATCTTCTTCATTTCTAAATAAGCAGGCTTCTAGGTAAGGTGTTGGCTTACAACCTAATGCACTTAATACAGCCATTTTTTCGGCATCGAGCTTTTCTATCATTAACCACGCCATGTCAGTAGAAAGTGCATCCCTGTACATATATGGCACCTCATCAGGATGATGCTTTGCACAATACTCAAGCATTGGGTACATCACATATAGTCCAACGGTGTGAACAATAATATTAGGGTTGTGTAATGCCGATTCGAATATGTGTTTGCGAACACTTTTCTTATCGATGTTATAGGCTGGAAATAAATTAGCGGCAATTTCCATTCCACGTAAGGTTCTCGTAGCAGGGAAAAAAGAAAGTGAATTTCTGGCATTTTTAAATAATACTTTCACTGTACCGGGTGCAACTACCCTTGCATCATTAGGCGTTGATTCTCCTTCTGCAAATATTGGATTATTATCACAAAACTTACGATAAAAAATACTACCTGCATATCCTGGAATTAAAATCACCAATTGATCATCCTGAAAATATTTTGCAATCTTTTCAGCTAAAACAGGGTGATAGGTAGTTTGAATAAAGATCATCACCACATCAGCTCCCTCAATGGCTTTTTTAGGATCTCTCGTGACTAACTCTAATGGTTGAAAGCTTCTTTTGGCGTCGTCAGCACTATCGGTAAAAGTGCCATTTTTAGTATTATCAATGCAATATATTCCTTTGTTGGTAACCATTGCATCAAAATGATCGTCATGTGTAATATGATTTGAAGTTTTCAATAACCTTACTTTATGTCCTGCCTCAGCAGCCATAAACGCACAAGCAGACCCAGCATTACCGGCTCCTATAATGGCGATTTCCATTGTTTTTCCTTTTAATTTTTTAGATATTAATTCAAAGGCGTTGAAATTTTCCCCTGAAATCGTAAACGGTAGAAATATGGAAATTTGAGATTTGAGATTTGAGATTTGAGATTTGAGATTTGAGATTTGAGATTTGGAAGTGTGGAAATGTAGAAATGTAGAAATGTAGAAATGTAGAAATGTAGAAATGTAGAAATGTAGAAATGTAGAAATGTAGAGTTTAAATAACTAAAACTTCACCAATTGAACGCCTTTATTTATCGCAATTATTGTCTGCGAGTTTAATCAGGACTGGTAAATTTAAGAGGTGTATTGTAACACATCAACCTAATGATAGCTGTTTTATATAAAAGCCATAAAATCTAATGATTTTGAAGTTAATTGGAAAAATAAATAGAGTTTTTTCATCATATAGCCACCCCCTGTAAACGTACAATTAATATATGAAAAAAGTTGACGTTAATTGATAAGCAAATAAGAAAAGAAAGAGCCCGAACATTGCTATTAGGGCTTTCGTTTATAAATTTTTTCAGCTACATCCTATAGAAGATTTAGGAACATTAATTTGTACAAGGTACTTTGACTCTGCTAAATTTGCAGGAGAGGCGACAAAATTAATCTCTAATTACATAAAAGATAATAACCGAGCATATTGGAAGCAACAAATATGAATGAATCTGCCATCCGCCAACCAAACTCCGAATTTGAGAGAAAGGAAGAGCTCAATAAAGCATTGGGGGCAACGCTTTCAGAAAAAGAACAACTAGTCCTCAAAGAGTGCACCACACAAGATTACGAATCTATCGCACTGATTGGGTGCTTGCTAAAAGATGATAGCTTGGTCAATTTAGCTAGACTTATGATAGGCACTAAGAATCGATCGAACCGAGAGCTTGCAAACAAAGCCGAGGATAGATTAACAAGCTATGATCAGGAAGCGCTTATAGACAAAATAGCATCTGAATTTATTTCTAACACCGATAACATCAGTGAAATTGAAGATAAAATCTATTATGCGCTTTTCGATGTTCTTTCGTAATAGAAATTTGTTGTTCAATAGAGTACCGCCAATCATATGTCCCATCTTTAGAGTAAATTTCAGCATTAGCTGGTGTAACAAATAAATTCAGAAAAATCATATACAGCCCTAAATAAATTATAAGATTATTATTTTTAAGTAAATTGGAAAACATACGTTCCCTTATTAATAATATTTTTATATTTATACAAATTTGTTTTCGATTTAGCCGCTCTACTCTCACACCAACCTAATCACGTCGGCTTTTACAGGTGACTGCTGTAATCGCTCTATTGCCGTTAAAAACTCTGTTTCCGTTAACACGTTTGACTGAAAAAGAAATTCTAAATAGCGATTATATATTTCGTGCTGGTGCGCTAACGATAAGTTTTCTAATAGCTTAATGGATTCACACCTTTTCTTCATTTGCGAGGTGAATTCGTCAACTTCTTCAGGTTTATTTTTACATGGCACTATATAGAAAATTTCTCTACCTGTATCTACATGCTTATATATCAAGGCTTTTGCGGACTCATTGATACAAGAGTTAATGTTATAGATAAGACCAATAAAGAGTAAAGTAGCAAAAAAGGCAACATCGGTGGCCGTTTTATCAATTTGCTCTAATGCAAAAAATCCTGTGATACACACACATAAACAAACAAAAAAGAACACGCTATAAAGCAACGTCTTAATGTTTAATTTTTGATATTCGATGGGAGTAGGATTAATGTTTGCAAAAGGTATGTGATTTTTCTGAGTGCTGAAAAAACCTTTTTTAGTTAATTCAATTTCTCTGTTACTTATAAGCGTATATTTGCGGCTTTTAAATAAACCTAACTTTTGATAAAACTCAATGTTCGAATACATACGTTGTTTTGGTAAAAAAATAGCTTATTGGAGTAACTTATCAGCAATACCAACCTTATCAATTTAAATTAACTGGCTTTACTATCCCATAATTTAAGAGCCGCATAAAATACAAATTAATAAAAAAACCCGAATATTGCTATTCGGGCTTTTCAATTTTTACGTGTGTAAATAAGCGTTATGCTTTACGCAGAATAAAACGTTTAGTACAAGGCGT
>JAWUXK010000067.1:0-48563 GCA_034111385.1 Colwellia sp. | reverse complement strand
AGCCTAATCTGTAGGCTAGAAAAAATTAAGTGTTAGTCGCAAATTTATTTAATTTAAAGTCGATAAAGCCATACACAATAGCTAATATTGGATTAAGTAAATAAACTGTAAAGTATATGATCAAGTGGATTCACTAACAACACGTGATACATATTCGTACCATAAGTGTTCCAAGGAAAATGAGGCTTGTTAGCGTACCTTAATCTTCTAATGTACGTTTTAGTATAACTGAGTGCAAATTTCGACGTTAATATACCGCTTTAAGCATCCAATATTTTTGGCTCTGTTGAACTAACTTCCTCTGTTATTTGTTTGGACACAATGTAAAATAAACCCTGTATTATTGTTATTCAGTTTGACGTACTTATGCATTTTTATCACTACTACATACAGAATAACTTATATTTTTGATACAAAAAAAACCGCCATATAGGCGGCTTTTCAAACACGTTTATATTATTTCTTAGCTATTTTTCCTAAACTAATTAAGTCAAAGGTAATACGTGCTGTTTCATCTAAAAATGGATCCAATTCATCTAATTCGTCAGGTATATCATCAAGTGATGTTATTTTCTTTTTTCCCATACTAACAAGACGCTCATTAGCACGAATAAGTTGCTTTGCTTTGCGCTCTTCACGTTTAGCTTTACGGGTATCTAAATTCAGAGAAATACTTTTGTCATCTTTTTCAGCTTTATACTTTTCAATGTCACTAAGTAAATAATTAAATTCACTATTATCTTTAACACGTTCTTGGTAAAGCGAAGTTAAATAGCTCAAATCGGTATTAATATCATTAAGCTTATTATATTGTGCTTTATCTATTTGATCCCAGGGTAAAGCATTTTCTTCTTTGCTTTCACCCCAATCTTCAGGGTCAACCGCTGAAGGGAAAGAAATATCAGGCAATACACCTCGATGTTGTGTACTACCACCATTAATCCGATAAAACTTAGCGATGGTATATTGAATACTGCCTAATGGGTTCTCGTATAAATCATATACCCTCCCCAAACCGCGATGTTGTTGAACTGTACCTTTACCAAAGGTATGCTCACCAATAATAACACCACGTCCATAATCTTGGATCGCTGCAGCAAAAATTTCTGAAGCTGAAGCGCTATATCGGTCAACCATTACCGTAAGAGGGCCGTCATAATAACTAATACCATCTTTGTCACGAAGTACTTCAACCCTATTAGCACCATTTCTAATTTGTACTACCGGACCTTTGTCGATGAATAAACCTGTTAGCAATGTAGCTTCTGGTAAAGAGCCACCACCATTGCTTCGCAGATCAATAATAATCCCCTTCACATCTTGCTCTTTCAGCTTTTCTATTTCTTTTTTTACATCGCGAGATAAATTATTATAAAAACTTGGGATGGTTATAACCCCTAACTTTTTACCTTTATTACCTTTTTCATCAAAGCCAACACCTTCAAAATATACTTCCGATTTAGCCGCTTTATTTTCTAGTTTTATTTTATCGCGAATAATAGTAACTATTTTAACATTAGAGATATCTTCAGATTTTCCAGAAATAACCTGTAGCCTTACGGTTGTTCCTTTAGGACCTTTGATTTTATCGACAACATCATCTAATCGCCAACCGATAATATCCTCAAATTCATTCTCGCCTTGGGCAACACCCACAATACGATCTTTAGACTTTAATTGTTTCGATTGATCAGCCGGCCCACCACTTATAACACTTTGAATAACTGTATAATCCTCTTCAGCACGTAATACTGCGCCGATACCTTCAAGCGATAGGTTCATCTCCATTTGAAAACGTTCTGCATTACGAGGAGATAAATAAGAAGTATGAGGTTCTACTACACGAGCAAAGCTATTCATTACTAATTGAAAAACATCTTCGCTTTCACTTTGTTTTAAACGTTTAATTGCATATTTATATCGTTTAATGAGTATTTCTTTGACTTTAGGCCATTCTTTACCGGTTAAGGTTAAATTTAAAGCGTCTGACTTTACTTTTATGCGCCATAATTCATCCAACTCTGCAGCAGATTCTGCCCAAGAAACATCTTCTCTATCATAAGAATAAACTTCATCTTTTGTATAATCAAAAGGCGACTTCAAGTTTTTATCATCAGTAGATTCAACTAAACTCAGTGCGTAATTGTAACGCTCTAAACGACGCTGCATATTTAAATTATAAATATCGTATGCCAAGTCAAGTCGACCTCGAGCAAAAGCATCATCAAAATCTACACTGTATTTGTTAAAGCTTGCGATATCAGAAGCCAAAAATACATGCCTAGAGTAATCTAGCTGTTTAATAAATCGTTCAAAAACCTCTTGAGATAAGGCATCACTTATTTGGATTTTTTTATAATGACCACGAGTAAATCTCGCGGTTATGCGCTTACTTGCCGTTGCATGCTGACTTTCCGGTGCTAACACAGGTAAGATAAGATCTTTACCTTCATCAGTAAATGCTAAAGCACTTATACTACCGATTGATAAACTAACCGATAATGATACGGCAAGTGCAATACGACCAAGTTTTTGCATGCATATTTCTCCAAAGGATTTAATTAACACAACTAAGCTGTAACAGATAATTATGAATATATGTTTTGCATTTGTGTTTTTATAATCATGCCCGAATCCAACTGGACGCTGATATCATTTCCTGCAATTTCTGTAATAGTTGCATTCATAGGGGAATTCCCTAACTGAACTTTAATTTTACATCCTACAGTTATTGTAGCCGACTCTACAGGCTTCAACGGAGGTAAATCACTTTTTACAGTTTTACTTTTCGTTGATTTGACTGACTTATATTTAGCCGAATTTCGTTTCGCGTCTGTTGACGTCTTATTCGCGCTGTCTTTAGGTGTATGACCCTTAGAAGGCTTTTTCGTTGCATTTTCAGCTTTTTTATTCACAGAAGAATTGTTACCAAATTTTTCTTGGCTTTCTTTCAATGTTTTACTGGCATAATTTGCTTGTTCTTCATCAATTTTAGCCACATCATTTCCGTCAATATCAACACGAGATGCCCCGACCTTGATAGCCTTAAGATAACGCCAACTGCTAGTGTAATGTCTTAATGCTTGACGCAATCGAGTTTTACTAACTGTTTCATCATCAGTAAGCTTTTCAGATAAATCTTGAAAAATACCAATTTTTAATGGCTTTACTTGGCCTTTAACTGAAAAGCATTTAGGAAACTTCTCGGTTAAGTAAGTAATAATGTCTTTAGTGCTTATACGTTTAATTTCAGTTTCCATAAATACAACTTTTATACAATTTTAGTTAAATAAGTTAAATAAGTTAAATTAATAATCTTCTTGTTGAAGGTGTTGCTCTCTATTATCAAGAACATGTTTACACCATTCATAAATATCTGCAGATTCTAGGTCAGGCAATACTTCTTGCCCAATCCAAGTATCCCAAATTAAAGCTAATAACTTCTCTAATATCTCGGTTTCTATATCTTCTTCCGCTAAGTCATAAAGTGTATGATATATTTCATTCACATTCTCAGCCACGACTTCTTCTTCACCATCCCAATCACCAACAACTGCTTCGGAGACTAAATAGTCATGTATTACAACAAACTCTTTCATATTACTTGATTCTTTATTCAAATCTTGCGAATTGGCCGTTAAGCATTGTCAAACATTGGTACCATAGACTTTTAAACCTATTTGACCCTATTGATTAAAACCGTGCAAACTCAGCACTATCAATATCTAGCACAGCTATTATATCATTCTTAAGTTGAACTGGAATAACAATTTTAGAGTTACTAGGTACATCACACGTAATATATCCACTAAATTAATGGACATCATCAAAACACTGCTTTACCACTTTTTGTGTTGCCGTGTCATAAACTCTATCTCAAAAAAATATCTCTATACGCACGACATCAGATTGAACAATCTCAAAACGACTGTTCTGATTAATATTCGATACATCCAATCCAGCAGACTTGCTTTAAAGCACTGATGAGTATAACCGAGAAATTTTCCATAGTGGCGATAGGATCTTTTTCACACGATATTAACGCGTTAACTTGCAAAATAAGTCAGGATAAAACTCAGTTTTATTTGTCAATCATATACGTAATGAAAAGAACTTTGCTAAAAGCGCATAACATACCTTGAAAGCCAGTTAAATTAAAGCTTTTATCGAGATAAAAGCTTTAATTTGCACGCTTTATTTATTCTTTAATAAGGTATTTAACCAAAACGCTCGCGTTAATAGCCTGATTACCAACTTGTGAGCTATGATTAGATGATAATTCAGAGGTTCTAACTGAGCGAGAACGATAATAATTACTGCTCTGCTCTGTAACATAGAGTAGCTTACCTAAATCAACATTTGAATGACTTGCTATTTTCAAGGCTTTATTCTTGGCATTTTTAAGCGCTTGGATTAGTGCTTGTTGATAATATTTTTCGGTGTCTTTAACTGACATAGCTAAAGGGTAAATGTGACTAACACCTAACTTAATCACTTTATTAAGAAATTGATCATAATCGTCAATACTAGAAAAATTAACAGTAATGGTTCGACTTAACTCAAAATATTGTGGTTTGATGTTGTTTTGCCTAATCGAGCCATTAGGATTGACGTAGACGTTTCCGGACTGTTGTTTTGAAAAGTAACCTTTTTCTGATCTTTGCTTAACTTCCACAGCATCTAGTGTAATTGATGGTTTTTTTTCAATTACCGTTAACGTAACTCGTGCAGAGTTAATATCGTTATTATGAAGACCGAGACTTTTCGCCAGTAAAACAACTTGATTACTTTTATCATCAACAGTTGCTCTTAATTTACTAGTGACTTTTCCACGCTCAATAATGGCAATCGTTAAAGAAAAGAGATCCGGTTCAGCTAAAACACTCCCTTGCCCTTTAACTTCAATATTAGGGAATTCTCCATTTAAAGCCATACTATTAGCATTAATAGTTAATGAAGTTATTGCTAAAATATTAACAAACAAAAACATTAAGAACTTAGTCATAGAAAATTCCTAAACGATTAGTTAATTCTTGATAATTAATTGCTTGAAACGTTGTCTTTCATCTTTTGAAGCATTTTTCCACCAGTACGTTAACATAGTTAAAGAATTAACTTGTATCAAAGCATTCGGGTTTTTATTCATAGTAGTCGCCGAAGTTTGTGTTAAGGCATCTTTTTTCGATTGAATGGCTTGCTGAGTTGTTCTTGAATTAACTGCGATATCAACTTGCTTAGCGAGTTTATAATCAGTTACTTTTGCTAATGTTAATTCAATTTGATTATTACGTTGATCCTGTAATGTTAATTCAGGTGACTTGGCAAAAGATTCAGCACCCTCCAAGTTTTTTATTTTAACCGTGCTAAGGTTAAGTTTTTTCTGGTCAGTAATTGCAAACTGAACAACAAAGTCTTGTGATTCAATCACTCTATCTTGACCATAATCTAAATCTTCAAAAACATCTTTATATCTTACAATTAAGGCATGATTACCTTGAGGAAGTTCAAAAGAAAACTTTTTATTTACAAAACCATGATCTATATTTTTATCATTGACTTCACTGACAATTAAATTCTTAGACACATTAACAGTTGCCGCTAGAGCGTGGGTAGATATTGTACTTAATGAACCACAAATAAATAGTGCAGCCAGTGATGAGATATTAAAAAGCCTAGTCAAAATAAAAATCCTTAAAACATATTTTTGAAATAGTAATAGTATAGGGTCTTTATAAACTGACTAGGCGATAAATCATAGTAAAATAATCAAAATATAGCCTAAAGTACTAAAATAGTATTATTAGTTAGAAACAATCTCCTGGAACTCGTACAAAACCTTCCATTAATACGCGAGCACTTCGACTCATGCTCACTTTATTAACTGTCCAATTATCATTGATACATACCGCTTCTGCGCCTACTTTCAATGTCCCTGAAGGGTGTCCAAATGTAACATTGTCTTTTTCACCGCCACCGGCAGCTATATTAACCAAGGTACCTGGAATAGTTGCCGCAGTGCCAATAGCAACCGCAGCCGTTCCCATCATCGCATGATGCAATTTCCCCATAGACAAGGCACGTACGTGTAGATCAATTTCACTCGCACTGATATTTTTACCGCTTGAAGAAGTATAAGCTTGTGCTGGTGCAACAAATGCTACTTTTGGCGTATGTTGACGAGATGCAGCTTCAGATATATCTTTAATTAAGCCCATTTTAACGGCGCCGTATGCACGAATAGTTTCAAAGCGCGTTAATGCACTTTCATCGCCATTAATAGCTTCTTGAAGCTCAGTACCTGTGTACCCTATCTCATCCGCATTTAAGAAAATGGTAGGAATGCCTGCAGTAATCATCGTTGCTTTGAAGGTACCAATATCTGGTACCACTAAATCATCAACTAAATTACCGGTAGGAAACATCGCTTCAGTTGGATCAACAGGTGCCACGAAATCTACTTGTACTTCCGCTGCAGGAAAAGTAACACCATCAAGTTCGAAATCACCGGTTTCTTGTACTTCGCCATTGGTAATGGGTACATGAGCAATAATGGTTTTTGAAATGTTTTTCTGCCAAATACGTACTTCACAAATACCGTTTTCAGGTACGCGTGAACCATCAACTAAACCTTGGCTAATAGCAAATGAACCTACAGCAGCAGTTAAGTTACCGCAGTTTCCTGACCAATCAACAAACGCCTTATCAATAGCTACTTGACCGAATAAGTAATCAACGTCGTGATCAGCTACATCACTTTTTGCTAAAATAACAGTTTTAGACGTACTCGAGGTTGCACCGCCCATACCGTCTGTTTGTTTACCATAAGGATCTGGACTACCAATAACACGTAATAACATATTATCGCGTGCTTCACCTGGCACCTGACAGCGCTCTGGTAAGTCAGTTAAGTTAAAAAATACACCTTTAGATGTACCGCCACGGATATACGTAGCTGGGATTTTCGTTTGAGATACGAAAGCCATTTGCTCTCTCCTTTTATGTTTTTCTTACAAAAATGGCACATTATCTTTTAAGAACAATGTGCCATTTTTAATTTGAATCAATCAAGTTTGATGTATAGACGAATTATTTTTATTGAGAGCAAGGCGACTGCACAGAGCTTGGTCTACCAAGTGAGTACAGTCAACGCAGCTATCATTAGAAATAAACGTTTAGGCATTAGACTTTAAGAAATCGGTGGCAAACTTTTGTAATACACCACCACCGTTGTAAACCGTAACTTCTTCAGCAGTATCTAAGCGACACTTCACAGGAATTTCAGCAACTTCACCATTCTTACGTGTCATCACAACAGTCATAGCACCACCTGGCGCTGTAGTTCCTAGAACATCATAGGTTTCTGTTCCGTCAATGCCATAAGTATTGCGTGTATCACCTTTAGTAAATTCAAGTGGTAATACACCCATACCTATTAAGTTAGTACGGTGAATACGCTCAAAACCTTCTGAAACAATCACTTCAACACCGGCTAAACGAACACCTTTAGCTGCCCAATCACGTGATGAACCTTGACCATAGTCAGCACCAGCGATGATGATTAATGGCTGTTTGCGTTCCATGTAAGTTTCAATTGCTTCCCACATGCGAGACTCAGTCCCTTCAGGCTCAATACGTGCAAGTGAACCTTGCTTAACTTCGCCATTTTCATCACGACACATTTCATTGAACAATTTCGGGTTAGCGAATGTAGCACGCTGAGTAGTTTCATGATCGCCACGGTGAGTTGCGTATGAGTTAAAGTCTTCATGCGGTACACCCATTTTATCAAGGTAAGCACCTGAAGCACTGTTTAACTGAATAGCGTTTGATGGTGATAAATGATCGGTAGTAATGTTGTCGCCAAGCACTGCTAATGGACGCATACCTTTCATGGTACGCTCACCCGCTAAAGCACCTTCCCAATAAGGAGGACGACGTATATAAGTACTCTTAAGATCCCAGTCGTATAATGGGCTTTCAGCAGGTTCAAATGCACCTAAATCAAACATTGGAGTGTAGATTTTTTTGAATTGTTCTGGCTTAACAGCTGAAGCAACAATTGAATCTATCTCTTCATCCGAAGGCCAAATGTCTTTCAAGGTAATGTCATTACCATTTTGATCTTGACCAAGTACGTCTTTTTCAATATCAAAACGAATTGTTCCAGCAAGTGCATAAGCAACTACTAATGGCGGCGACGCTAAGAAAGCTTGTTTCGCGTGTGGGTGAATACGGCCATCAAAGTTACGGTTACCTGATAATACTGCTGTTGAGTATAAATCACGTTCAATAATTTCTTCTTGGATTTTCGGATCTAATGCACCCGACATACCGTTACAAGTTGTACAGGCATACCCAACAATACCAAAGCCTAGTTTTTCCATTTCTGAAAGTAAACCAGCTTCTTCTAAGTAAAGTTTTGCAACTTTTGAACCTGGCGCAAATGAAGATTTGACCCAAGGCTTACGCACTAAACCTAATTCGTTTGCACGTTTAGCAACTAAACCAGCTGCAACTACGTTACGCGGATTAGATGTATTAGTACAAGATGTTATAGCAGCAATGATAACTGCCCCATCTGGCATTTCGCCATTTGCTTCTTGTGCTTTACATGCGTCTAAATTTTTAGCGATATCTTTTGATACAAGATCAGCAGTCGCTAAACGACGATGCGGGTTAGATGGACCCGCTAAGTTACGACATACTGTTGATAAATCAAATTCAATAACACGTGGGTATTGTGCTTCAACTAAATCGTCAGCCCAAAGACCTGTGTGTTTAGCATACGTTTCAACAAGCGCTACTTGCTCAGGTTCACGACCAGTAAGTTTTAAGTAATCAATCGTTTGTTGATCAATATAGAACATTCCCGCCGATGCACCGTATTCTGGTGTCATGTTTGAGATAGTTGCACGGTCACCAATAGTTAAATCTTTAGTACCTTCACCGAAAAACTCTAAGTAGCTTGAAACAACTTTTTCGTTACGTAAGAACTCAGTGATCGCAAGTACCATATCGGTAGCAGTGATACCTGGTGCGCGTTTACCGGTTAACTTAACACCAATGATATCAGGTAAGCGCATCATAGATGGGCGACCCAGCATAACTGTTTCAGCTTCTAAACCACCAACACCAATCGCGATAACACCTAACGCGTCAACGTGTGGCGTATGTGAATCAGTACCAACACAAGTATCAGGGAAAGCAACGCCGTCACGGGCTTGAATAACCGGTGACATTTTCTCTAAGTTAATTTGATGCATGATGCCGTTACCAGCAGGAATTACATCAACATTTTTAAAGGCGGTCTTGCTCCATTCAATAAATTTAAAACGGTCTTTATTACGACGGTCTTCAATATCACGGTTTTTCTGGAATGCATCAGAATCAAAACCTGGTGCTTCCACTGCCAGAGAGTGATCAACAATTAATTGCGTTGGTACAACAGGGTTAACTTTGGCAGGATCACCACCTTGATCTGCGATAGCATCACGAAGACCCGCTAAATCAACTAAAGCAGTTTGGCCTAAAATATCATGACAAACCACTCGTGCTGGATACCATGGAAAATCAAGCTCTTGTTTAACTTCAATAAGTTGTTTTAATGAATCGGTAAGTGCCGCTGGATCACATTTACGGACTAATTGCTCCGCTAATACACGTGAGGTATAAGGTAGTTTTGCATAAGCGCCTGCGCTTATGTCTTCAATTGCTGCTCGGGTATCAAAAAAATCGATATTTGCACCCGGCAATGGCTTACGGTAATCATAATTCATAATTGGCTCCCTAAAAAAAACGAGTCTCAAGCAGCAAGATACTTTGCAGCTTAATACTCGTCTTTAATACTAATATTATCTTTCTGCGATTGGATTTACTTTACGTGGTTCTGAACCAGTATAATCCGCTGATGGACGGATAATACGGTTGTTAGCACGTTGTTCCATTACGTGTGCAGCCCAACCCGTTAAGCGTGAACAAACAAAAATAGGTGTAAACAGTTTTGTTGGAATGCCCATATAGTTATATGTTGAGGCGTGGAAGAAGTCAGCATTACAAAATAACTTTTTCGTATCCCACATAAACTCTTCACAAGCAACTGAGATATCATATAGTGATGTATCGCCATTCTCAGCAGCTAATTTTTCAGACCATGCTTTGATAACAGTATTACGAGGATCAGAAGTGCGGTAAATAGCATGACCAAAGCCCATGATTTTATCTTTACGCTCGAGCATTCCAGCCATTTGTACTTTTGCATCTTCAGGAGATGAGAATTTTTCAATCATATCCATTGCTGCTTCATTAGCACCACCATGAAGTGGGCCACGTAAAGTGCCAATAGCACCAGTAATGCATGAGAACATATCTGATAATGTTGATGCACAAACACGCGCTGTAAATGTTGACGCGTTAAACTCATGCTCAGCATATAAGATTAATGAAACATCCATTACACGTTTATGTTGCTCAGAAGGCTCTTCTTGGTTTAATAAACGTAAGAAGTGACCACCTAATGACTCTTCATCAGTCATACAGTCAATTTCAACACCGTCATGTGAGAATTTATACCAATAACACATGATTGCTGGAAAAGCCGCTAACAAACGGTTTGCTGCTTTATTTTGCTCTGAAAAATCAACTTCTGGCTCAACATTACCTAAAAATGAACAACCCGTACGCATAACGTCCATAGGGTGTGCATCTTTAGGAATAAGCTTTAATACTTCCTTCAATGCTTGTGGAATATCACGCATAGGTAGCAACTCAGCTTTGTACTCAGCTAGCTCAGCTACTGTTGGTAATTCACCATTGAATAATAAGTAAGCCACTTCTTCAAATGTAGCATTATCAGCTAAATCAGAAACGTCGTAACCACAGTATGTTAGGCCACTTCCAGATTTACCTACAGTACAAAGAGACGTTTCGCCCGCACTTTGACCACGTAAGCCAGCACCACCGATTTTTTTATCTGACATAATTATTTCCTCGTTCTTTTATATTTTTTACTTTAATATTTTTTACTTTAATATTTTTTATAGTTAACTTACTTATTCTTTCCATCAGCAAATAACGAATCTAATTTTTGCTCATAATCGTGATATCCAAGATAATCATATAAATCCATACGCGTTTGCATGGTATCTACAACTGCTTTTTGATCTCCGTCAGCTAATAGGGTTCTATATACTAATTCAGCCGCTTTATTCATAGCACGAAATGCCGATAATGGATAAAGGACCATTGCACAGCCCCACTCACCTAGCTGTTCTTTATTCCAAAGTTCTGTTTGACCAAATTCAGTGATATTGGCAAGCACAGGTACATCTAAAGCTTCTGTAAATGCACGGTAATGTTCTTCTGTTTTTACTGCTTCAGCAAAAATGCCGTCTGCGCCAGCAGCAACGTATGCTTTAGCACGTTCAAGTGCTGCTTCAATACCTTCTTGAGCAAAAGCATCAGTACGAGCCATAATGAAAAAATCAGGGTCAATACGTGCATCAACAGCAGCGCGAATACGATCAGCCATTTCTTCGGTTGTAACAATTTCTTTATTCGGACGATGACCACAACGTTTTTGTGCAACTTGATCTTCAATATGAACTGCTGCTGCTCCAGCTTTTTCCATATCACGTATTGTTTTAGCGATGTTAAATGCACCACCCCAACCTGTATCGATATCAACAAGTAACGGTAAAGAGGTTGCAGCAGTGATACGTTGAACATCTGCCACAACATCATTTAAAGACGTCATACCAAGATCAGGAAGACCATATGAAGCGTTTGCAACACCACCACCTGATAAATAGATAGCTTGATGACCTATTTGCTCAGCCATCATTGCGCTGTAGGCATTGATAGTTCCTACAACTTGTAATGGTTTGTTGTTTTCTAACGCTTGGCGAAATTTTGCGCCCGCAGATAATTGACTTGTCATGGTATATTTCCTCTTATGACTTAATGAGTTGAATGTTTTTTTGTCCGTTAGTAGTAATTTCTTTTGCTATTTTATTTTCAATATTTTTACGTGAAGCCGCGATATGACGTCGCATTAAAATTTCTGCCAATTCGCCATCCCTATCAGCAATTGCTCGGATTATGTTTGCATGTTCATCAAATGCACGACTAGCTCTTGGACTATTCATACCAAATTGACAACGGTACATACGTACTAAGTGATATAGCTGGCCACATATCAATTCAATTAACTGTTTGTTATGACTACCCAAAATAACTTTGTAATGAAAATCAAGATTTCCTTCTTCTTGATAATACGCAACGCCATCTTTTAGCTCTTGCATTTCAGCATGCGCTTTCAGCATTTCTTGCATGTGTGATATTTCATCATCCGTCATATTTTCGGCTGCTTGCCTACATGCCATGCCTTCCAATGCTTCTCTAGTAATATAAAGCTCTAATAACCCCTCAATAGAACAGTTAACTACCCGAGAACCAACGTTTGGCTTCCTTTCGATAAGATGGCATTTCTCTAACCGGTTTAATGCCTCACGCAAAGTTGAACGGCTTATTTGGTAACGTTTGGCTAATTCAGGTTCACTAATCTTAGTGCCTGATTCAATTTCACCTTCAACAATTGCATGTTGTATTTGTTCAAATACCTTGTCTGCCGTGGTGACTGCTGCTTGTTGAGTTGGGTTATTTGTTTTCATAAATTTAGGTACATCAAAGTTAAAGTTATTATGGTTTACCCACACCGATATTGTCGACACATAAATAATACAACAACAATAATAGCGGAATAATTTAATTAATCAAGTAGACCTAAGTATTATTGTCGACAATTTTTTAAATAGGGATAAAATGGCGGAATTGATTAGATTTTAATCAAGCAAACAAAAAAGCCCACGCAATATTGGTATATTGCGTGGGCTTTCTATATTTCACTTTTAGTACACTTCACGTTCAATTCGCTTAAAAATAAAGTGGCATCCCTAAGGGGATTCGAACCCCTGTTACCGCCGTGAAAGGGCGGTGTCCTAGGCCTCTAGACGATAGGGACACTGAATTAACTTTTGTTAATACAAACTATCTACCAGATCACTCTGGTGATTTAGTTTTGACTGTCTAAAGATATTAGACTTTCTAAAAACTAAAACTCTAAATTCTTATTTTTAGATTGAAAATCTATAGTATAAGAAACTATATCACTTTTATGCACTTTATTTAAATATCGCTACTTATATAAAGTGGCATCCCTAAGGGGATTCGAACCCCTGTTACCGCCGTGAAAGGGCGGTGTCCTAGGCCTCTAGACGATAGGGACACTAAAACCGCTTGTCGAACATATTGCCGACACTTTAGTAAAAGCATATCAAAAAGATTATTCTTTACTAAAAAGCATATTCTTATTGTTTTATAAGTATAAGAAAACTTAAACTTCCTTTGCTAAAAGCAAAGAAAAGTAATAGTGGCATCCCTAAGGGGATTCGAACCCCTGTTACCGCCGTGAAAGGGCGGTGTCCTAGGCCTCTAGACGATAGGGACACAATAACTTGCTACCAAGTTAAAACTATCTATTTTTTGTTTTTTAAAAGCAAAAACAAAAAACCTAAATCATGGTGGAGCTATGCGGGATCGAACCGCAGACCTCTTCGCTGCCAGCGAAGCGCTCTCCCAGCTGAGCTATAGCCCCGCTTGTTTAAATAACAAGATTCAAACGGTCATATTAAACAACTGGCCTAATAGCTATTTAATACTTTCTTTCCTAAGAAAGTTGCTGTCAACAGACACTCTTTTAGAGAAATGAACACTTGCTGAAAACGAGGCGCATTCTAAGCAGCAGCCTTTAAACTGTCAACACTTATTTTACAAAAACAATAAAAATAATAGAAATAATTGCTTGAATGTTTATATAAACATCAACTTGATTATTTTTTACTTAACTAGTTGTTTGGCTAGTACAATTTCTAATCATTTTTAGATGTTAAGAATGTTATCTAAAACAGTAAACGACAAGTCGATTAATACGCTTATGCTTTATTTTTACTGTATTTACAGGTATGGTTTAGCATCGATAAGTATTTAATCATACCAAGTATAATAAATAATGCAGTTAAATAAATTAAATATTGTAGCAATTGGTGGTGGTCACGGCTTAGGTAGAGTGTTATCCACGCTTTCCTTCATGGGAAACAAACTAACTGGTATTGTCACTACAACTGACAATGGCGGCTCTACAGGTAAGTTAAGAAAGCGCAGTAGTTCAATTGCCTGGGGTGATCTACGCAATTGTTTAACTGAATTAGTTGACACCGACTCCGTTGGCAACAAACTGTTTAATTTTAGATTCGATGGCAATGACGAACTTGGCGGACACAATTTAGGTAACTTAATACTTTATGGTTTAGGCGAAGTACAATCTAGACCTTTAGATTCCATTAAACTTGTTAGGCGTATACTAAGAGTACGAACACAAGTTCTTCCTATGTCTGAAACCCCTACCGATCTAATGGCCTTCTATCCTGAGGGGCGATGTCGTGTTGGTGAGCTTTCAGTTGATGAAATGCCGATTATGCCTAAAAGCTTAATGCTAGCTCCCTTAGTGAAATCTATTGATCCTTGTATACAAGCAATCAATAAGGCAGATTTGATAATACTAGGCCCTGGGAGCTTCTTAACAAGTATTATCCCTCCACTATTAGTTCGAGACATAAGTAATGCCATTGCGATCAGAAAAGGGCACTGTGTATTTATCGATAACGTAGTTTTAGAAAATAGTCCGGCGGCCAAACTAACCATAGATGAAAAATTAGCTTGGATTGAAGAAAATACAGGTTGTTTACCTATCGACAGCGTTATTACTCAAAACCCATTAATGGTATCAACTAAGATTAACGTGATATGTAGAGATTTAGCCCAACACAAACAACCTCATCACCATGATAAGAAAAAGTTAATTGATGCACTAGAAGAATGTGTTACTCAACTAAAAACTGATGTTCCATCCAAAGATATTGAAAGTGCAAAGCAGAAGTTAGCATAGTCATGATTAGGCTAACCTATAAGTCGTTTACTTTGGCAATAATTTAATAGACGTAAATTATTGCCCTCCTCTAATAATTATTTATCTTCACTCATTCGACTAGCAACAGCACCTTTTTGATTTTTATATTTAGCATCATCACGCTTATTATAAGGCCTTGCAGCACTTGACGACATAGTTTCAAAATTTAACGCGGCTATTTTCATTTTTGGACGCAGTGCTAGAGGCAATTTACCGCTATTATAAAATTCTAAGACTATTTGCCCTGACCAACCGGGATCAATTCTGTGTGCAGTAACGTGAACCATCAAACCTAACCGCGCTAACGATGAACGCCCATCCAGCCAGCCAACAATATTGTCAGGCAACGTAACAGACTCGTAAGTTACTGCTAATGCTAACTCGCCAGGATGCAGAAAGAAGGCGTCACCATCATTAATGACAATTTCATCACTCATGACAGAATCCATCGCATGCTGCATTTCTGCTTTGGGGGCACTTAAATCAATATAGGGCGCGGTGTGATCTTGAAAAACACGAAATTCATTACCTAAACGGATATCTACACTAACCCCTGAAATCATGGAAGTATCAGGTTTTGGTGAGATAACGATTAGCTCATCATCTAAGTACTGTTCTATATCTTTATCACATAATCTCATAATTATTTTTCTTACTCTCTGATTGAAAAATTAGCTAATGATTAATCAGTTATTTCAACCGTTGGGGTTAATGGGCTAGCGTTATCGAGTTGCAAAAATAATTGCCCTACAATGTTACGCGCTATTCTACGGTACAACTGCGCAATATCACCAGTGCTATTTTCAATGATGTCAGACTCACCAAAATCAGCATCTTGACGGATAGTCATATCTAAAGGCAATTGGCCAAGTAGCTGTGTGTGTTTTGAGTCCGCCATTTGCTTGCCACCTGCTTCACCAAATATATGGCTTTTATGGCCACAATTATCACATAAGTGATAACTCATATTTTCAATAATTCCTAATACGGGCACTTTTACTTTATCAAACATGGCAATGCCTTTTGCCGCATCAATTAGCGCCATATCTTGTGGCGTAGTAATAATAATAGCAGCAGCAACAGGCACTTTTTGCGCCAGTGTTAATTGTATATCACCTGTTCCTGGGGGCATATCAATCAATAAATAATCCAATTCAGGCCATGCAGTTTCTGTTAACAATTGATTAAAAGCGCCACTGGCCATTGGGCCACGCCAAACAGTGGCATCATTTTCATTGACTAAGAATCCGATAGACATAGCACTAAGACCATGAGCTTTTAGCGGGGTCATTAATTTCCCATCGGCTGAGCCGGGTTTAGCATCTTTTAAACCCAGTAAAGTAGGAATGGATGGTCCATATATATCTGCATCTAAAATGCCTACCTTGGCTCCTTCTGCTATTAATGCATATGCAAGGTTAACCGCTGTAGTCGACTTACCTACTCCACCTTTACCTGAAGCAACAGCAATAATATTTTTGATATTATTTTCACTACCTCCCAATGAAAATGAACGCACGGCCTTAACGCTTAATTGCACACAAAATTGAACTGATTGTTTTAACGTATCAGTTAAACTTTCTGCTATATCATCCAACTCACCTTGACAGGGAAAAGGTAGGATAAGCTCAACGGTAATAGCCTTACTTTGCTTAGGAATCGTTTGGATTTTATAATGTGAACTAACTTCGAATATACCGTGAGGGAAATTTTCAGAGCGATATTCTTTTAGTGTTTCGGTTATCACTTGCGTTTTTTCTGTTTCGGTTAAGCTACTTACTGACGAATTAGCAATGGTTTGGCTACTGCCATGTGCTTTTGATGAGCTTTTATTAGAGAAGAATTTGCCGAACATATTGTGACATTAATCATTTGAGTATAAACGTTAAATTCTGTACTATTGCAGCCATTATTACCATCAAAAAACACTATTTATTCATGTCTACAGCTATTTCTTCTCAAAGTTTACCAAAAAAGCGCAAAATATTAGTTACTTGTGCTCTTCCTTACGCTAATGGTTCAATTCATTTAGGCCATTTACTTGAGCATATTCAAACTGACATTTGGGTTAGATTTCAGAGAATGCGCGGTCATGAAACTTATTTTGTTTGTGCTGATGATGCCCATGGCACACCAATCATGCTTAAAGCACAAGAGCTAGGTATTACGCCAGAAGAAATGATCAAAGGTGGGCGTGAAGAGCGTATTAAAGAATTTGGTGACTTCCACATTAGCTTTGATAATTACCACACTACGCATAGTGATGAAAACAAAGAGTACTCTGAAATAATTTACAACAGTTTACATGCGAAAGGTCATATTAAAACCCGCATTATTTCTCAGTTATATGATCCTGAAAAAGGTATGTTCTTAGCTGACCGTTTTGTTAAAGGTACTTGTCCAAAATGTAAAAGTGAAGATGAAAATGGTGATAGCTGTGACAACTGTGGTGCAACTTATTCACCAACAGAAGTGCTGAATCCACGTTCAGCTATTTCAGGTGCTACACCGATATTAAAAGATTCTGAACATTATTTCTTTGATTTACCTGCTTTTGAAACCATGTTATCAGACTGGATACGCAGTGGTGCATTGCAAGAAGAAGTAGCAAATAAACTATCTGAATGGTTCGAACAAGGTTTAAAACAGTGGGATATTAGCCGTGACGCGCCTTATTTTGGTTTTGAAATACCTAACGCTCCAGGCAAGTTCTTCTACGTATGGTTAGATGCACCTATTGGTTATATAGGCAGTTTTAAAAACCTATGTAATAAAGACTCCAGTATCGATTTTGACAGCTTTTGGAATAAAGATTCAGACGCAGAGCTATATCACTTTATCGGTAAAGACATAATTAACTTTCACAGTCTTTTTTGGCCAGCCATGCTAGAAGGCGCTGATTTCCGCAAACCTACGGCGGTTTTCGCTCATGGCTTTGTTACCGTGAACGGAGAGAAAATGTCTAAATCTAAAGGTACGTTTGTTAAAGCTAGTACCTATTTAGCGCATTTAAACCCTGAATACTTACGTTATTACTACGCCACTAAATTAACACACAAAATTGATGACTTAGATTTAAACCTTGAAGATTTCGTACAACGTGTAAACTCTGACTTAGTAGGTAAAGTCGTTAATATCGCTTCTCGCTGTGCAAGCTTTATCACTAAACGTTTTGATGGCATGTTATCCACTAACATTGATGATCAAGCCCTTGCGGATGAAGTAATGGCAGCCGGTGATAGTATTGCCGCACTTTACGAGTCTCGTGACTTTGGTCGTGCAATGCGTGAAATCATGGCACTTGCCGATAAAGTTAACGAATACATTGCCATAAAAGAACCTTGGCAATTAGTGAAAGACGAAACTAAACAACAAGAAGTGCAAGATATCTGTTCACTTGGCATCAACATGTTCCGTACCTTGATGATCTATTTAAAACCTGTACTGCCAGTACTTGCTGATAGCACAGCAGCTTTCTTAAATGACGAGCTCGTTTGGGATGGACATAAAACTTTATTAACAGACCATAAAATCAATAAGTTTAAAGCGTTATTACAACGCGTTGACATGGATAAAGTTAATGCGATGACCGATGCATCGAAAGATAGTATGGCCGGTGCTGATGCAGCTAAAGAAGAGAAAAAACCAGCGAAGAAAAAGAAAGCATCAAAAGTAGTGGATAACTCAGCCGCTTTAGCGAACCCTTTGGCTGAAGATCCAATCTCTGAAGAAATTCAGTTTGATGATTTTGCTAAAATTGATTTACGTATTGCTAAAATAGTCAACGCTGAACATGTTGAAAAAGCCGATAAACTACTAAAACTTACACTCGCGTTAGATGATGAAGGCACAGAAACTCGTCAAGTATTTGCGGGTATTAAATCTGCCTATCAGCCAGAAGACTTAATTGGCAAACATACGGTAATGGTAGCTAACTTAGCACCACGTAAAATGCGTTTTGGCATGTCCGAAGGAATGGTATTAGCAGCAGGTCCTGGAGGAAATGATTTATGGATATTAAACCCAGATGACGGTGCTAAAGCGGGTATGAGAGTAAAATAATATAAATTTTTTACTCTACATTTAATGACAAAAAGGTATCGTGATAATCGATACCTTTTTTTATAAAAGACATAAATACAATAAATGAGTTTAGTGATGTTTAAAATAAGTTTAATCATGATCCTCGCATCGATGGTCACAAGTTGTAGTAACAATTATGTTGCAAGTAACCTAGATAAAAAAAATATTGAGCGCTACTTTTCAGCTTCTCAGGTTGATATTTATAAACAAGAACAAGACATTAAGACACGCTATGAGTACATTGGCAGCGTTGAGGGGCAAGATTGTCAAGTAAAACCTCATCATGCAGCACCTGATGAAATTAACGCAAGGACGCAAGCGAGACGTCAAGCATTTGATAAAAAAGCTAATGGCGTTATTTTTACAGGGTGTGCGTTATTAACACCACAACAATTAACTCAACACAATAACAGTAATGATGCTCAGCAATGTCACGCCGTTGTTATTTGTTACGCAAGAGCTTTTCTTATTGGCTCTCCAGCTAAACAATAAAGAGATGTAATCAATGCATAACGACGATGTAAATAAACCAGTTGAATTTACTATTATTGGGAAAGTGAACTCTCCATATAAAGAGAAATTCGCAATACCTCGTCAACCCGGTTTAGTTACCTCGGCAAAAGCAACAATAACACTTAGCGGCGAAACTAATAACGCTGAGTTAGTTAGAGAGTTAGCGCAGTTTAGTCATATTTGGATCTTATTTGTATTCCACGGTACTCAAGAACAAGGCTGGAAACCCTTAGTAAGACCACCGCGATTAGGAGGTAATAAAAAAATTGGTGTATTAGCAACCCGCTCAACGTTTAGGCCAAACCCCATTGGCATGTCTGTAGTCAAGTTAGATTCTATCGAAGTAGAAAATCAGCAGGTTGCACTCCATATTTCAGCAATCGATCTATTAGATAAAACCCCTGTTATCGATATAAAGCCTTACGTGCCCTACTCTGACTCAATAGCTTATGCTGAAGCAGGTTTTGCACAAAATCAACCTTCACAGAATTTGAAGATAACTTTTAGCAAAAAAGCGCAAATATCCTTAACAGAACACCAAAAGAATATTCCCGATTTAGCTTTATTTATCGAACAAGTATTAGCACAAGATCCACGCCCTGCGTACAAACAAGGCAAAGTTGATGAGAAAATCTATGGTATGCATCTATATAATTTGAATATTCAGTGGAAGATGGAAGGATTAGACACAATTCAAGTGATTGAGATAATGCCCATTACGGATCAATAAACATTGAAAAGACATAATTAATTCAGTTTTGTTAGTTAGCCGAGATTGAAAACATCAATGTCGGCTAAACTAAAATACTCAGTCTACCTTCTACAGATAAACAAAAGTAAGTTAACGCTTTACCTTAATGGTGATGACCGCCAACACCATGGGCATGGCCATGTTCAACTTCTTCATCGGTTGCAGCACGTACATCAACAACTTCAATATCAAACGTGAGTACTTTACCTGCAAGCGGTGGATTAATATCCACAGTTATCATGAATTTACCGGTTTTTACTACAGTCACTTGACGTTGGCCTTCTTCAGTATGAACAACGGCAATCATGCCTGCTTTCCATTTGGCATTTTTGCTTGGTAAACCTTGTAAATGTTTGGCCGGCACACGCTGTACCATCTCTTCTTTACGCTCGCCATAAGCTTCTTCAGGTTGTAATGTAACACTAAACTTATCACCGGCTTCTTTATCGGTTAACGCTTTTTCTAAGCCAACTAATGTGTTGTTAGCGCCATGCAAATAGGCAAGAGGATCGTTACCATGAGATGACTCTAATTCTTTACCAGCTTCATCTTTTAACACGTAATGAAACTGAACAACGGTTTTATCGGTAATTTTCATTTTCTTCTCTTTCTATTTGAACAATGGGTGTTTTTTCGCATTCTAATCTATCTACGCCCACAAAAGCAAAATAACTACACTTAATATAATTAAAAACATACCAAAATATTCAATGGCAGATATTTTTTCTTTAAATAAACGATAGGTTAACGCTAAGGTAATAAAAAACTCAACCTGCCCAAGTGCTTTAACGTAGGCTGCGGTTTGGAAACTGGCTCCCGTAAACCAACCAATTGAGCCTAAGACACTCGTTACTCCAACAAATAGACATAAACGCCAGTGTTTTAACATTAAACCTAATTGGGATTTATCTTGGAAATACACATAAACGAGTGAAATAAATGTTTGTACCGTAATCATAAACACAAGCGTAACGGCTGCACTTACCATTAAATCGGTATTAAGCGCTAAGCTAGACTCTCTTATTAATAAGGTGGTTATCGCTAACCCTAATCCTGCTCCCAAGCCAAAAGACAAGCCTATCATCGCATCAGAGCCTGCCATCATAATGCGAAAGTTAAATTTTACTTTTGAGACTAAAAACACACCCGCCACGCCGATAATAACACTGAACCACCCCATAAAGCTTAACGGGGCCGCAAATAACAGTGCGCCGACAATAGCGACTTGAATGGCTTCAGTTTTCGCTAGACTTGTTGCCACAGCGAAATTTTTATACCGAAATGCCGCAACTAAAAATACAGTCCCGATAATTTGGGTCACACAAGCGATCAATGCGTAAACTAAAAATTGATTGTTTAATTCAGGTGTTTCTACTTCTTTAAATGAAAGCATCCACCCTAAATATATCCATGCAAAAGGTAGCGCATAAACATAACGAACAGCGGTCGTTGCCATCGCATTTAACTTGCCTGAAAGTTGTTTTTGTCCTGCGGTACGCACGGCTTGCATTGTAGCGGCGAGTAAGGTGAAGTAGATCCAAATTTCCAATTGCGACTTTCCTAGATAAGTTTGTGTAATGGTTACTTGTTCAAAGGTGCTTTACTCGCCAATATGGCCTTTAAACAACTAAATGGGTTAAGCCATAAATTGTTTATCTAAAACACTCACCCCTAAACCACTTTGTTTTTCTACTTTAATTTGCACCGCTATCCGCTCTTTTAATGCTTCAACGTGGCTAATAATACCAATCATCTTGCCGCTAGCATTTAAGTTGTCTAATGCATCTAAAGCAACTTCTAGCGTGTCGTTATCTAATGTACCAAACCCTTCATCGAGAAACAGAGAATCGATACTGGTTTTGCTACTTACGAGATCGGAAAGTGCTAAAGCAAGTGCCAAACTAACAAGGAAACTCTCACCTCCAGAAAGAGTTTTGGTATCTCGAAGACTATCTCCTTGCCATGTATCAAGAACTGATAAACTTAACGTTTCATTTTGCTGACACTGTAATTGATAACGACCATCTAGTTTATTGAGCTGTTCATTAGCAATAAACACTAGATGACTGAGTGTCAAACCTTGTGCAAAACGTCTAAATTTAGCACCATCAGCTGAACCGATTAAACGGGTTAAATAAGCTAAATCATCTAAAGCATTTTGTTCTTCAGTAATTTGAGAAAGTAAGCCTTGTTGCTTGATTTTGTTTTGTTTATCTGTAGTAATCGCCTGTTGATGTTGCCCTAACTGAAATTGAGTTTGCTTTAATTTTTCCGTTAAATTTTGTAAAAGAACATCTAACATTGATAACTCAAGTAATTGTAATTCTTCTACATCACCCATGCTTTTTTCAACTGATGACTTAACTAAACCCTCAGCTTGTTCAATTTCTTTTCTAGTCTCACTTAATTGCCCTTTAGTCCGTTTTTCTTGTCCTAATAGCTGTTGCAGCTTAGCTTCATTCACTTGAATTTCTCTTTGCAATGATTTTAATTTAACACTTAGAGAATCCCCTTCTTCTTTTATATGTTTTCTAATAAATTCAACCGATTGCTCATCCGTAACTTTACAATCCAAACCCAAAAACACAGTTACGCGTAACCCTTCCTTTAGCTCTAATTTTTCATTTAACACAATAGATTTTCGCGATACTTCATTAAGCACTTTTTTGGCTTGATTTAGTTGTTCATTCAGTAATATATTATCATTATCAACAGTTGCTAAGCTTGTTAAAAGCGTCGTTAATTTTTCACAAGCTTCATCAAACAAACTCAGTTGTTGTTGAAGTTCTTCCAGCCAAATGTTTGAATCCAATAAAGCATCATTATCACTACTGTTCGATAAAAACCGACTAATTTGCATTAAAGAAATATCTTCTAATAAGCAGGCTTCAATCGCGCTCATGTCAATTTGACACTGTTTGATCACGTTAGATTGTTCAGTAATATCACGTTGTTTAAAGTTTAGTTGTTCTTGTATTAACGTCGTTTGGTGCTTTGATTCATTTAACACTTGCGTAACTCGTTGTAGCTTTTGATTCACAGCGAAGCGTTGTTGATTATTTTGACTAACATCAGCATATAATTGATTAAGCTGTTGAACTTGTAATACCTTTGTATCGTAGGCTTTCTCTATTTCTTCAGTGTTAGGTAAGGCTAAATTATTTGTCTGGGCAAGTACCAATTGGGAAAAATTTGTTAGCAACTCGCTCTGTTCTAAGGCGATTTTGTGGGTAGTTTCTTCACTGGTTTTTAAAGTGCTAGTTAACTGCCCTTCATGAAGACCCACTTTCTTACCCTGCACTTCTATAAGCTCTAATTCACCTATTATATTTTGCAAGCGTTGTTGATGCTCATCAAGGTTAATTGCTTGGTATTGTGCAATAGCTGGGTGTTCCAAAGAACCGCATAGCGGACATGCCTCTTCGGGCTGAAGTTTGACTCTGTGATCACTCAACGACATAATTGTTTGTTGCTGAGCGATTAATGTTTCTACATCTTTCTTTTGTTGAGTAAGTACCGAAAATTGCTTACGTAAATCAACTAATTGTTCCCTACAAAGAGTAAGTTCAGCTGTTGCATTTTTATTTTGATTTGCTATGTTTCCTCGCTCTAGTAACAACTTACGGTATCGTTTTGAAAGTTCTAATGCCTGATAGTAACTAGCTTGCTGATTTTGCGCTTTATGTACTTTTGTACTAACGGCATCAGATGATATTTCCCCATTATCAGGCTCAAGAGATATTTGACGTAACAATGAACTATATTGTGTAATCAAGTTATTATGTCGAATATCAAGCCCTGTTAATTGCTCTTTTAGAAACTGCTGTTGCAGTTGATTTTCTTTTAATAAGCTATGCTGCTGTTTTTGCTCTTTAATGTCACTTTCAATTAATACTTGTGTTGCGTTGAGCTGTTTACTTTTTTCAAGAATAGACGACTTTAGTTGCGTTAACTGAGTTGCTTGATTACGCCACAAAGGTAACTTTTCTTTAACACTTGTCAGCGTTTTATTCTCTGTTAAATAACATTGTATTTCTGACACTTCAGCTGATAATAATTGTTGCTGAGTTTGACTTTGTTGCTGTTTTTCTTCTGTGTTCGTCACCAGTTGTGTTTGAGAATTAACTTGTTGTTCAAGTTCATCTAATTGCGATCTGATATGAATAATCTCGCTATCAAGCGGAATGATTTCATTAATCAGCTTATTTTCAATTATATGAAACTGAGCTTGCTGTGTTTCTTGCTGTTTAAGTTGTTCATCGATAAGCGATTGACTCATCACAACTACGTGTTGAGCCTCCTGGGTTTGAATAGACAGTGTATCAACTTGTGTTAATAACTTATTTTGTGTCGCCTTCAATGATTGATAGTTTTTCAAGGCTAACAAGCTTGCTTGCTCTAACGTTATTAAATCACTCGACTGTTCACATGCCACCACCTGTTCTTGTAAAGAAATGGCTTCTTGTGAGGATAATAAATTAACGTCTTGTACTTTCTCTTGTAAAACTTTTAAAGAATTTTCAGCTGTTTTATGGTTTTCAAAAACTTGCTTAGAAATATCGCCGTAGATTTCTGTTCCTGTTAATTGTTCTAACAGCTGTGCTCTTTCATTAGCTGGTGCATTAAGGAACGCAGCAAACTCCCCCTGCGACAGCATCATTGATTTTGTGAAGCGAGCAAAGTTCAAGCCGGTAATTTGTGCTATTTTATCTTTTACTTCTTTTAATTTTTCCGCAATGATAGTGCCACTAGCATCATCACCTTCATGATCGCCGTTTAACTTAGACAATTGCGCAACTGGGGCTAATAAATTTCCATCCACTTTATTACGAGCCCGCTTTTGGCTCCAAAATGCTCGGTACACCTGGCCTTTTACTTCAAATTCAACTTCTGCCATGCAATTAGCCGTGTAGCGAGTCATCAATTGATTCTGGCTTGCTGATACTTTTATCCGCGGTGTTTCGTGATAAAGTGCTAAACAAATCGCATCCAGAATACTGGTTTTACCCGCACCAGTTGCACCAGTTATAGCAAACAAGCCATTTGTATCAAATGGTGCTTGAGTAAAGTCTAGACACCACGCATTTTTCAACGCATTAATATTCTCAAATCGTAATCGCAATATTTTCATTCAGTGTTTTCCTTAGCTAACACTTGTGCGACTGTTTGCTTAAATAGGGTTTGTAATCTTTTTTTATGCTCATTCACTGTGTCACTATCAAGTTGTTCTTCATTATTAATGCTTTCATTGATGCCCTCAACCTTTGGATTAAAGTACACTTCTTGCTGCAAACGTGAAGAAAACACCTCATCAAGGGTGAGTTCGCTTAACGTGCTATTGTCTTGTTGCGATTGCATTAATTGCTCACGAACTTGCTTAGCACGCCTGACTAATAATATTTCAACGGGGAAATCTTCCACCAGTGTGGCGATACGTGACTGTAAATCACTTAAACGATCACTGTCGATAAGTTCAATATCTAACCAAAGTTTTTGGCTCAGCTCTGGATTAAGATCCAATTTTATTAATAATTCTCCAACCGTTTGGCTAAGTTTATGTAAACTAGTTTTAACCATCGCTAGCGGTTGAAAACACGGCACAATAAGATCAGTAACCGAGACTAAGCTATCTCCTTTAAAATCCACAAGTAATACTCGCTTATCTTGTTTAGCTTCATCAAAACTTAACGCGATCGGTGAACCACAATAGCGAATGTGATCTGTTTTTCCTACTTTTTGTGAACGGTGAATATGACCTAGGGCAATATAATTAGCGGGTGGAAAGGCATTACTTGGCAAAGCTTCTAAAGTACCAATATAAATGTCTCGCTCTGAATCTGAAGTGGTCACACCCAACGCGGTTAGATGCCCGGTTGCAATAATAGGAAGCTCAAGCTTACTGTCTTTAACCAGTTGTTGAGCATGCTCAAATAACGCTTGATAATGATTAACAATGGCTTGTTGTAAGCTTGAGGACTTATCATTCGCAGATTGCCCCTGTTGACTTTTAACAACATCGCGAGGGCGAATAAAGGGTACAGCACAAATAACTGCTTTAGGCGCTTGAACACTATTTTTTAGAATGAAAACTTGCTCAGCTAGGTTACTCTTATCTTCTAGATCACTCACACTAGCTATCACGCGAGTAGATAAAGCACTTAATAATTCTTTTGATTCAGCTAACATACTTACAGAGTCATGATTACCTGCTAATATAATAAGCTGGCAATCAAGTGACTGAATTTCACTGATAAAATTAAAGTACATTTGCCTAGCGTAACTAGGCGGAGTTGATGTATCAAAGATATCACCGGCAACAATAACAGCATCAACATGATGTGTTTTAACTTGTGCCAATAACCAAGTTAAAAATTGCTGATGTTCATTTGCACGGCTTTTACCATAGAAATATTGACCTAAATGCCAATCGGATGTGTGAATAATGCGCATAAAGGCTAAAGAGCACCTTAGGGAATAATTAGTTAATAATTCTAACTCATTAGGATAATTAAACCATTAAATATTAACAAAAATTGGTGGTTAACAATAAAAATGACACCTGCAATAAATCAACTTAAACAGAAAAAAATAGATTTTAAAACTCATCAATATCAACATGATACCAGTGCCCAGTCATTTGGTATTGAAGCGGTAGAAAAATTATCCTTAAATGCAGAGCAAGTATTTAAAACGCTGGTTGTGTGTACAGATACAAATCAATTAGCCGTTGCCATAGTGCCCGTATTATTTAAATTAAATTTGAAAACTATCGCTAAAGTTTTAAAAGTCAAAAAAGCAAAAATGGCTGATGCCAATCGTGTTGAAACAACGACAGGTTATGTTTTGGGAGGCGTTAGTCCGTTAGGCCAAAAAAAATCACTCACCACCATAATAGATAAAAGCGCAGAAAACTTTACCCATATTTTTGTTAGCGGTGGCAGAAGGGGTTTAGAGATAGAACTATCCCCAAAAGATTTAGCAAAAATGTGTCGTGCTACTTTTGCTGATATAGTCGTTTAAAGTTACGCCATTAAAATTTCACAGAAAAATTGAGTAATTCCTTGCTTGTTATAGGTTTACTAAAGTAATAACCTTGCAAATAATCACATTCCAATTGAGTTAACAGCTCAGATTGCTCTTTAGTTTCAACGCCTTCAGCAACCACTTTCAACCCTAAGCTATGTGCCATAGCAATAGTTGCTTTAACTAGATCACAATCAATTTTATTGTTGGTTATGCCAGTAATAAAGCTTTGGTCTATTTTGAGAATATCAAAATCGTATTGACGCAAGTAGCTTAAAGAAGAATAACCGGTACCGAAATCATCCATTGAGAGTTTAACACCGAGTTTATTTAATTTAATAAGCGCATTATCAATATAAGTTTGCCCTATCATAAGCACACCTTCGGTAATTTCAAGTTCAAGTTTGTCAGCCGGAATGTTAGCCTCAGTAAGAGAGTTTTCAACAAAATTTAATAATTCAGAATCTCTAAATTGGCGTGGAGATAAATTCACGGCAACTCTTAATGATATTTGTTTATTTTGCTGCCAAGTGCTCAAAAAAGATAATGCTTGCTTAAGTACAAATTGACCAATAGAAACTATCAAGCCCGTATGCTCTGCAATAGGAATAAATTCGGTAGGTGTTACATTACCTAAAACAGGATTAACCCAGCGAAGTAATGCTTCAGCGCCAATGATTTTTTTATTAAAAGCATCTATTTGTGGTTGATAATAAACTTCAAATTCACCACGCTGCAATGCTCCACGCATTTGTTCTTCAACTTCTAAGCGGCGTAGCATATTAGCATTCATTTCTTTAGTGAAAAATGAATAGGTATTTCGGCCAAGTGACTTGGCTTTATACATAGCGGTGTCAGCATTTCGTAATAATTCAGAAGAATCTTTACCATTGTCAGGAAACATGGCAATCCCAATACTGAGCGTTAATATAAGTTCTCTGTCATCGATATTGAACGGATTTCTAAAGCTCTCTAGTAAATTTTCTACAATAGATAAAGCATTTTGATTATCTGTTAACCCGCGTAATAGGAGTATAAATTCATCCCCTCCTAAACGCCCTATAGTATCCTCTTTTCGAACAATTTTGCTTAATCGTATTGACGATTCAACCAAAAGTTTATCACCAACCTCATGCCCTAATGAGTCATTCACTTTTTTAAAGTCATCTAAATCAAGGAACAACACCGCAGTTTTTTCATTGGTACGCTCCGCTTCAGTAAGCATTTGCGACAAGCGGTCTAAGGCTAAGAAGCGATTTGGTAAACCTGTCAATGTGTCATACAAGGCATGTTTTTTAATTAACTCTGATGCTTGGTGTTGTTCTGTGATATCTCTGACAATAGCTATTATTTGTTTATTATCAGCCAAGTAGGTAATTCTAGCTTCAAAGTAAATAACGCCATGGGGAAACACTAGATCGTATTCAAAACTAATTACCCCTCCTTGTGTGATGACCTTTGTTATATTGCCTTTAAATTTATCTGCAATCTTATTAGGAAGCATCTCTGTCATCGACTTACCTATAAAATCTGCTGGAGACATATACAGGTTAACCTTATCACTCGCGTGATAATCAATAATGGTGCCATCAACTTTCATTAAGAAAAATAAATCAGGAATGACTTCAAATGTAGCCGCTAACATATGCTCTTTAAGTTCAGCTTCGGCCTCTACATGCTTTAAATCTGATAAATTAATATCAATGCAATACATTTGTTTATGATTATATTGATTTGTAAATAGAACATGGCTTGAATAAACATAAATGTTTTTACCATTTTTACGGCGTAGTATTAATTCTCCTGCTGGTATTTCCACGCCGTTATTTATCCAGTTTTTTATGCCTGCTATCACTGGTTTTTTCATTGATTCTGGAAGAATTAAGTCTTCTATTTTTTGCCCTACAGCTTCTTGATTGGTATACCCATAAAGTAATTCGCTACCTTGATTCCAGTAAATAACCCGACGGTTTGCATCATAACCTTGAACAGCAATGGCATCCACAGCATCAAATAACTGATGCAGTGGATCATCCACTACGAACTCTTGAGGTAAGCACTCCTGGTTAGGCGGTTTATCATCAGGTACTAACGTCATATAATCCTTCATATAAAATTATTATAGATACATTAATAATATACTGTAATTTAGGATATATCACCTACTAACAAGTTAATAACTAAGTTGGGTGATTAAACCGTTCCGCCCTCTGTATTCAAACAGTAAGAGAAGACAGGCGGTGTTGTGCATTTAATTTTTACTTCGCGTCTTATTATCCAACCATAGATCGATTAATTTTGTAAAAAATGTAGTTCCTCTAGCTAAACCAACCTTGATACAAATAATACACGCCCATAATTGAACCAAATTATTTGGCTCAATTAGCTAGTTACTTTATCCACCAATGCTTATCTCGCCAGTCAATATTTTAGAAAAAAGTAAAGGATAATAGGTCACATAAAATATCATTTGCGTTAAGTTTACATTAAGGTTGACTCAATAAAATAACCTCATTAACGTTGAGGAGACTTTATGATGATAATCGAACCAGAACCAAACTTTTGTAATAATCAAGCATCGGAAAATTTACTTTCAAACGTTAGTAGAGCAAAGCCTTTAACAAAAACCCCTAAGTTATCTAACTCATTCAATATGGATGTGTTTAGTAAAAACTGTGCTGGCAGAATTGAAGCTGAACAATTTATTAAACAAGGTTTTAAAAAAACATACAGCGCTAACATTTCCATTTCTATGCCACAAATACTAACGGTAAATACAGGAAACTTTAAAGCTGCATTAGGTATTCGTAGCGCTAACTCACCACTATTTATTGAACAATATCTTTCTTATCCCATTGAAAAAACTAATGTGTTAGTTAATGAATATGTACCTAGAGAAAATATTGTTGAATTAGGTTGTTTATATAGTAATGCCAACCGATTCACTATTCCTTTGTTCCTCGTCACTGCCGTTTCTTTATTTTATCAAGGTTATAGCCATTTAGTTTTTTCAGGCACTAATAAAGTGTTAAATATCCTATCAAAAGCAGACATTAACTTTAATCATCTTTGTGATGCGAATCAAAGCCTACTTAAACCTTCTGACGATGATTGGGGAAGTTATTATGAGACTCAGCCAAAAGTTGCATTGGTTGCCCTATCTGATGTTATCAAAGCAATTAACAAACAACCCCGTTATCAAAAATTATTTGATTCACTAGAAAATAAAATTGCCCATGTTTGTAGGAAACTGGAGGCAAACCAATGGTAATTGATCGAATAACTCAGTTTCCACCTGAACGTATAGCGTTGCAAACTTTTGATAGCGCTTTAACCTATGGAGAATTAATTTCACAGGTGAATCAACTGACCGATTGGTTAATTTTAAATAAAATTAATTCTGTCGTATTATTTGGTGAAAATAAACCTAACTGGGTAATCATAGATCTGGCATGTCAAAGCGCTAATATCATTTTTACGCCTATTCCTGCATTCTTTTCTATACAACAAATTAAACATTTAATTGAGTCAGTAAAACCAAGTTTATTATTTGCCGATGACAAGTTCCCACTAAAAACAATAACGTCAAAGGAAGTGATAGTTTCACCCATAAGCGAATTTAAAGCCCATAATCTTGCTAAAAAATCATTAGCTAACATTCCCAACAACACCAGTAAAATCACTTTTACTTCTGGTTCAACGGGTGAGCCAAAAGGTGTTTGTCTTAGTAATAAAAACCAGCTAAATGTAGCTCAATCCTTGGTTAATAAAATAGCTATAGAGTCACCTGTACACTTATCTTTATTATCTTTTTCAACTTTATTAGAAAATATTGCTGGGCTTTATGCTCCATTGCTAGCCGGCGGCACCATTTGGATTGCCAATGATTTAGAGCGAGGTTTTAACGGAGCTGAGCTATCGAACCTAAATAAATTACTTAATGTTATTTCTATCAGTAAACCACAAACACTGATTTTAGTGCCTGAATTACTACAAGTTCTATTACTGGCTATAAGTAAAGGTTGGCAGCCTCCACAAGAATTAGAATTTATTGCAGTTGGTGGTAGTTGTGTGTCAAAGAAACTAATTGCACAGGCTAAATTGCTGGGTTTACCTGTTTTCCAAGGCTATGGTTTATCTGAATGTTGCTCTGTTGTTAGTATCAATAGTAAAAAAAATCTGGATACAAAAGGTGTTGGAGAGGTTCTTGACCATTTATCTACCGAAATAGTTGATGGTGAACTTATAGTCAAAGGAAATTCATTTCTCGGTTATTTAGATCAACCTGATTCATGGTATCAAGACAAAGTAGCAACAGGTGATTTAGTAAGCATAGAGAATGGTAACCTAGAAATAAAAGGTCGTAAGAAAAACCTGATCATCAACTCTTATGGACGAAATATTTCGCCTGAATGGCTTGAGTCAGAAATAATGTCAACAGGTCTGTTTCAACAAGTCGTTGTTTTTGGCGACAGTAAGCCTTTTTGTATTGCTATTCTAGTACCTTTATCAGCTGATATCCCACAAGATAAAATCCAGTTTACCATCAAAAGATTGAATGAAAGCTTACCTGTATATGGTCAAATACAAAACTTTATCCTTTTAGAACAAAAAATGACCTTTCCTGACGGGTTAGTCACTTCAAACGGTCGCCCAAAAAGAACGGCAATTGCACGGCACTTTCATCATGAAATCAATACGCTTTACTCAACCCATTTACAAGCATCAAACTAGCGAGGTGTTCACCATGAACTTATATCAACGATTATTAACCGAAACCACACAAGAAAGAGATTACTTATTGTCATCTCCTATTATCCAGCGTTGTTTTTCCGGTGATATAGAGCTCAATGATTATGTCGCTTTTTTAACTCAAGCCTATCATCACGTTAAACATACTGTGCCGCTATTAATGTCCGTTGGTGCTAAATTACCAGAAAGTAAAGAATGGTTGCGTGAAGCCGTTGCTGAATATATTGAAGAAGAGTTAGGTCATCAAGAATGGATTTTAAACGATATTTCAGCTTGTAATACTGATAAAGAAATCATTAGAGCTAGTCAACCCGCATACCCAACTGAGCTTATGGTTTCATACGCTTATGACATGGTAAACCGCATTAATCCACTAGGGTTCTTCGGCATGGTTCACGTTCTAGAAGGCACAAGTATCGCGATGGCAGACAATGCAGCAAGCTCAATAAAAAACACTTTATCACTGCCTGACAAAGCATTTAGTTACCTTCGCTCACATGGCTCTCTCGATATAGATCATGTTAAGTTTTTTGAGTCATTAATGGAGAAAATTACTGACAAAGCAGAGCAAGACCTTATTGTGCAAAGTTGTAAAGTTTTTTATTTATTGTATGCAAATATATTTCGTGGTTTAGGCAATGATAATCCATTAACCGAACTCCCAAGGATGAATAATGAAAACATCACCTAAATGCCTATTAACAGGCGCTACTGGTGGTATTGGAAAAGCTATTGCCCTCGAATTAGCACTTCAAGGCTATTCACTTGTTTTGCATGGGAGAAACGAACTAAAGGTTTCAGTTTTACGTGAACAACTGCCTTGCGTTAATGGCGCAGCACCCCATGAGATTGTTGTCGGTGACATTACGAATGCTGAAGACCGAGCTACTGTAATCAAGCAAGCTTTTTTATCAGCACCCGTATCTTTGTTGATCAATAATGCTGGAGTTACTTCATTTAACCGTTTTAGTAACTTAGCAGAGCATGAAATTAGTGAAATAATCAGTGTAAACCTTATTTCTACAATACAGTTTACCTATGAGTTTTTGCAAACAAAACGTTTCTCTCAAGCAACCGTAGTTAACATTGGTTCAGCGTTAGGCGCAATAGGATTTCCTGGCTACAGCATCTATTGTGCAAGTAAATTTGGTTTACGAGGGTTTACTGAATCACTTAATAGAGAATTATCTCAGAGCAATGTTAGAGTGTGTTATTTAGCACCAAGAGCAACAAGAACCGAGAGTAATAGCACTGAAGCGGTTGAAATGAATAATGCGATGGGGAGCAAGATTGACCCACCTGAAACCGTCGCCAAATCTTTAACAAAATTACTAGCAAGCGAAAGTGATAGAAAATCTATAGGTTGGCCAGAAAAATTATTTGCTCGAATAAATGGCTTATTACCTGAGCTAGTAGATTCATCCATCAAGAAAAAATTGTCTACCATCTTGAAATTTACAGAAGGAAAATAACAATGCATTTTTCAACTAAATATCTTGTCCTATTAAGCTATTTCTTCACCGCAATAAGTGCTGGCCAAACAACAGAAGATAATTTTACTACAGCCCTACAAGATCTTCACAAGCAATGGGGAATTGTTAATTACACATTAAATGGCGATGAACAAGAACAAGCGTTTGAACAACTTAATAAGCAATCAATAGCGTTTGCCGAAAGTTTTTCAGATAAAGCTGAAGTATGGGCATGGCGTGGTATCATTCAATCAAGTTTTGCTGGCGTGAAAGGCGGCTTCGGCGCTTTATCTTTAGTAAAGGGTGCAAAGGAGTCTTTAGAAAAGGCTATTTCCATTGATGGCGATGCATTATCAGGCTCTGCCTATACTAGCCTTGGTACTCTCTATCATAAAGTACCTGGTTGGCCAATTAGTTTTGGAGATGATGATGATGCCATTAAATATTTGCAACAAGCTTTATTGTTAGATCCTAACGGCATAGATACAAATTATTTTTACGGTGAGTTATTGTACGATAAGCATCATTACGATAAAGCAAAAGAACATTTACTTATCGCAAAAAATTCGCCAATAAAATATTCAGCTGACGAATACAGAAAAGCAGATATTGAATTATTAATCCAAAAGGTTGAACAAAAATTAACAAAGAAATAACGTTAAGCTTGTATTTAGGTTAACGAGTAAAAGGCAAAATTATGAGCAGTGAAGTCACCATTTTAATTATCTATTTAACACCATTACTATTTATTCTTGCCTTATATTTATATAAACGTAAAAAAAATCATCGCATCAGTGCTGATCTTTTAGCACAAGCTAAAAGTGATGGCTTAATCGAGCCTGCTAGCCTGCATCCGGTTATAGATCCTCAAAAGTGTTTAGGTTGTGCTTCGTGCATTTCAGCTTGCCCTGAACAAAATGTTTTAGGCTTAATAGACCGACACGCTCAGTTAGTAACACCAGCCAATTGTATAGGACATGGTGCATGTAAAACTTCCTGCCCACAAAATGCAATTAGTTTAGTTTTTGGTAGTGCCACACGAGGTGTTGATATTCCAGAGATTACCTCCGATTTCCAAACCAATATTCCAGGAATATTTATTGCTGGAGAACTAGGTGGTATGGGGTTAATAAAAAATGCAATAGAACAAGGCCGACAATCCATAGATTCAATTGCTAAATATATTGCTAACCAACCAAAATCAGAACAACCCATATTGGATTGCGTTATCGTAGGCGCAGGTCCTGCTGGTTTAAGTGCCATGCTTGGTGCTAAAGAAAAGCAGCTTAATATTGTATCTATTGATCAAGATACTGCTGGCGGCACAGTCAGTCACTTTCCTCGAGGAAAGCTAGTGATGACAGCTCCTGCTAACATGCCTATTGTCGGTAAAGTTAAGTTTGGTGAAGTATCAAAAGAAAAGTTACTCTCATTTTGGTTAGAGCTGATAAAAAAGCACGATTTAAAAATCAATCAAAATGAAACCATGTTAGATATTACAACCGATGAACAAGGTTACTTTACCTTAACAAGTAGCGAACAAATTTATAAAACTAGAAGTATTTTATTAGCAATTGGTAGGCGAGGAACGCCAAGAAAATTAGGCGTTAAAGGGGAAGAACTATCAAAAGTTGTTTATCGACTTATTGATGCACTGCAATATAAAGACGAAAATGTACTGATTGTTGGTGGTGGTGATAGCGCACTAGAAGCCGCTTGTAGTATTGCTGAGTTAGGTCACTGTCGTGTCGGTATTTCTTACCGAAGTGATAGTTTTAATCGAGCAAAAGCTAAAAACAGAGCAAGAGTAGATACCCTAGTCGATTGTGGTAAATTACAGCTATTTATGAGCTCACGAGTTAATAGCATAAGTCAAAACAGTGTAGAATTAACGATTAAAGATAAGATAAAAACAATAGAAAACAGTGTAATAATTGTCTGTGCTGGTGGCGTGTTACCCACCCCATTTTTGAAGAAAACAGGTATTATGGTGGCAACTAAATATGGCGCTGAATAAATTAAAAATTGTAACTTTTATTTTATTAATAGGTTCTACTTCTCCTATTTTTTCTCAGGAGAATTCTACAAATAACAATTTGCCTATTTCAATTAAACAACTGTTACTTACCGGCCAACATCAGCAAGCCGTTCCACAGTTAATAATGTTAGCTAAACAAGATAATAATCAAGCTCAATACCAACTTGCCCTGTTGTATCTAAAGGGTAAAGCGGTAAATAAATCAATAAAAAATGCAGAGTATTGGTTACTACAAGCCTCTGCGTCAAATAACAAAGCAAGTTACTTACTTGGCTCTCTTTATGCTCAAGGTAAAGCGTTAACAAAAAACTTAGATAAAGCAAAAGTATATTTAGGGTTATCTAAAGACCAAGGTAATAGTAATGCAAAGCAACTTTATGATTCATTATTTATAAGTAATAACACATTAATCACATCAAACGAATTGCAGAAAAAACTAATAAAAGCGATTAAAAGTGGCTCATTATTAAAGGTGATAAAGTTATGTCAGCAAGGAGCGAATCTTGCTGTTACCCATGATAATAGTTCAAAAGATACGCCACTAATGACTGCGCTAAAAAGTCATCAAAAAGACATATCTCTTTGGATTATAAAAACGATAAAGAGCGAAAATAAAGAAAAGCATTTTAACAACGCAGATAGTGATGGTAATACAGCCCTTCATATAGCGATACAAAATAATCTTTATCAGGAAACGATCCTATTAATAAGATACAAAGTGGATATAAATGTAGTTAACTTAAAAAATCAAACACCATTAATTTTAGCCGTAAAAAGAAAAAACAATGCTATTGCGCAACAACTTATCAACCAAGAGGCGCAATTAAACACGAAAGATTTAAACGGTAAAAACGCTTTAAATTATGCCGATGAATTCGGTTTATCGTTAGTGATTAAGTCATCTCAGAATAAGCAGTTAGACTCCAAGAAATCTAAACAAACGTTAAGTAACAAGCTACAAAGCCTAAAAGTTCAAGCTACAGATAAAAAAAGTCCTTATTATAATTGGCCTGTACTGACTATTGCTGTAGCACAAAACCAGCCCGTACTTATTGATGAACTTTTAAGGTTAAAACATAGCGCATGGCAACAAAACCCACAAAAAGATAATGCGATTGGTATTGCCATCAAACAAAATCAAAGCAAACTCGCAGTAGAATTACTTACTCATTCACAAAAAGCCATGGATAACTTAGGCGATAATACGCCAAATCAACTCAGTAATTTATTTGCTACGGCTATCCAGCATAACGATTTAAATCTGCTTAAAAAGTTACTTTCATTCTCGAATATACAGACATTACAACAGCTACCAATCAAAGCAACACCGTTATGGTATGCAATTAAGTTTAAACAAGAGGATGCATTTTTAGAAATTGCTAAAGTAATACCCCCTGATCATAGGCAAGATGAGCAGCAACGTTCATATTTATTGCTCGCAAGTGAATTAAATTTAACAAAAATATCAACCCTTCTTCTCTCAATGGAACTTGATGTTAACCTTAAGGATAATGTTGGACGAAGTGCAATGTGGTATGCCGCAGATTTCAGTAATGTTTATTTAATTAATATGTTGATTTATGCTAAAAGTAGCGTTGATCAAGTTGATCATTTAGGTTACACCCCGCTAATGCGAGCAGTATTAAAAAATTGTGATGATTGTGTATCACTCTTGTTAAACGCAGGCGCAAATGCCCAGAAAAAAACCACTAATGCAAATAGTGCTTTACTATTTGCAGCACAAGGTAAGCCTGACGTTTTAAACACTATTCTAAGCTTTTACCAGCAAGATAAGCAGAGGGAACCTCTCGATATCAAACAAAGAAACAGCCATAGCTTCACCCCATTAATGTTAGCAATTAAAAGCCAGTGTACTCTGTGTGTAGGGCTATTGTTAGAAGCGGGAGCTAATCCCAAAAGAAAAAATAATCAAGGTGAAAATGCGTTTACTTTAGCCAAAACAAACGCTGATATTTTAGCCCTATTAAATAAGTATTAGGAGAGTTGTATTGCTTAAAATAAAAGTTGTTATCGTTGCCGTTATTGTGGTGTTAATTACAATATTCATTGTACTTAAATACCAAAATAACATTGATGATATAGTTAAAAATAATGTCTCTAAAGGCGCTAATATGAATATAGCATTCAGTGAAATGAAATCTATTGCTCAACCGAACTGGTGGATAAAACCTTCAAATACCACCAAAAATAAAGTACAAAACAATCAGACTAAACAGGTACGCAGCGGTTCAGAGCCACTATCTAATTTTCTTATCTTGCCTGATATGAATAATTGGCAACTACAAGAAAATAAAGCTGGCATTGCTAGCGGAACATATGAGTATAAGAACTCAATAGACAACGCTATTGGTTATGAATTAGCAATTATCAGAATGAATACAAAAATTGCTTTAAATGATGTGCTAAGTATATGGCAAAGTAAAGTTGGAACATCCATAAAGCAGTCAAATACACCATTAGCTTTCTCGACCAAACATAAACAAAATCTTAATATTTTTACGTTTAAAGGCGAACAAAAAACAATTATGGTCGCGGTACATAAAAAAAAGAAATATACTTTTTTTCGTTTATCTGCTGTTAAGCAAAGTAATAATAAAAGTGCCCCACTTCCTATTAAAAACATAGCACAAAAATTTGAAGATTTTCTTACTGATATTTACATTCATCATTAATTATCGAAATAATAGCGATATCCTAAGTATAAGAAATAAATTGAAGTCTTTTGAGTAGGAAAAACACTAGATTTACTATTATAGAAAATCCCACCAAAATCACCGTAAATATAATGTTTCCGACTTTGATATTGTATTCTAAAAGTTGGAGAAATACTTTGCTGGCTATTGCCGTTATCATTACTGCGATTATCAAATCTTAATTTTGGGGTAAGAGACACGCCATTTTCAAAACGATATCGACTTGTTGCATAAAGTGAATAAACCTGTGACTGTGATAAATTTGAATAACGAACACCAAAACTGTTGGTGTCTTGATCACTATAAAGATTTCTTGCTGTCAAATAAGTGTTAGCATAATATTGACCGCCACTTTCTGAAATAGCAGGTACTCCACCTGACGCAGGGGCACTTGTTAAATCCATCCATGTTATACTGGCGCTCACATCATAAGTATCATTAATCGGTTGAAAAAACTGTAAAGATGCTGTTTTACTGGTTAGCGTCCTATCTAATGCTAAATCCAATATTTCCTCATCATTGATAAATAAATCTTGTAATTCAGCAAAACTATCAACACTTTGGCCAATAAGCGCGTTGCGTGTGCCAACGTAAGGATTTTTACGATAATTGAGCGACCAAGAATAACGTTGTGCTGATTTTGTACTATAACTACCCGAAAATAATAAGGCATTTAACTCATTAAAAAATATATCGTAATCAACTAGAGAGTAAACTGAAACAGAATCTTTAAAATAACTGAGCTCCCCACCCACCGCTCTTCTATCGGTAAGATCATTTATTGATTGTTCAAACAAAAAAACACTAAAATCGATTCCTTGCCAACTATCGTCAATGTCAAAACTGAGCCCGTAAAATTTCCGTTCAGGGTCTAGCTTAGTCACTTTAGATGACGAAACAGGATAGCCAGCAACCACATTAATTTGCATATCAGGCGTAAACTCACTACTTAAAATAATACCGTCAAATCTGCCAAAAATCCCCTTTCCTCGACTACGCTGCCGCCCTATTTTAACCTGATATAAATTGTCTTTACTGCTGGCTGAAAAATTAAAGTACCTTATTTGTTCATTGCTTTTATCTGAATCAGGTAGTAAATCTTCATAATGTCCCATTGAAACTCGAAAACCTACATTATAACTGTCTAACTCAAAATGTCCTTTCGCATCAACATCGACATTAGCTAACGATAAAGTATCACGACTATTACCTAGGTTATCCTCTAACGATGCATGGCGATAATCTGTTGCCAGACTACCTCTAATATAAGAATTAGAGCGACGTTGACTCTTTTTCTTAGTTTCGTCAAAACTTCGATTTTTACCTAACGTTTCAATACCAATTAAATTATTTAATCGTATTTTTACTCTAGGTGCAGTATCAACTTCAGGATAGTTTTCTAAAAATAATTGATAAGCCTGTTTAGCAAAAGCAAACTGGCCTTTTTTCTCACGAGATACCCCTAAAAATTCCAAAGCAAATTGACGCTCAGCTTCATCCCCCTGCTGATACAACTGGGTAAATAACTTTATGGCTAATGAATAACTTTTTTCGGTAAGGGCTGTACTAGCTTGTTGTGATAAGGTTAACTCTTGGGGTTTTTCATTGTTATCTTTAAGTTTATTATTTCCCTTTTTACTCAAGCTGCTAGCATTAGCTATCACATTAAGTTTTTGTCCTAAAGAGATGTTATTAACATCTTTTATATTATTCCAACGTTTTAGTTCTGCTACCGATACATTATAAATTTTCGCGATTAAAAACAAGCTTTCACCATTACGAACAATATGAATGGTTTTAGACTCCATTGAGGACAAGTTTACTCCGCTGTCTTGTTCATATGCATAGCTAATACTGGGAACAATATTACAAGAAATGGCCCCTACGATGGTGATCAGGTAATTAAGTTTTATCATTAGTCAAACTCACTATCACTAACTCTATGCTCACTATTACGAATTTTTTTAATAGTGGTAAAAGAGTTGTCTGTATATTCATGACATGCACCTGAGCAATCCCTTAGCTCGGAAACGTTATAAAATATAGTTACTGGACTTTCCGTTTTTTTATGTTCATCTGCTTCGTAGTCGTTTGCATGACAGCCTGCACAATCTGGACTATAAGGAAATCTCCAAGGAATAATTTCATTATTATTGGTATGGCAATCATTACAATCTAATTGCGATCTGTGTTCACCAGGGTAACTACCACTATGAACATAATTAGTAAAATTCCAATTTTGGATGCTGTGGCAACTATCACACTCAAGTGAGGTGATAAAGTGACCATTATCAGTTCCTGTCGCAATATTGCCATCATGACAACTTGTACAGGAGCCTAATACATTATTGTGATCTGTTGTTACCACAGGTGACCAAGTTAATGGTGAATGACAGGCTTCGCAGGTTTGTGTAGACAAGATATGCTGTGCATCTTTCCCTGTTGCCGTATCGCCATCATGACAACTACTACAGTTATCGGTAACATCACTGTGATCAAACGTTGCAGGCACCCACGCATTATTTAAATGGCAAAAGTCACACTCTAACGTAGTCGTTAAATGATCATTAGGTTTACCTGTCGCAAGGTTACCGTTATGACAACTGGTACAAGAGCCTAAAACATTATCATGATCAACAAATAATGCAGAAGACCAACTGGTGGTTGAATGACAGGCTTCACATGCGGATGTTGATAAAATGTGTTGTGCATCTTTACCTGTCGCAGCATTACCATCATGACAGCTAGAACATGATCCTATGACGTTGTCGTGGTCAACTTTAAGTACTGGCTCCCATGCTAAGGCTGTATGACATGCCTCACACACAGTACTAGAAACTATATGTTGAGTCCCCTTACCCGCCGCAATATTACCGTTATGACAACTGCTACAATTATCACTAATATCACTATGATCAAAGGTTGCGGGTAACCAACCAGCGGTCAGATGACACGAATCACACTCTAATACAGTAGGTAAATGATCTTCCCCCTTACCTGTTGCAATATTTCCGTTATGGCAACTGGTACAACTGCCAATCACTTGATTATGATCGACTACGGTTTCAGGTGACCAAGCATTAGTTAAATGACATGTTTCACATGCCGATGTTGATAAAATATGCTGTGTATTCTTACCTGCTGCAATGTTCCCATTATGACAGCTCACACAGCTACCGCTCACTTCATTGTGATCAACAGTAATCACGTCTAGCCATGTTAAAGTTGAATGACAGGCTTCACAAATTTGGCTTGATAAAATGTGTTCTGAGTTTTTACCTACCGCGGTATTACCATCATGACAATTCGAGCAATTATCTGTGATATCACTGTGATCAAAGGTTGCGGGTAACCAAGCAGCTGATAAGTGACAGGAATCACACTCTAAGGAAGTAAACAAATGATCAGCGGGTTTCCCAGTAGCGGTATTATTATCATGACAAACTGAACAAGAACCTAAAACATTATCATGATCGACTTGGAATTCAGGAGACCATGAAGCCGTTAAATGGCATGTTTCACAAGCTTGTGTCGATAAGATATGTTGGGGGTTTTTACCTGTGGCTATATTGCCATCATGACAACTTGCACATGACCCTATGACATTATCGTGATCAATTTTCAGTGCAGGTTCCCATGCTAAGGTTGTATGACAAGTATCACAAACAGCAGTAGAAAGAATATGTGAAGAACCTTTCCCGGTTGTAAACGTACCGTTATGGCATGAACTGCACTCTTGTGTTAACTCTGTATGATCAAAAGTAGCTGGCAACCAAGCAGTTGAGGTATGGCAATCATCACACTCTTTAATCGTTGGGAAATGATCTTGAGGCTTACCATCCGTAACACTACCATTATGACAACTTGTACAACTTCCCATCACTTCTAAATGATCAACTGTAATAACAGACTGCCAGTTATTATCTAAATGACATGCCTCACAATGTTGACTGGTAAGAATGTGTTCGTCGTCTTTACCTTCACTGATAACATCATTATGACAAGATGCACATTCTCCTTTTGCTGATTCATGTTCAAAACGCGTAATTGAACTCCAGTTAATAGATAAATGACAATCACTGCAACGATCATTCGTTTGTATATGATCAACAGGCTTCTGACTAGCTTCAATAACACCCACATTACTGTGGCACAACTGACACTCAGTTGGTGTTCCTTTAAACTGCCCATTGATATGACAATCTTGACATTCAACAAAATCATGCTGCCCTAACAAAGGAAAAGCAGTCATTTGATGGTCAAATGACTGCGCTACAGACTTGCTTTGTAAAAAGACTATCACTAACAATGTTAGCAAATAGATAAAAGTACACTTAAGTATTCTAGTGTTTAAAATCATTGAAACTGTCCATATTGTGACATTGCTGGCAATTTTTACCAAAAGCACCTTGGTGAATATCATCATATTGATGACACCCAACGCATTGCAATGGCGGCGACAAAGGTTCTTCATCCTCAAGACGATGGCATGAATCACAAGGTAAATTATGATGTGCCCCTTCAAGAGAGTAATCCGTTTGTTGTTGATGATTAAATTGCCATGCGCTCCAGCTAGCAGAGTTATGACATTGTTGACACTTACTTCCCAATGAGTCTTGGTGAGGATCATCTTCTTGATGACAATCTACACAACTAAATAGCTTCACTGTAAAGTCATTTGAAAAATGACACGCTTGGCAAACCTGCAGTTGGTGAGCCCCTGTTAACGGAAACAAAGTGAAATCATGATTAAACGTTACTTGCTCATGCCATTTTTCCTGTTGATGACATTGCTGACAATTTTCACCTAACTCACCGTTATGCGCATCACTCAATTGATGACAATCATTGCATGTCCTATCTGGTTTCGATTCTTTGCTATCATCTTTTTTCGTTTTGTTTTTAGTAAGTGTTTCAGGTAAATGACAGGCCGAACAAACCAAATGTTCATGTGCCCCTTGAAGGTTAAAACTCGTATCATCGTTATGGTTAAATTGTGTTTCTTCCCAATCACTATTATTGTGACATTGCTGACAATCATCACCATTATTACCTAAGTGCACATCATCTTTTTGATGGCAGCCATTACACGTTTTGTCTAGCTTACTATGGTCTTTATCCTGTTTATTAAGCGTTATGCTTGAAGGTAAATGACATGTTTCACAACTAAGGGACTCATGCTTCCCTAATAGTTTAAATTTAGTCTCTTTAAAGTGATCATATTGAGTTTCATCCCAACCTTTTTCTGAATGACAAGACTGACATTTTGGCCCAAAGGTATTTAGGTGCTTATCTTTAGATAGATGGCAAGTAACACACTGACTTCCTAGCTCTACAGCAACATCATTAACATGACATGACCGACAAGCAATGTCTTTGTGCTTGTCTTTAAGGGGGAAATTTGTTTTTTGGTGATCAAACTTTGTTTTTTGCCAACTTTTCTCATCATGGCATTGAGTACATTTACCCTTCAACTTAGCTTTATGTGGATCTTCATGGCAGCTTTTACAGGTGTCAATTTTAAGGGCTAAACGAAAATTTTTCTCTGTCGGTTTGTGACAATCTTTACAAGCAAGTGACTGATGACTCTGCTTTAAGGGAAATTCTGTTTTGTCATGATCAAAGTGAGCCTTATCTAATGAGGTTATATTAAAATCCCTGCCTTTATGATCGGTATGACAATCATTGCATTGATTAATTTTAGATTTGGTTATTTTACTATGAAAGCCTCGTTTTTGTTTCAGATCATCATCAACCTCTTCATGACAATCTAAACATAATGGTGATTGATTTTCTTTATCAAAGTGAAGGTGGCACTGTTGGCATTTACTTTCTATTTTGGCATGAGGTTTAGTGAGATCTCCAGGCATAAGCAATAATTGCTTTATACTAAGACCTGAATCATTGTCTGACTGAGCGTATACATGAGGTAAGAAGAACATTAGCATCAAAATAATGAGAAAGGGTTTACTACTATTTCGCATCATTTTAATAATCCTCGGTATCCTCTTTATTTGTATGTTAGTGAGAGACATAACGACACCTAATATATATGTACTACAAAAATATGAACGATAGCCGCAATAATCATCATAAAAAATATAGGTAGATGAAATACATGCCAAAGGGAAAAAAGTCGTGTAAATAAAGCATAACTTGCCATTTTATCAAGACTCGATAACCCCGCATTCCAATAGGTAATGTTTTTTGATATTTCAATATTATCTTCGTTAGATGCGCTAAGGTTTCTTGGCATATTTTGAATGGTTAAAAGTGATTGGCGCCGAAGAGCGTTTATTTTTCTATGAACCCACAAGCTACTGCTGATTGATACAACACGTTGAGTAAGCCTATTTTCAATGTTTAATAGTAAGTCCTGAACATCAGACGAATTAAATGATAATTCACTAAAATGAGACTTAACCTTTTGATAATCACTGTCTAAATCAGAGAAGTTAATTTGTTCGCCATATAAACCCCTGTGTAGCTTTTGATAAACATACCGGCCAATAAGCCCGCTACCTGCAACAAGTAACATAGAAAATAAGGCGATACTGCTATTTAAGGATCCTAAATTGAAATTACTATGCAGGAGAATAAAACAAGGCCCTAAAACACCAAAAATCATGTGTAGTCGAAACCAATGATGCACCTTGAATACCTGACGCATAGGTTTCCAATACTTTCTAGCAGGGTATAACAAAAGTAGTATCATCATAGTAGAGCCAATGATACCAAAGGCATAACCTATACCATCTTCAGCATTATACCAATATTCATCCCGCTCAAGCCAAGCGAGTAGTAAAACACCCGAGATGAATAAGCTAAAAACAATTGTGGGTAAATATCGAACAGTCATAAAACCACTTTAATGGTCAAATCTTAAGGTAAACTTAATTATAGATACCTATCATGATAATACCTTAATAAAACTGACTAACTTATTTTTAAGCAGTCCGAAATTTACTTGAGGAAATTAAAACTACTAAAATGTAGTCATTCAATGACTACATTTTAGTTCAATTTAACCTGTTATTTTGTAATGTAATTCGTAAATTCATCTTTAGTAATAGTAGTATCACTATTGGTATCAATTTTAGTAAAAGCATCATGAATGATTTTACTCGCTTTTGCTTCATCAAGGCTTAGTAAGTTATCTTTATCTGAATCAAGTTGTTCAAACTGAGTATTTACCGATGCCGTAGACGCTATAGCAGGAATGTTTTGCGGTAAAACATCTTTTGCGCTAACTAGTGAAGATGCCAAAGTAGTCATAGCTACAATGAATGTTACTTTTGTCAAACTAATATTTTTCATGTTTATTCCTTTTAAATAAAATGTATAAAGATAATGTAATATTCTTATCTGACTTTACATATAGCACAAGGTATGCCAACGACATAAGATGTTGATTTATATTGGATATATTAAAATAAGAGAAAATAAAATAATTAATCTGTTGCCAACAAGAGACAGTTATATATTTTATAAATAATTTAATAAAAAGACAGGCTAGAATAAACAATCAAACCAATTAAAATTCAGTTACTTATAAAATTCGAACATGAAAATAATTACTGTTGCTATTTGGGGACACGCTGACGTTTTATACTGATATGCATTCCGCTCGTAGGCGCATGATTCATGCTCAACAGTAAACTAAGAATGATATTAATACGGTATGCCAACGTTTATAATGTGTTCTCTTCTTTACCGGATGGACACAATGATAGTGTAAAAAATAGGAAAAAAAATGAGCCTAATTGAACACTAGACTCATTTTAATTAACGTATTTTAGCGAAATTCAAACCCGTTTACGTTATTACTTTGACTTTTCAGCTAATTTATCAGCAAGGTATAGCCATGTTGGTAATACTGTATCAGGGTTGAGTGACACACTATCAATTCCCTGTTCAACAAGCCATGCAGCGAAATCTTCATGATCAGAAGGTCCTTGACCACAAATGCCAACATACTTACCGCGCTTCTTACAAGCGCTAATTGCCATTGACAATAATGCTTTTATGGCAGGATCTCGTTCGTCAAACAGATGAGCAATTAAACCTGAATCTCTATCTAAGCCTAAGGTTAATTGCGTTAAATCGTTTGAACCAATAGAGAAACCATCGAAGTAATCAAGAAATTGATCGGCAAGTAATGCATTGGATGGCAGCTCACACATCATAATGATACGTAAACCATTCTCACCACGCTTTAAATCATGTTCAGCTAAAATATCAATGACTTGAGAAGCTTCTTCAAGCGTTCTGACAAACGGGATCATCACTTCCACATTCGTTAAGTCCATATCATTACGAACACGTTTAATGGCTTCACATTCAAGGGCGAAACAATCACGGAAATCAGTTGATATATATCGCGCAGCACCACGATAACCAATCATAGGGTTTTCTTCATCTGGCTCGTAATCTTCCCCACCAACCAAATTCGCATATTCGTTTGACTTAAAGTCAGACATACGCACGATTACTTTTTCTGGTGAAAAGGCAGCAGCAAGTGTTGAGATCCCTTCTGTCAATTTAGCAACATAAAATTCTACCGGGCTTTCATAACCCGCGATGATATCGTTGATTTCATCTTGAAGATCGGCTGATTGACTATCATAATTCAATAATGCTTTTGGATGAACACCAATCATTTTATTGATGATAAATTCTAAACGCGCCAAGCCAATACCTGAATGGGGTAATTTAGCAAAAGAAAAAGCTCGATCAGGGTTACCTACATTCATCATGATTTTTAGCGGAAGTTCAGGCATAGCATCAATTTCTGACGTTGTGACGGTGTATTCTAATTTACCTTGATAAATAAAACCCGTGTCGCCTTCAGCGCATGAAACCGTAACTTCGTCACCCGTTTTAATCGTTTCTGTTGCATTGCCACAACCAACAACCGCAGGAATGCCCATTTCACGAGCAATAATAGCCGCGTGACACGTTCTTCCGCCTCGGTTTGTAACAATAGCAGAAGCACGCTTCATGATAGGTTCCCAGTCAGGATCTGTCATATCTGTCACTAATACATCACCAGGTAAAATTTTATCCATTTCATCTAAAGATGCTAACACTTTGGCTTCACCACTACCGATTTTATGACCAATAGAGCGGCCTTCACAAATAACGTTGGCAGTTGTTTGCAATTCAAACTGTTCCATCACGTTAGATTTTTCACGGCTTCTTACTGTTTCAGGACGTGCTTGAACGATATAAAGTTTACCGTCTAAGCCATCTTTGGCCCATTCAATATCCATAGGTCGTCCATAATGTTTTTCTATAATAACCGCTTGTCTTGCTAAGTTTTCAACTTCACTATCGGTTAGTGAAAAGCGGTTCGAGTCTGCTTCATCAATATCAACAATTTCGACTTGTTTGCTATGTTCTTGTGAGCTGGTATACACCATTTTAATGGCTTTACTGCCAATATTACGACGTACAACGGCTGGTTTACCTTTGGCTAACGTTGGCTTATGAACATAAAATTCATCTGGATTAACCGCGCCCTGCACCACCATTTCACCTAAGCCGAAGCTTGAAGTAATAAAAACCACTTGGTCAAAGCCAGACTCTGTATCAATGGAGAACATAACACCTGATGAAGAAATATCACTTCTTACCATTTGTTGAATACCCGCAGAAAGAGCAACACCACGATGGTCATAACCAGAATGAACACGGTACGAAATAGCACGATCGTTAAACAATGATGCAAAAACATGCTTAATCGCTATCATGACAGCATCAAAACCACGTACATTTAGAAAGGTTTCTTGTTGACCTGCAAAAGAAGCATCGGGCATATCTTCAGCTGTTGCAGACGACCTTACCGCAAAAGAAGCATCTTCTGTAAATTCGCCCGCAAGTTGTGCGTAAGCTTTTTCAATGTCATTTTGCATTTCAGGTAAAAAGGGGGTATCTATGATCCATTGACGTATTTCTTTACCACATCGTCCTAATGCTTCAAGATCATTAACATCTAACGTATCGAGTAATGCATAAATTTTCTCATTAATGCCGCTTTGGTCTAAAAACTCATTGAATGCAAAGGAAGTTGTGGCAAATCCTGTAGGCACTTGAACACCTACATTATCTAAATTAGAAATCATTTCTCCAAGTGATGCATTTTTACCGCCAACGCGATCTACATCACCCATGCCTAAGTTTTGATACCAAAGTA
>JAWUXK010000066.1:0-7135 GCA_034111385.1 Colwellia sp. | reverse complement strand
GCCAGGAAACTCCCACTTACCGCCTTGATGGGCATTATCAAGGCGCTTGGTTAAAAAATATTCGGTTTGGTTAAATTCATTACTTGACGTGATAACACCAACAGCAACGTGGACAGTCTTAGGCATAAGGTGAATAACTTTTAATTATCTGTAATTGAATAATATTATTTTAGGTTGATTTAACTATTCGAAAGGCACTTCCTTTCGAATAGTTGCTCCTTCACTCAGATTGAGTAAAGGTTATACGTATAAATGGATAGGGGGGTTTAAGATAACTTCCCATGACACTGTTTGTATTTTTTACCTGACCCACAGGGACAAGGCTCATTACGGCCAACACGTGGCATTTTAGGCTTATCATCGAGGCTATCTGTACTTTGATGTTGAAACTCTTTTGGTGTTTCAGACTTTCTGTGTTGCTCTTCTACCGCTTCTACATCAGATTCTGCTTGAATTTGAACTTTCGATAAAATACCAACAACATCATATTTTAAGTGATCTAACATTTCTGTAAATAACTCAAAAGATTCACGTTTGTATTCTTGTTTAGGGTTTTTCTGTGCATGTGCACGTAAGCCAATACCTTGGCGTAAATGATCCATAGCAGCTAAATGCTCTTTCCAATGAGAATCTAAGCTTTGCAGCATAACTGCTTTTTCAAATTGACGTAGTACATCAGCGCCAACCATTTCTTCTTTGTCTTTATAAACTTTATCAAATTCAACTATAATTTTTTCACGCAAGCTTTCTTCATGAAGCTCTTTATCTTCCTCAAGCCACTGAGCCACAGGTAAATTTGTATTCAATTCCCCTTTAAGTTGTTCTTCGAGAGCAGGAATATCCCACATTTCAATTAATGATTGCGGTGGAATATGTTGATCAATTATACCCGTAATAACATCACTACGGATAGCACTCACCACTTCGCCTATTTCAGCTTCATCAAGTAATTCATTACGTTGCTCGTAAATAACACCACGTTGATCATTTGCCACGTCATCATATTCTAATAACTGTTTACGCATATCAAAGTTACGACCTTCAACTTTGCGTTGGGCATTTTCAATACTACGAGTTACCCATGGGTGTTCTATCGCTTCACCGCGCTCCATGCCTAATTTACGCATCATATTTGAAATACGTTCAGAAGCAAAAATACGCATCAATGAATCTTCCATTGATAAGTAGAAACGTGTTGCACCCGCATCACCTTGACGGCCTGAGCGACCACGAAGCTGGTTATCAATACGGCGAGATTCGTGACGTTCTGTCGCCACTATTTTTAAGCCGCCTAATTCAAGTACTCGTTCATGATCAATTTTCCACTGGGCTTTAAATTTTTCAATTTGATCTTCAGTTGGTTGCTTGTTTCCTTTCGCTAAAGAAGCAATACCTGCGTCTAAATTACCACCGAGTACAATATCAGTACCTCGACCAGCCATGTTAGTGGCAATGGTTACTGCGCCTTCTTTACCGGCATCAGCAACAATTTGAGCTTCTTGCTCATGGAATTTTGCGTTAAGCACTTTATGCTTAATTTTAGCCTTCTTCAAAAAGCCAGATAAAAGCTCTGATGTTTCAATCGTGATTGTACCAACTAATACCGGCTGCCCACGTTCAACACAATCTTTAATGTCTTCTAAGATCGCTTCAAATTTTTCTTCTCCCGTTAGGTAGATCAAATCAGACATGTCTTTACGAATCATCGGTTGATTCGTAGGAATAATAACCGTTTCTAAACCATATATATGTTGAAATTCAAATGCTTCAGTGTCTGCAGTACCAGTCATTCCTGACAGTTTTTCATAAATTCTGAAAAAGTTTTGGAAAGTAATGGAAGCAAGAGTCTGATTCTCATTTTGAATATTCACGCCTTCTTTCGCTTCTATTGCTTGATGTAGGCCTTCCGACCAACGGCGACCTTCCATTGTACGGCCTGTGTGCTCATCAACAATAACTATTTCATCATCTTTAACTATGTAGTCTACATCTTTTATGAACAGTTTATGGGCGCGTAGAGCAGCCATAACATGGTGTAACAACGTAATATTGGAAGCAGAGAATAAAGTGTCACCTTCTTGTAATAAGCCTTTTTCACACAAGATATTTTCAATAAGAATCTGGCCACGTTCAGTTAAATAAACCTGCTTGGCTTTTTCATCAACTGTATAGTCACCTTCAACAAAGCCTTCTGATTGGCCTGTTTCTTCATCTTTATCTTCTTCACTTTGTACTTCAAGTGTTGGCACGATGACGTCAATAGCTTTATATAGCTCAGAGCTATCTTCAGCTTGCCCTGAAATAACAAGCGGTGTACGGGCTTCATCAATTAGAATGGAATCGACTTCATCAACAATCGCAAAATTGAGTTTTTTCTGAGAACGTTCTTCAGGTGAAAACACCATGTTGTCACGAAGATAATCAAAACCAAATTCGTTATTGGTACCGTAAGTAATATCTGCTTGGTAAGCCGCTTGCTTATCTTCCGGTGTCATCCCGGCTATATTGCAACCAACCGTCATACCTAGAAAAGTAAATAAGGGCCTACTCCAATCTGCATCACGGCTTGCTAAATAATCATTAACCGTAATTACATGAACACCGTCACCCGTTAATGCATTTAAATAAGAAGGTAATGTTGCCGTAAGCGTTTTACCTTCACCGGTACGCATTTCAGCAATTTTCCCTTGGTTTAGCACCATGCCACCGATCATTTGTACATCAAAGTGTCGCATTTCAAATACACGTTTGCTGGCTTCACGAACAACAGCAAATGCTTCAGGAAGAATTTGTTCTAATGTTTCATTATTGGCTAATCGCTCTTTGAACTCATCTGTTTTTGCTTTTAATTCATCATCACTTAGTGCTTCTAAAATCGGCTCTAATGCATTTATTTTTTTTACTTCTTTGCGCATTTGTTTTAATAATCTATCGTTACGACTACCAAACATTTTTGTTAACAATTTTACAAACATCTTATTTTAACCATTTTGTGATATGTAGCAGGCAAACTATTTTACATACTATGTGAATTTTATTATAAATTTTTAACTATTATTTATATGCTCAGATTACAATTTTATTAAGTTGGATCACTTACCATTTGTTGACTATTTTGCTTTACGATAAACAAAATTAATGGGATCTATTTGTTTTTCATTACGTAAAATCTCGTAATGAACATGAGGCCCAGTTGACCGTCCTGTACTTCCCATACGAGCGATGACTTGTCCCTTTACGACTACGTCACCAACATTTACCAATATTTTTTTATTATGCCCATAACGTGTTTTTAAGCCGTCACCATGGTTAATCTCTATCAATAAACCATAACCATATCGGTCATCAGCCCAACTAACAACACCTGATGCAGTGGCGATTATTTCACCGTCTTCCTTACCAGCAAAATCAATGCCTTTATGCATTGAAGGTTTGCCATTAAAAGGGTCTTTACGAATACCATAATAAGACGATAACCAACCTTTACTGATAGGTCGTCCAGATAAATAGCGTGTATTTTCTATATGGTGACCTAATGTTAAAGATTCAAGCATATTTAGCTGATTTTCTTTATGATTTAGTGAGTTTTCTAACTGTGTTATCTCAACAAGTAATTGCGCAAAAGATTTCCTGCTGACATCACTGCTCGTTGCAGAAGGTCCACCACTTGGCGGGAGTTTATCAAAATCAAATTCTTGTTCTGGAATATTGGCGGTATCAGCTAATCGACCACCTAGTGCATTTAGACGCAGCACATGACCTTGTAATTCAGCCAACTTCATAGTTAACGCTGTTATTTGTTGCGTTTTTAATTCAACAACCTTTAATTCCGGTTCCGTCAGTGCTACTTGGGGGTTTGTAGTATCCGCACTTTCGCTTACCAAATAATTTTTTCCATTACTTGGCTGGTCATTCGTAGATAAGACTAAGTGAACAATAACACCCGACACTAAAGCAAACAGGGTGACAGCCGAAAGCCAACGCAGCTTATTTAGGCGCATTGAGAATCTTACATTCTTTCCTCGGTACAGTAGTGTTAAACTCATATTGATATCTTCATATTTTATTTACAAACCACAGCAGCTCAAATTTTAGGTTAATTATTATGGCGCGAAGACCAAAAGCTCCAAAAAACATGTCAACGCTATTCAATTCAACGACTGGCACTTTGGCACAAATCAAAGAAAAAACCAACTCTTTGAACTTAATGTCTGACATTGTACGACAAATATGCCCTGACCTGCCAGAAGATGCTTTCAATATTGCTAATTTTTTGCACTCTACCTTAATCATTGAAGTAAAGTCACCCGTTTGGGGGCAAAGATTACAATTCGAACGTAATAATATATGTCGACAGCTCATTGAAGAAACTCAAGGTAAATTTACCAAAATTGAGATTAAAGTTAACCCTCAAGGGCACAGAACAACCCCAAATCAAACCACTTATGAATATGTCAACTCTGTAAACAATAGTGGTTCTGTGCAAAATATTTCGACAAATACAGCATCCCATTTATTAGACATTGCCGAAAAAGCGCCTAAAGGCTTAAAGGAGACATTACAAAGGTTGGCTGCTAATGTGAATAAACGAGACAATTAATTCAGTTCTTATTTTATATTCTGAGAATAATTACCTTTAGTCCTTAACGTAAAAAGCCGAGTGAATACTCGGCTTTAGTTATCAGTTGGATTACTCACAATCAAAAAGCTGTGGCATTCACTTCTTGATATTCAATAGGAGAGTACGCTTTATCACCTTCATAAGTAACCCATTCCCAAGAGTCTGTTTGCTTGAACACTTCTCTTAGTAGAATATTATTTAATCCGTGACCTGATTTAAAGGCATTCAACTCACCTAATATGCTCGCACTACCCATATATAGGTCACCAATTGCATCCAATATTTTATGTTTCACAAACTCATCATCGTAGCGTAATTCATTTTTGTTTAGCATACGGTATTCATCAAGCACTATCGCATTTTCTAAACTACCACCCAAAGCAAGATTATGAGAACGGAGAAAATCAATATCTTTCATAAAACCAAAAGTACGGGCTCGGCTGATCTCTTTAATAAAAGAACAACTAGAAAAATCCATACTCATCGTTTGACAGGTGTTAGCAATAACGGGGTGATTAAATTCAACCGTAAAGTTAACTCTAAAACCTTCATAAGGAAGTAACTCGGCCCATTTATCACCTTCTTCAACACGAATTGGCTTCTTAATGCGAATAAAACGCTTTGCTGCTTTTTGCGTTTCAATACCAACAGACTGAATCAAATAAACAAAAGGTAGAGCACTGCCATCCATAATCGGTATTTCAGGTGCATCAATATCAATAACTAAATTATCAATACCTAATCCTGCTAGGGCTGATAACAAATGCTCAACAGTTGAGATTTTTACAGATTGCTCATTAACCAAACAAGTACACAAGGTTGTTTCACCCACAGCTTCAGGTGTGGCTTTAATATCAACCACGGGGTCAAGATCAACACGACGGAAGACAATACCGGTGTTTTCTGGTGCAGGACGGAGAGTAACCTGTACCTTTTCACCTTTATGTAATCCAACGCCAACGGTTGAAACGCTCGTTTTTAGTGTACGTTGCTTAATCATAATATTAGCCTCGTTTTTACTTAGTTCATTGCCCTATACGTCTGTTCATTACACTGTTAAAAATGGCGTAATAACCAAAGTAAATTACTTAACGCAATAGGCATGCTTTTTCACTGACGTAATATAACAAAAATAGCTTATAAAATCAAAAGTTACGACTTATGACTATTGTTATTTTACGCTTAAAAATCTGTTACTGACCAATATAAATACGTAATATTAATCGAGTAATTTGTATTTTAGTCAGCTTGCTTTCGTAAAAATGCCGGAATATCTAAATAATTATCCAAATCTGCATGAGCAACTTTTTGAACATTACTATCTGTCATTGTAATAGGCTCAGCTGCCGAATCTATTTGTGGTGCTGCTGACGGTGTATAATCACCACCAACAACTCTTGGCTCAACCATAGGAGCAGGATTCACCAGCGTAATATCTGGCTTAATTTCTGCACCAATACCTGTAGCAACAACCGTTACACGAAGCTCTTCTGTCATTTCAGGATCAATTACTGCACCAACAACCACTGTCGCATTTTCACTGGCAAAGGCTTTCACCGCATTACCAACAGTTTCAAATTCGTCAATGCTAATATCCATACCTGCAGTAATATTAACTAAAATACCACGTGCTCCGGCTAAGTCGACGTCCTCAAGTAATGGGCTAGATATAGCGGCTTCAGCAGCTTCTTCAGCTCGGTCTGGCCCTGATGCCATACCAGAACCCATCATTGCCGTTCCCATTTCTGACATAACTGTTCGAACATCAGCAAAATCGACATTGATTAAACCCGGACGAGTAATAAGTTCAGCTATTCCCTGAACAGCACCTAGCAATACATTATTTGCGGCTTTAAATGCATCTAATAAGCTAGTACCTGGACCTAAAACCTTTAATAGTTTTTCATTAGGGATAGTGATCAATGAATCAACGCTTTTTGATAAAAACTCTATACCTTGATCTGCGTAGTTCATCCGTTTTTTGCCTTCAAAAGGAAATGGTTTAGTAACAACTGCTACTGTTAAAATACCCATTTCTTTTGCTACTTCAGCAACAACGGGTGCAGCACCTGTACCGGTTCCACCACCCATACCTGCAGCAATAAAAACCATGTCAGCACCTTGAAGTGTCTGCTTGATCGTTTCACGGTCTTCTTCTGCCGCACGACGGCCAATTTCAGGGTTAGCTCCAGCTCCCAATCCTTTGGTAACATCAGCACCTAATTGCAAAGTCACTGTGGCAGACGAATTACGCAATGCCTGTGAATCAGTATTAGCGGTGATAAATTCCACACCTTCAATAGTTTGGCACACCATGTGTTCAACAGCGTTACCGCCGCCACCACCGACACCAATGACTTTAATTATTGCTTCTTCTTTATGGTCTTCCATTAATTCAAACATTTTTCTCACTCCGTTTTATTACAACGTTATTTAACTTTACTCATCTATTAATCAACATTTAATTTTGACTAAACATTGACGCTAAAATTCACCTTTAAACCAGGTATGAAG
>JAWUXK010000065.1:0-27497 GCA_034111385.1 Colwellia sp. | reverse complement strand
AAACTTGTGCATAAATTATCTCGTCGTTAAAAATGGTATTTAACTAATAAATTAACATTTTTTTCATCAACGCCATTAATACCAAATTTGTTAATCCAATAAGCATACTCAATTCCTACATAAAGCTTAGTATCTAAGTCGAGTATTGAAGCTATATTGTATTTTAGTTGTGAGGTAAAATTCATTTGAGTTTTAGTATCACCGTTTACTGTATTATCAACACCTGTCGCATAATCTATGAAGCCACCGTAATATAAAGGCCCTAGGGGAATTCCCCAAACCAATGTCACTTGCTCACTTCTGTCTCCACCTGAGTTATTTCGAAGATAAGTATTCAATTGAAAATAATCAAAAAACTTGATGTCTAAATCTAAGCCTATACCTACTAAATAGTTGGTTTCTGGTCCAAATTCGACTGACGGTGCAAAATAGACACTTTTAATAAAGCTATCGTTATAGCTCTTAATTTTGATACGTGGACTAAACTCACCATACGTTTCAACATCACCATTCGATGATTTTAGACGATCAAAAAACATAAAAGTATCGCCCCAAGTCGTGCCGTTAGCATATTCAAAAGTAACAACTTCACGATCTTTATCTCCCACATCATAATCACTACCATTAAGGTAAGTCACACTAAAGTCTGACCAAACAGTTTTAGCTTGTGCGGTGATGCTTGATATACAAAGCACCGTAATAAGTAAGTATTTAAACATGAATTTGTTCACTTAAATTATGGAGTGATGATTTAGGCAAGCATAATAACTATTTTTTGAAATAGATCAATTTTTGTTATCATTAAGGTAATTCTGTTATCAAAAGAAGATATTGTATTAGAGTGCTGAGCTTAGATTGACGTTTTGATATCAAGGACTCTATCCCATTGTTTGGTATGGGTATTGATAATGCGCAGCATATGATGGAAACTCAATAAATTTAGGTTAATCATTAGCTACTATGAACTTAAAATATCGTATATGAGGTTTAAATAGCTGCAATGAACAGATTTATATGCCTTTTTGTCTGTTTGAAACTAACCCATACTAGTGGTAAGCCAATGCCGAGAGCACTTTAACGTTTACTTCTGTTACTCTTTTAATATAGTGTATTGAAGTAATATGCTGAAACAACATGTTGAATTATGAAAAAAAGCACTAAATCTTTATTAATAATGTTTCTCATTTTCATGAGCGATATAGCCTATTCAGCTGAGACTCAACCCCGTAAAATTCAAAGTGAATATAAGACACTTATCGTCGGAAGTGAACAAAACTTCCCGCCATTTGCTACAGGAATGACTGATTCAACGGCAGGAGGATTTACCGTTGATTTTTGGAAGGCAGTAGCGGCAGAAGCAGAACTAAAATATACCCTTCGCGTATTGCCTTTTCGTCAGGTTCTTCAGGAGTTTAAAGAAGGTAGGATTGATGTTTTAATTAACCTTGCTATTTCTGATGAACGTAGAGATTTTGCGGACTTTTCTGTACCGCATGTTATCGTCCATGGCGCTATATTTGTACGTAAAGAGACGAAAGAAATCCAATCTGAGGGTGATTTGTCAGGGCAATCTATAATAGTGCTAAATGCTGACTTGGCACATGACTATGCCATATCCAAAGGATGGTCCGGGCAACTAGTATTAGTCGATACAGTGGCAAAGGGTCTACAATTATTGGCCTCAGGCAAGCACGATGCTATGTTGCTCAGTAAATTGGTTGGCATGCAATCACTACAACTTCTTGGCTTGACTAATATTAAGCCATTAAAGACTCCAGTAGGATTCTCTCAGAAATTTGCCTTTGCCGTACCTAAAGGACAGGCTGACCTATTAAGTCATATCAATGAAGCCATGGCAATTACGAAGACTAACGGTATTTACACGACACTTTATGATGAATGGTTTGGAATTTACGAAGTAAAAGAACTGACACTTCGCGATTTATCAATATACATCAGTCTATTTATCGCTTTGATTTTGGCTATTTATGGTTATTTTTACTATCAACGACAAATTGAACGCAAGCAAGTCAGGTTGCAAAAAGAGGCCCACAGTCACATATTAGAACTCATTGTAAGCGGTGAAGCATTATCAGAAATCCTGCAAGCTATTGTGCGTGATGTTGAAACAGAAAATCCAACCATGCTATGCAGTATTTTACTGCTAGATGATACTGGGAAACACCTATTGAATGGCGCATCAACGCGTCTCCCTACCTTTTACAATGAAGCTATCCATGGCCTTGAAATTGGTGCAGAGGTTGGCTCCTGCGGTACAGCCGCATTTACAAATAAACGTGTCATCGTTGAAGACATTCAAAACCATCCTTATTGGAGACCCTTCAAAGAGCTAGTAATTAAAGCGGGATTAGGGTCGTGCTGGTCAGAGCCGATACGCTCTACGGAAGGCAAAGTGCTAGGCACTTTTGCTATCTACCATAAAAAGGTACATCAGCCAACGAAAGCCAATCTTACCTTGATTGAACAGTCAGCATACTTAGCGAGTATTGCCATTGAGAAAACTCAAACGAAATTGGTCTTAGAATCTAGCGAAGAACGCTATGCCCTTGCTATGGAAGGTAGCCAAAGTGGTTTGTGGGATTGGAACGTATTAACCAATGAAGTCCTATATAGCCCACGCTGGAAAAGCATGTTGGGGTATACAGAGAATGAAATTAAAAATGAATTCTCTGAATGGGAACGATTAGTACACCCTGAAGATTTAGATATCGCCTTATTCAATGTTAAAGAACTTTTAAATCAAAAAACTAAAAAATATAAAATAGAATTCAGAATGCAGCATAAGGATGGGCAGTATATTAATATCCTTGCACGCGCCTTTGCTAGTAAAGATGAGACAGGAAAAATAATTCGTTTGGTCGGTACTCATGTCGATATTACTGACCGTAAACGTTCAGAAGAAAAACTAAAATTAGCTGCAAGTGTATTCATGTACGCCCGTGAAGGCATCATTATTACCGATACAGCAGGCACTATAATCGACGTCAACAAAACCTTCACCGAAATCACAGGCTATAGTAGTGAAGAAGCTATCGGTCAGAATCCACGTATTCTCAAATCAGGCAGACAATCAGCTGAGTTCTATGATGCGATGTGGCAAACAATTAACACCATTGGCTATTGGACAGGTGAAGTTTGGAATAGACGTAAAAATGGTGAAGTGTATGCCGAAACTCTCACCATCAGTGTAGTCAAAGATAAAGAAGGTAACGCATGTAATTATGTTGCACTCTTTGCTGATATTACGCGAATAATAGAGCAACAAGGCCAACTCGAACGAATGGCCCATTACGATGAATTAACTAACCTACCTAATCGTGTATTACTCGCAGACCGCTTAAGCCAATCCATGGTGCAAAGCCAAAGGCATAATGATTTACTGGCAGTGGTCTTCCTGGATTTAGACGGTTTTAAGCACGTCAATGATACCCATGGACATGATGTGGGTGATGAGTTATTAATTATCGCCTCGCTTCGCATGAAAGATGCCTTACGTGAGGGAGATACGCTTGCCCGTATTGGGGGAGATGAATTTGTCGTGGTATTAGTTGATTTAGCCGATATTGAAGATTGTAAGCCGATATTAGAACGGCTATTGCTTGCAGCGTCTGAGCCTATCACGGTAGGAGAGACTGTTTTACACGTCTCTGCTAGTATCGGGGTTACACTCTACCCTCAAGATGGCGTAGATGCAGATATACTCATGCGGCACGCTGACCAAGCCATGTATAAAGCCAAACAATCAGGTAAAAATTGTTATCACTTCTTTGATACTGCACACGATGATGAAATTAAAATACAACGGGAAAGCTTAGAGGCTATTCGTAGCGCATTCGATAATCAGGAGTTTGTGCTCCATTATCAACCGAAAGTTAATATGAAAACAGGTGTAGTGGTGGGTGTTGAGGCACTTATTCGCTGGCAACATCCAAAACGCGGGCTATTAAATCCAATCGATTTCCTACCTGTTATTGAAAATAATCCCATGAGTATAGAGATGGGTGAATGGGTTATTGACAGTGCACTGACACAAATCAGCCAATGGCAGGCAATGGGGGTTAATATCCCGTTAAACACTAGCGTAAATATTGCCGCAGTACAATTACAGCAGTCGGACTTTACACAGAGGTTAAGGTCACTGTTAGCAGGCTACCCAGATGTTGACCCCCGCTATTTAGAACTAGAGGTGCTGGAAACCAGTGCCTTAGACGATGTACATCATGTTTCAATCACTATGAATGCCTGTATAGCACTGGGCGTAAAATTTTCTTTAGATGATTTTGGCACGGGCTATTCTTCCCTGACTTACCTTAGACGGTTACCCGTTAGCCTGATTAAAATAGACCAGAGCTTTGTGCGAGACATGTTGAATGACCCTGATGACTTAGCCATTGTTGAAGGTGTGATAGCCTTAGCTAAATCATTTAAACGTGACGTTATTGCTGAAGGCGTTGAAACCATTGAGCATGGCACTGCACTTTTGCAGCTTGGCTGTGAATTAGCACAAGGTTATGGCATTGCCAGACCTATGCCCGCCTATGATATTCCTATGTGGATAGAGACTTGGAAGCCTGATGTTAGTTGGCAAAACGGAACAAAAGTTAAGGTCACTTAAAGCTTAGAGATAAAGTAGTAATGCTAATGTCCGCAGTTGGCTAGCTGCGGAAGGTTTGGTGTTGATACCAACAGCTTCCGCTTTGCGCACCGCAGAAGACGTTAACACAGTCATTTCATGATGTGTTTCGAATGATTATTAAGGTTCACTTATGCCAGTTGAAGTCAGGTTCCAACTTTATTTTAAGTGTTGTTGGTACTTTTTTAATAAATAAAACTTACTGCCACATTTGTTTCTATCTTTATTCACAAAAGCCCATTTGTGTTCAACGGCATAAGTAGGCTTGCTTGGGATTTTTGTTTCGATCTTTATTTAGCTTCTACAATTATCTTCTGACTCAGAGTGTTAGTTTTCCACCTAAATGGACTGTCAATCATAGAGTGGTTATTATTTATTCAATTACTAAGTCTATGATTGACAGTAAAACTAATAAATCAATAAGTTAAAACTGTATTTTTGAAGATAGCTATGATGAAAGTCACATTTTTCTATGCCACTTAATAAGTTTAAAGTCTTGGCTACAGCTACAGCAGAAGTGATCATGTCTCGCTAGTGCGCATTCATGATATTAGTAATAAAAATTTTGCTATATATTTTCTAATCCTTTTTGCACGCTTTCACCAAAGAAAACGTGATTTAAACATGTATACTTAAAATCTCATTAAAGTAAATCAATAAATGCTTGATATACTGAGAATTTAAAGGTAGTTTTTATTTTTATTATAAAAATAAAGACGGCTAATGACTTGTAGAAAACAAGGTTTTGCCCGTCTAACAAGCAGTTAACTTTCTAGGAGATACTATTGGCAATTGTAGAAGCTTGTAGTTTGGTGGATACATGGATTGAGCCTAAATATATAATTCCAGCATTCATGGTTTTTATATCTTCTGGTTTACTCCCGTTTCTCCTTCATAAATATAAAATGAGCCGAGAACGAGCCGAAAAGCTTTTCGATACTCGTAAACAAGAATATCAAGAGTATTTCAAAAGAATGGAAGATGCGGCTCGATTAACCGCTCAAGATTATGATGAATATTTATCAGTAACATTACCTAATGCAAGTCGTAATTTAGACAAAATGGAGTTTTTTGTTTATGAGACGCAAGAAAAAATTGTCGCTAAGCAAAGACCTATCATTATTATCACCTCAAATAATGAAAAAGAATTACCGGATGCTTTTTTAAGGCGTTGTTTTTTTCATTATATTCGCTTTCCCGAAAAAGATGAGATGCAAGCCATTGTAGACGTTCATTTTCCTAATATTAAACAAAAGCTTTTAGATGAAGCACTGGCTATATTCTTTGATTTGCGTGAGGTACGCGGTTTAAAGAAAAAGCCATCAACGTCAGAGTTGATTGATTGGTTAAAACTATTACTTGCTGAAGATATCTCTCCTGAAGTGCTACATGAAACACGTCAGAAAAAAGTTATTCCTCCTCTACATGGCGCGTTATTAAAAAATGAACAAGATGTACATTTATTTGAAAAGCTTGCTTTTATGCACCGTGGCCAACGTTAAGGTTTATATTAAAAAATAAAGAGCGATGTAATGTTAATTGATTTCTTTTGTAAAGTACGTGATTACAAAGTGCCTTGTACACTACGAGAATTACTCGATTTAATTCGCGCCTTAGAGCAAGGCGTAGTGTTTGCTAGTATTGATGACTTTTATAGTGTGAGTCGAACGTTATTAGTGAAAGATGAAGCGCATTTTGATAGATTTGATCGTGCATTTGCGGACTACTTTAAAGGTGTTGCTACCCTTGAATTAGACTTATCAGAAATACCTAAAGATTGGCTTGAAAAGCATTTTGAAAAACAACTGAGCGCAGAAGAAAAAGCTAAAATAAAAGCCTTAGGCGGATTAGATAAGTTAATGGAAACATTGTCTGAACGCTTGAAAGAGCAGGAGAAACGCCATCAAGGTGGTAACAAATGGATTGGTACCGGCGGCACATCCCCTTTTGGTGCTCATGGCTATAACCCCGAGGGAGTTCGCATCGGGCAAGAAGAGTCAAAACATCGAAGAGCCACTAAAGTTTGGGATAAACGTCAATTTAGAAATTTAGATGCAAATGTTGAAATAGGTACGCGTAATCTTAAAGTTGCTTTAAGAAAATTACGCCAATTTGCCCGTACTGGCAGTAGTGAGGAGCTAGCGCTTGATGAAACTATTGCTGCTACCGCGCGAAATGCGGGTTATCTTGATATTAAAATGAAGCCTGAGCGTCATAATGCCATTAAAGTGTTAATGTTTTTTGATATTGGTGGATCTATGGATGATCACATCAAGGTATGCGAACAGCTTTTCTCGGCAATACATGGTGAATTTAAGCATTTAGAGTTTTTTTATTTTCATAATTGCCTTTATGAAAGTGTGTGGCGAGATAATAACCGTCGACACAATGAAAAAATAGATTTATTGCAAGTGCTGCACACTTATAGCCGAGATTATAAAGTGATATTTGTTGGTGACGCCACTATGGGGCCATACGAAATAACCTATCCCGGTGGTAGTGTTGAACATTGGAATGAAGAAGCGGGCAGTGTGTGGATGAAAAGACTCACCGATTATTTTGATAATGTGATTTGGCTAAATCCGCAAAACAAAGCACAGTGGTCTTATTATCCTTCTATCAATATAATGAATGGGCTGGTTGGCAATAAGATGTATCCGCTCACCCTAGCCGGACTAGGACAAGGTATAAAATCACTGGTTTAATTTGTGCTTAGGGCTTGCCCTGTTTAAATGTAAATTATCATTGATATTGAGTTGCAGTCTTTAGCCAACCGTTTACTATTGTATGCATCTTTTTTCAGGGTTTCTCATATGCCGTTTTCTCTTATTGATATCATTGCTTTATCTACCTTTTTTTTATGTTGGTCAGGGTATACCTGGTTTGCTCGTGTTAAAGCTAAAACTACCGATTGTTTAGCTCGCAGTTTAAATGAGCATAGAATTCACTGGATGTACGAGACCATCACGCGAGATATCAGAGTTGGTGAGGCAGCCTTATTAGCTAACTTAGAACGAAACATTGCTTTTTTTGCCTCAAGTACATTATTAATTTTGGCAGGTATATTAGCGTTGTTTGCACAAATAGATACGTTAGAAGCGGTTATCGTATCCCTGCCTTATGCGGATCATGTTAGTCATTTATCTATTCAAATTAAATTAAGCTTATTAGCTTTTATTTTTGTGCTTTCTTTTTTTCAATTTACTTGGTCTATGCGTCAGTATGGATTTGTTAATGTGATGGTAGGCGCAGCACCAATAGATACGTCTGGTTTGAATGAAAATTTAAAGGCTTATGCTAAACAAATTGCGATTGTACAAGATCAAGCAGGGCATTCTTATAATTATGGTCTTCGTTCATATTATTTTGCCTTAGCGGCTCTTTGTTGGTTCTTCCATCCTATTTTGTTTATCTCAATGAGTATTTGGGTGGTTTATACTTTATACACGCGTGAATTTAACTCTAAATCGGTTAAAGCCATTATTGCAGGGCAGGAGTATTTAAGAATAGAGCGCGAGGGTGAGAATAAAGAAACAGTCAAGGTTGTTGAGTGAGCCAACAACCCAAAAAGTATCAGAAATATTCAGTCGAAGATTTTGATAATTATGATTGTCTTAAGTTGTCAAAACGCTTTTATTTCGTTTTGCTATTTGTGTTGCGTGGATACCTTGTTTGGTTGATGTCAGTAACGAATATGCGCGATAGGGTAAGCATTATCTCTTGGGTTTACCCTGAAACCTCATTGTTTTATTTAAGCTTAATATCGGGCTCTGTGGGGCTATTTGTTGTATTAATTATCAGTTTACGACGACCTAGTGCAGCCAATTGGATTCGAGTTAGTTGGCAACACAGCCGAAAAATTTTAATAGTGGCGCTATTGTTTGATTTGCTAACTCATGGCATCGGCTTTTTCTATTGGCAGTTAATTTCGATACAATGGCTTATTATGCAAGCTATATTAACGACTAGTTTAATTGTTTTATGTTATAACAGTGAGCGATTTAACATAAACTTAGCAGAATTCCCTGAAAAAATTCCCGAAAAGTAATTCTGGACCAAATTTCACCTATCAATAATTAAGGTCACCCACAGTGAATGTAAAAAATAGTCAAGACAACAACCCACAAGATCAACGTTTGATTATTCTTGATACGGAAACAACAGGTATTAATCCCAGAGATGGACACCGAATTGTTGAAATTGGTTGTGTTGAGATGATTAACCGTCAACTTACGGGTCGAAACTATCATGTATATATCAAGCCATTGGATCCCCGTGGTCAAGTATTGCAAATGGATCAAGAAGTCATTGATATTCATGGTTTAACGAATGAGTTTTTAGATGATAAACCCACTTTCCCCCAGATTGTTGACGACTTTATTGATTTTATCCGTGGTGCTGAATTAGTTATCCATAACGCCAAGTTCGATGTCGGCTTTATGGATCATGAATTCTCATTATTGAACTTTGCAAATCGCGCTCAAAATAAAGTACCAATGACAGAGGATATATGTACTGTTACTGATACCTTAAAAACCTCAAAAGATGAATTTGGCTCACCCAAAACATTAGATTATTTAGCACGTTTTTATAAAGTAGATAAATTGATAGACCGTACCTATCATGGTGCATTAATTGATGCACAGCTGCTTGCTTTTGTTTACGTAGAAATGACACGTAAGCAATCAACGTTTAACTTGTCTGTTGGTGAAAATACTAGTGAAGATGCTAATGCAATTAGACGTTTAAGTAATGATCGAGTAAAGCTAAAGGTTATTGCTGCTTCTGCCGATGAAGTAGAAGCACACAAAGAAAGGTTATTGGTTGTGAAGCAAAAAGGAGGAGAGCCACTTTGGAAATAAATAAGTTATTGGTATTTTGTTTTGTTACGCTAATAAGCGTAATAAATACAGAAACACATGCCGTTCAAGAAATACCTCAAGCATCAACAACATTCTCTGAACAAGTGGAATCAATAAAAAATCAAAGTAAGCTCAAGTATCTTCAAAGTGACGACAAAATAAATCAAATACCTTATTTTGATAATCGTTTTCGTATAGATGCCGACCTCGATGAAATCACGTTATTGTTTTATCGAGACCGTGGTAGCTTACCTGTTATTTTAGTGCGCCCAGACGGGAGTAAATTAAGGATTGATAACATCGACCATAACAAGGTGCAATGGCATGATGATAGCACTTTTGATTTGATCAAAATTAAAAAACCAATGCCTGGACCATGGCAGGCTATTGGTCGAGTTTTATCAAAAAGCCAAATTATGGTGATGTCTGAGGTTAGAATAGAAGTAGATCCTTTGCCCCAAGTTGTTTTATCGGGAGAAACGTTAAAAGTAGTTGGTAAGATTTATAATGACACTGAACAGATAGATACCCCCCATTTTCGTAATGTAGTTGAATTAGATGTTCATTTTTATAGCACCAATAATGCTGATTACGATAATTTTGGTGCTGACGCGCTTAAGTTAACATCATTTCGAGATGATGGTTATGATTTGGATGAATACTCTGGTGATGGGCTCTATACCGGTGAATTTCTGCTAGATTTTGCCGCAGGTGAATGGCAGCCCGTATTTTTAGTTAAATTACCTATGGCTACTCGTGAGCTGCGTCAAAAGCCTATTGTGTTACATAAATCTCCGATATACATTGATGTTGAAACGTCTGAAAGTGAGTATAGCCCACACAGTATGTCATTAACCATTGACCCCACTTATGTTGATCCCAATAGTGTGGTTTTCCAAGGTAAGTTTACTTTTCCAGATAAACACATTGAATCATTTTCTATAATGGGTGATCAGCAAGGTGATAGCCGGAGTAAAGATATTGAAAATACCGAATCAGGCATCTACCGTATTAATATCAATGCTTATGGTAAAACAACTTCGGGACGAGAATTTCGTCTAACGGTACCTGAGTATAGTTTTAATGTTAAACCTAAAGATAACGAATTCTTGATGACAACAATCGATGAGAATGGTGTTGAAAAAACGGTGAGTGTTGATAGAGCGCAAAAACTATTAGCCGATAGAGAAGCTGAATTGGCGCAAGCAAAAATAGACTATCAAATCGCTGAAGAAGAAAAAGAGATGCAAACACTCATTATGGTCGCTGCGGGAAACGGCGTCATTATTGTTATTGCGTTAATACTATTTTTTGTAATACGTCGTAAGAAAAAAATAAAAAGCGATGATTAGTATTACAATAAGGCTGTTTAAAAGCTGAATTTACTACTAATTGGATTGTATAAATAGGATAGGGAAGTCATTCTTATATCTAGCACGTATAGCAATTTCTATAATAATTAGTTGTAGTGGGAATGAGACTAATATTAGAAATTATTGAAATGGTACGGGTCAAGAGACTTGAACTCTCACATCTTTCGATACCGGAACCTAAATCCGGCGCGTCTACCAATTCCGCCAAACCCGCATTGCATTTTGATTTTTCTGAAAAGAAAGATGGCAGGGATAAGAGGATTTGAACCTCTGAATGACGGGATCAAAACCCGCTGCCTTACCGCTTGGCTATATCCCTACAGGGTGAGTAATTACATTAAACTTTTTTTATTCAAGATGAATAGTAAAAAAGATGGCAGGGATAAGAGGATTTGAACCTCTGAATGACGGGATCAAAACCCGCTGCCTTACCGCTTGGCTATATCCCTGCAATGTACTTACTTTTTACAATTGACAACAAGTTGTCTTTTTAAATGGTACGGGTCAAGAGACTTGAACTCTCACATCTTGCGATACCGGAACCTAAATCCGGCGCGTCTACCAATTCCGCCAAACCCGCATTACATTCAAAATTTTAAAGAGTTTTGAACTCTTTTTACTTAGATGAAACATCAAAGTAAAAATGGTGGCTACACCGGGACTCGAACCTGGGACCCCATCATTATGAGGGATGTGCTCTAACCAACTGAGCTATGTAGCCTTACCAACCTGCTCTGTAGCAAGTGGCGCGTATTATGCAAATCTACTTGCCGTTCGTCAACCGTTTTCTTCTAAATAAATGCACTTTTTGTTTGTTTGCTTATTGTCTGCTCAATTTGATGCTTTCCCATGCTAATTCTAAAATGGCTATAGGCGATTTGTAAGCTGAAAAGACAAGGTGTATAAACGATTATTGGATACTTTACCGCAGCTGAAATAAAAAACGCACCAGATGTTGGTGCGTTTTTATATTGATCATAGTTAAAACAACTACATATCGCTATACGTTAAAGCGGAAATGAATAACATCGCCATCTTTCACTTTATATTCTTTACCTTCTAAGCGCCATTTACCCGCTTCTTTAGAGCCTGATTCACCGTTAAATTCGATGAAGTCATTAAAGGCGATAACTTCAGCGCGAATAAAGCCTTTTTCAAAGTCAGTATGAATAACACCTGCTGCCTGTGGTGCAGTAGCATTTTGTTTAACTGTCCAAGCGCGAACTTCTTTAACGCCTGCTGTAAAGTATGTTTGCAAGTGAAGCAAAGAGTAACCAGCATTGATAACGCGATTTAGGCCGGGTTCTTCTAAACCTAAATCAGCCATAAACTCAACGCGGTCTTCATCATCCATCTCAGATAATTCGCTTTCAATTTCAGCACAAACAGCAACGACGATAGCGCCTTCAGCATCCGCTATTTTTTGCACTTCATCAAGATAAGGGTTATTTTCAAATCCATCATCATTAACGTTAGCAATATACATTGTTGGTTTAATCGTTAAGAAGTTTAAATAATCGATGGCAGATTTTTCTTCTTTAGATAATTCTAAAGAACGTACCATATGACCTTCTTCAACATGCTTTAATATTTTTTCTAATACAGGCATTTCAAACTTAGCGTCTTTATCTCCACCTTTAGCTTTCTTAGCTAAACGGAAAATAGCACGCTCTGCGGTATCCATATCCGATAATGCTAACTCGGTATTGATTACCTCAATATCATCAATAGGACTTACTTTATTGGCAACGTGAATAATATTGTCGTTTTCAAAACAACGAACAACGTGACCAATCGCGTCAGTTTCGCGAATGTTTGCTAAAAATTTATTACCTAACCCTTCACCTTTGGAAGCGCCTGCAACTAAACCGGCAATATCAACGAATTCCATGGTTGTTGCTAAAACACGCTCAGGTTTAACGATGGCTGTTAGTTGATCTAAACGTGGATCAGGTACAGGAACTACACCGGTATTTGGCTCAATAGTACAAAAAGGGAAGTTGGCTGCTTCAATACCTGCTTTAGTGAGTGCGTTAAATAAGGTTGATTTACCTACGTTGGGTAAACCAACAATGCCGCATTTAAATCCCATAATATTTACCTGTATTTGTTAATTTTAATTGTTGAGTAAGTGTTGTTGGCTAATAGCCAACAGACTGTTTATTTGTATGGTTTTGACTTTTACATACCTTTAAATGCATGCAAGCGTTGTTGCGCACTTTTTAAACCATCGACTTGCCAAATATCGAAACAACGAGTGGCTTCATCAATGGCCTGTTCAATTAGTGATTGTTCATTTTGTGGCGCTTTACCTAATACATGACCGGTAACTTTGTCTCTGTGACCAGGATGCCCGATACCAATACGTAAACGATAAAAATCTCTGTTATTTGCCATGCGAGTAATAATATCTTTTAAACCATTATGTCCACCATGTCCGCCACCTTGCTTGATTTTTATTGAGCCGGGTAACATGTCTAATTCATCGTGAGCAATTAATATATTTTCAACACTGATGCGGAAAAAATTAGCTAAAGGAGCCACAGCTTGACCACTTCGGTTCATAAAGGTAGTTGGGATTAATAGGTGAACAAGTTCATTACCTATAAGTCCTTTTCCATAAAGGCCGGAGTATTTTTTTTCGGGGCGAAGGGAGATATTATTGCGTCGTGCTAGTTCTTCTACAAACCAAACACCCGCATTGTGACGTGTTCTTGAATATTCGGGGCCAGGATTACCTAGCCCCGCAATCAACTTAATAGTCATATTAACTATTCATCTTTAAGTTAAATAGCTAACTGAATAAAGTTTGATTATTCAGCAGCAGGAGCTTCTGCTTCAGGAGCATCGGCTTCATCTTCATCATCTTTTTGTACTTTAGCAGCATTAGCGGTAACAACCGCTTGGTCATGGCTTTCGCCTTTAGCTAATTCATCAGAGGTAACGCCTGCAGGCAATGTAACGTCTGATAAATGTATTGTTTGACCAATTTCTAAGTCAACTAAATCAACTTCGATAAATTCAGGTAAATCTTTTGGTAAACAACTAACAGCAATTTCAGTTACATGGTGAGCAATAGTTGCACCTGCTTTTGCAAGGTTCTCTTCGTTGATGAAGTGAACAGGAACATTAGCATGTAAAGCATGTTTTGCATCAATACGTAAGAAATCCATGTGCATTACTAATTGCTTAAACGGATGACGTTGCATGTCTTTGATTAAACATTCAACTGGCTTGCCAGCAATGTTTAACGTTAATACGTGTGAATAAAAAGCTTCTTCTTGTTGAGCACGGAAAACGTTTTTGTGCTCTAAAGTTAAAGATACTGGCTCTTGGCCTTCACCGTAAAGGATAGCAGGAACTTTATTCGCGTGACGTAGGCGGCGGCTCGCACCTTTCCCTAAATCTGTACGTAGTTCTGCATCCAAAGTAAATAAATCAGTCATGATAAATACTCTTATATAATATAAATAAAAATTAAGTCTTGTTTTTTGCGACCAAAAACAAGGATATACCTCTGCTTATCTATTAAGTTTTCTAAGAAAGAAACCTTGCTAGATAAAAAAGGCGCGAAATAATAACATTACAGGTAAGTTAAAGCTATTGATTATTACCTATTGGCGATAAAAAACAGTCAATAAAAAAGCCGATGTTAACTACATAACATCGGCTTTAAAGAATTTTGAATTATAGCTTATTGATCAACAATAGCTGAAATGGATTCTTCATTACAAACACGGCGAATTGCTTCACTGAGCATACCGCTTAATGTTAGTTGACGAACCATTTTAAGCTTTTGAATTGCTGGTGATAATGGAATTGAATCCGTTACTACCACTTCATCAATAACTGAGTTTTTTAAGTTTTCAGCAGCGTTGCCTGATAATACCGGGTGAGTAGCATAAGCAATAACACGTTTTGCACCATGTTTTTTCAATGCTTCTGCTGCTTTGGCTAATGTGCCACCAGTATCGATCATATCATCAACAATAATACAGTCACGGCCTTCAACATCACCAATAATATGCATTACTTGGGCAACGTTGGCTTTAGGTCGACGTTTATCGATAATAGCTAAATCGGCGTCATTCAATAATTTTGCTACTGCACGAGCACGTACAACACCACCAATGTCAGGAGAAACTACAACCGGGTTATCTAACTCACGGTTTTTCATATCTTCTAATAAAATAGGTGTGCCAAAAGCATTATCAACAGGTACGTCGAAGAAACCTTGGATTTGTTCTGCGTGTAAATCAACCGTCAATACTCGGTCAACACCCACACTGGATAAGAAATCAGCAACTACCTTTGCTGTAATGGGTACACGTGCACTTCGCACACGTCTGTCTTGGCGAGCATAACCAAAATAAGGAATAACGGCAGTAATTCTTCCTGCTGATGCGCGACGAAAAGCGTCAATCATCACAATTAATTCCATTAGATTATTATTGGTTGGTGCACAGGTTGATTGAACAATAAAAACATCGCTTCCACGAACATTTTCATTGATTTCAAAACTTATTTCACCATCACTAAAACTACCAACTTTGGCATCGCCTAAAGTAATGTATAAGCGATTTGCAATTTGTTTGGCCAGTTCAGGGGTGGCATTACCCGCAAAAATCTTCATGTCAGGCACAGTCAGTTCCTCAGAAACTTTTGACATTAAAATATACTCTTTATTTATTGTTGTGTTAATAAATATGGAGCTGTATATAGCTAAAATTAACGCTAGCTGTAACAGCTAGTTTCAGCAAATGTAGTTTAACTTTCTTATGTATGTAAGTCTTCAATAACAGTCAAAAGAGGTGACTTATTTAATCCTTTAGCGATAAATGAATCTATCCCTTTAGGAAGATTACGCTGTAGGTCATATGCCTCTTGTTTACTGGAAAAACATGAAAAAACACATGCCCCAGTCCCAGTCATTCTAGACGGCGCATATTCTACCAACCAAGCGAGTAAGTTGGCAACCTTATCGTAATGTTTTATTACCATAGTTTGGCAATCATTATGGTATTTCCCATTATTCAACGGGTAACCCTTAAATAAATCATCATCTTGATAATGACTATTAAAGTCGTTGTGGGGAAGTTTTTCTGTGGCTCTTGGTAATTCGGGAGACTGAAATACAGCGGCTGTTGAAATGCTACAGTCAGGTTTACTCACTAAATACCAATGCTCTTTTGGATTTACAGGGGTTAATTTTTCTCCAATTCCTTGAGCGAAAGCAGCAAACCCATGTATAAATATGGGAACATCAGCACCTAAGCTTAAGCCTAACTCTGCCAATTGCTCTGTTGAAAATCCGCATTGCCAGAGGGTGTTTAGGGCAACTAATACGGTTGCCGCATTTGAAGAGCCTCCACCTAAGCCACCGCCCATAGGAAGTATCTTAACGATGCTTATTTTTGCACCTAAGACCTTTTCATTATTGTTATTTTTTTTACGTATATTTTCTTGTAATAATTTAGCCGCTTTAACAATTAAATTATCTTCGTTATCCACTAAGTCAATAGGTGTTAATAATGTTATCTCTGGATTTGTCGTAACCGTTATTTCAATGCTGTCACTATAATCAAGAAATTGAAATAAGGTTTCTAATTCATGATAGCCATCATTACGTTGCCCAACCACATGAAGAAACAAGTTTAGTTTAGCGGGGGCAGGGAATTTATAGGGTTTGTTTATATATGTTTTCATTATGTTATTACTTAAGAGTAATTAAGGTTAAGTGCAGTTAGCGTGTTAAAGACCACTTTTTGATGGCTAATTTTATTAGTAAACCATCCTTTTTGATAGAGAAATGGGTTGCCATTTGTAAACCGTCAAACAGTTGATATTTACCATAGTCTATTTGCCATTGAATATTTTCGAATTGACTTGTTAACGTAAGGGGTAACTGATTGACAGTTGATAATTCCACTTCATCTGAAGGTTGATAAGGAAGGCCTTTCAACCAGAAGTTTAATGCTTTGGTGGGTAAGGTTAGCCCAGTAAGAGAATACACTAAATGAGCTAAATTATTCGCTTTATACTCTTTACCATTGACCTTAATTAAATGGTTATTTTTTTCTGATGCTAAATGAAGTACGTTAATTCCTAAGTAGCTTGTTAAATTAAGCTTTTGAGTTTGATTTTTTTCATTTACTTGCCATGCAATATTGGCACTTTCTCGTTTGCTTGTTTGATCCTTTCGTTGCTCTATAAAGGCTATTTTACCACGAAGGTTCCATTGATTGATTTGCGTTAATAGCGCAGCTCTTTGTGCCGCATTATGCTGCACAATGATCATTGGCGGTTCGTTAGTTGGTTTTGTAGCACAGCCTGACAAAAGAGTACTAGATAGAGCGAATATGAAAAATAAAAAAGATGAATGCTTAGCCATTGGGAGGTTACTAACAGGTGTAAGTGAAGATATTTGAACATAGCCAAGGTATCAATTCAATACACTTGTTTTGCCTAAGGGCTTTAAATTAACAGTAGTATTTTGTAAAATAGTTAACAAAAGCTCAACAAATACTATTCTTTATGATGATTTTTATTATAAATCATGTCTTAACGTGTAATCTTGAGCAATAATAGGGATGTTAACGTATAATTTAAAAGTTAACTTTAATTTGAAGATGACTTTATATTTGTTTTTATCAATAGGTTTATTACATTGTCCATTGTTGCCGTAGGAATTAACCACAAAACTGCCCCTGTTGCGGTCAGAGAAAAAATATCCTTTAATCCGGATAGATTATCGACTGCCTTACAGGAAATGTTGTCAGCGGTGCAGTGTCGTGAAGTGGCTATTTTATCTACTTGTAACAGAACCGAACTGTACCTTGTTCAAGATGGTGATATCAAGTTAACGCAAGAAAGCTTAGTTCAATGGCTAGAAAGTTACCATAATGTACCTGCTTCTATTATTTTACCTAGTTTATATTGGCATCAAGATCAACAAGCCGTTAATCATATGATGCGTGTTGCTTGTGGTTTAGATTCCTTGGTTTTGGGTGAACCTCAAATTTTAGGTCAAATGAAGCAAGCATATAGTCAAGCCAAAGCTGCCGGTTCTATGGCGTTAGTGATGGATCGATTATTCCAACGTACTTTTGGTGCAGCGAAGCAAGTGCGGACAGAAACCGAAATTGGCGCAAGTGCCGTGTCGGTTGCTTTTGCGAGTGTTAATTTAGCTAAACATATTTTTGCTAGCCTCGATAAAGTGAAAGTGTTACTTGTGGGTGCAGGTGAAACGATTGAGCTTGTCGCGAAACATTTATATGAGAATAAAGTAGGCAAGATTACTGTTGCCAATCGAACAATCGATCGCGCTGAAAATATGGCTAAGCAAATTGGCGCTGATGTTATCACTTTAGCTCAAATTCCTGACTACATGAGCAAAGCTGATATTGTGATCAGTTCAACAGGCTCTACTTTGCCTATTATTGGCAAAGGTATGGTAGAACAAGCACTGATTAAACGCCGTCATCAGCCTATTTTTATGGTTGACTTAGCTGTCCCTCGCGATATTGAAGAGCAAGTTGGTGAATTAGAAGATGTATTTCTGTATACCGTTGATGATTTACAAAGCATCATTGCAGAAAATTTAGATAATCGTCGTAAAGCCGCTGTTGAAGCTGAGAGTATTGTCAATGATCAGTCAGATAGCTTTATGTCATGGCTACGAGGATTAAATACCCAAGATACTGTTGTTAATTATCGTAAACAGTGTTTACGCGAACGTGATCAACTACTTGAAAAAGCGTTATTGCAATTAAAAAATGGTAAAGATTCAGAAGCCATTATTGGTGAATTAGCCACTAAACTAACGAACAAGTTTATGCATGCACCCACGAGCGCATTGCAATCAGCGGCTCAAGGTGGCGAGTTAGATAAATTGATTTACCTTCGTGATGTTTTTAATATTGATAATGAAAAATAGCCGGTTATTGATATTAACCCCTTAAATTAAGACTTCTGCCGCAATACTAAATACTTACTTTTATTCATTGAAAAATGATAATAACTCTCATTGTATTTGATTTTCATTTAAGAAATTTTATCTCCGTTACGTTATCTATTAATTTACTGTGGTAGAATAGCGCCAATTTAGTTTTTTCCTCATTTAATGCAAAGAATATTTTAATGAAATCGTCCGTTTACCATAAGCTTGAAGCGCTTGTTGAGCGCTTTGAAGAAGTTCAAGCCTTATTATCTGATCCTGAAACTATTAGCAACCAAGACAAGTTTCGCTCTTTATCACAAGAATTTAAGCGCTTAGATGAAGTTACCTCTGTGTTCAACCGCTATAGAAGCGCTGAAGATGACTTTGCTACTGCAGAATTAATGTTAAAAGACGAAGATCCTGAGATGCGAGAAATGGCGCAAGAGGAGTTTAAAGAAGCGAAAAAAGAAGTTGCTGATTTAGCTGAAGAATTACAGATATTATTACTGCCGCGTGATCCCAATGATGATAACAACTGTTTCGTGGAAATTCGAGCTGGCGCTGGTGGTGATGAAGCTGCAATCTTTGCAGGTGATTTGTTTAGAATGTACAGCCGTTATGCTGAAAAGCAAGGCTGGAAAATAGAAGTCATGAACACGAATGAAAGTGAACAAGGCGGTTATAAAGAATTGATTATGAAAGTAAATGGCGAAGGTGTTTACGGTCAGATGAAATTTGAATCAGGTGGTCACCGGGTTCAGCGTGTACCCGAAACAGAATCACAAGGTCGTGTGCATACTTCTGCATGTACTGTGGTCGTAATGCCAGAAATCCCTGAGTCTGAAGCGATTGAAATTAACAAAGCCGATCTAAAAGTTGATACCTTCCGCGCTTCAGGGGCGGGTGGTCAGCATGTTAACAAAACTGATTCCGCTATTCGAATTACACATATTCCATCGGGTGTTGTGGTTGAGTGTCAAGATCAACGTTCACAACATAAAAACCGTGCGCAAGCCATGTCAGTATTACAAGCACGTTTACAACAGGCTGAAGATGAAAAACGCCGAAGTGCAGAAGAGTCATCACGCCGAAATTTAGTGGCTAGTGGTGATCGCTCTGAGAGAATTCGTACTTATAATTTTCCTCAAGGTCGTATGAGTGATCATCGTATCAATCTAACCTTATACCGCCTCAATGAAATTATTGAAGGTAACTTGCAGTTGATCATGGAGCCGATTATGCAAGAGAACCAAGCTGACTTGCTAGCAGAATTAGCTGAGCAACACTAATTGAATAGTGCAATCGTTGAATAAAATGTCTTTAGATGTTCATTTAGCTGGCGATAACTCTATCGCCAACTTGATTTTTCAAGGGCAAAAATTATTATCTGTTAGCTCTGATAGTGCCAAACTTGATGTAGAGATATTATTAAGTTTGGTGCTCAATAAAGCGCGTAGTTATTTACTTACTTGGCCAGAAAAAGAGCTTAGTGATAAACAGGTTGTTGATTTTGAAAAGCTACTAGCTCGTCGCGCTCAAGGTGAACCGATCGCCTATATCACGGGTGTAAAAGAGTTTTGGTCATTACCTTTTTCGGTTTCTAAAGCCACATTAATTCCTCGACCTGATACCGAAACATTAGTAGAACTTGTACTTGAACTTTATAGCGATAATAAAGATATTACCTGTTTAGATCTAGGAACGGGTACTGGTGCACTTGCACTTGCATTAGCAAGTGAAATGGCAACATGGAATATTGAAGCCATTGATTTTAGTATTGAAGCGGTAAAACTTGCACAACGCAATGCTAAAGATCTTAATTTAACACAGGTTAATATTTATCAAAGTGATTGGTTTGGGGAAATATCGAAAAATAAAAAATTTGATATCATCGTTTCAAATCCACCCTATATTGATGGCGACGATATAAATTTAACCCAAGGTGATGTGCGTTTTGAGCCTAAAACAGCTTTAGTTGCAAATGAACAAGGTTTGGCTGATATAAAGCATATTGCGAATAAAGCACAAACCTTTTTAAATACTGATGGCAAATTGTTTTTTGAACATGGCTTTGAACAAGGTCATGAAGTGAGAGGAATATTGACGGATTTGGGTTACAAAAATGTACAAACTAAGCAAGATTTAAATGGGCATGACCGTATTTCTTGGGCCACTTTCTCTGGCTTTTAGTTGATAGAATATTTAGTTAATTACAGAAAATAGGACACATTATGTTTAAACATCTTCACATGACTTTAGCAGTCATTAGTATTATTTTATTTACGCTACGCTTTGTGTGGACCATAGCTAACTCCCCTAGATTGCAAGCTAAGTGGATAAAAATAACACCGCATATCATTGATACTTTACTATTAACCTTCGGTGTAGTGATGGCAGTACAATATTCAATTAATCCGGTAGAACAATTGTGGTTAGGTGAAAAATTACTTGCAGTAGCAGCGTATATATTTACAGGATACTTCACCTTAAAACTTGCGCGTAATAAGCCAATGCAAATTATTGGTTATTTAGGTGCAATGGGTTGGGTTATGTTAATTGTACGTATAGCAATGACACGCGAGCCATTATTTTTAGTCTAATTATTTAAGAAAAATCAAAAATATTTTATGCATACACTGTTATTATCTGAATTAAAATCAGATGAAAAAGATTTATTAGAAACCTTAGTACTTCTTGAAGAGCATATATTTCAAAATGTTTTATGCGAAACAAGAAAGCAAGGTAATACTCAAATAAACCAATCGCTTGATTCTCTAGAAAAGATCATTGAACAATGTCAGGCTATAATTGCAGAAATTGAATCGCCATTAGAGAAAGCAGAAATATTGCTTAACGAATTGTATTATCAACATTTATTTATTGATAATCACAAAAAAACTTGGCCATTAGATTCATTTAAAGTGGCCACAAGTTTAAATTATCGATTGATGTCTCCTATGGTGAAGGCTGTACTTGTCTGTGAAATTATAAATGCCTGTGGCTTTGTTACCGATTTAGTTTACGTACCGACCAAAGTGATGGTGAGGCTTTGTTGTGATGACCAGCATGCTATTATTTTTGATGCGGTGACGGGAGAATCTCTTGATTGGCATGAGCTTGATTTGCGGTTAGATGATCTTGAAGGTGATCCCAGCCAGCATGAAATTGCAACAATGAACCGTCAAGCCATTTTAGTAGAACACCTTAGCGGATTAAAAAACGCATTAATCCGAGACTTAGCCTTTGACAAGGCATTGTTGTGTGTTGATTTATTACTGTCATTAAACCCTGACGATCCTCTTCAGAGGCGTGAACGCGGGTTTTTATTGCACCAACTAGATTGCTTTAAAGTTGCGGTTGATGATTACCGATACTTTGTTGAACAATGCCCAAAAGACCCCGCAGCAAAGTTATTAAAAATTCAACTTGATAACATCACATTAGCTGATCCCACGCTTCATTAATTATAATTTGGTTACAAATTATAAATATCCTTAGGAGATTTGATGTTAGCAGCACCATCGGAAATTCCACTCATTACTAATGATGCTGCCGTCTTAGGGATATTGTTATTAATTTTGGGCTTCGTTTTTTATAGTTCTAGTAGCCAACATCCTATCTGGCAGAAATTTTATAAGTACGTTCCCGCGTTATTGATGTGTTATCTATTGCCTTCGCTATTAAATACCTTTGGTATTGTCAGTGCGGAAGTTAGTCAAGTTGATGATGTTGCTAAATATTACTTATTACCTGCTTGTCTTGTTTTATTAACATTAAGTATTGATATTCAAGCGATTAGTGCGTTAGGTCGTAAAGCCATTATTATGTTTTTTACCGGAACTTTGGGGGTTGTTGTAGGTGGTCCTCTTGCTTTGTTAATAACTTCAGCCATATGGCCTGAATTATTAGGGGTAACAGGTCCTGATGCTGTTTGGCGGGGGATGGCCGCTTTAGCCGGAAGTTGGATTGGCGGTGGTGCCAATATGCTTGCTATGAAAGAAATTTATAGTGCAGATGGTAAAATATTTACTATCATGGTGACGGTCGATATAGTGGTTGCAAACTTATGGATGGCTTGTTTACTTTATTTTGCTGCGAATCATAAAAGAATTGATGTAAAGAATGGGGCAGATACCTCAGGTATAAATAAGCTAATTGGCAGAGTTGAAGCATTTGATAAGAAACATGCGAGACGACCAGAGTTAAAAGACTTTATTTTTATTTTCGCTATTGCGTTTGGCTCAGCAGGTTTTGCTCACCTTGCGGCGGACTTTTTAGTGCCGTATTTTCAAATAAACTTTCCAGAACTTAAAAAATTTAGTTTACACAGTAAATTGTTTTGGATTATTGTTTTAGCGACTACGGTTGGTTTAATACTTTCTTTTACTAAAGTTAGGCAGCTAGAGTCAGTTGGCGCGTCTAAAGTGGGTAGTAGTTTTCTGTATATATTAGTGGCTACCATTGGTTTGCATATGGATGTTACTCAAATAGTTGAGGCGCCTAAATATGTGATTATTGGTTTGATATGGATGTTAATACATGTAGCATTACTCCTTATTGTTGGACGAATGATCAAAGCGCCTATATTTTATCTCGCAGTAGGCAGTCAAGCAAATATTGGTGGCGCTGCATCAGCGCCGGTTATTGCCTCAGCATTTCATTCATCGTTAGCACCTGTTGGTGTACTTTTAGCTGTTTTAGGTTATGCATTAGGTACTTATATGGCTTGGATTTGTGGGCAATTATTGCGAATTATTGGTAGCTAATTGTTAATGGGGAAAGGGTAAAGTGATCTGATTGCTGTATTACATAGCAAAGAGTGGATCCTTTACTTTCGTTTTATTTAATAGACATTTTTAGAGTTTTTAATTTAGGAAAGGTTATGACAATCAAATCAGTGACGGTTAAAGGTAGAGAAGTGGCAAATGATAAGCCATTTGTGTTATTTGGCGGTATGAATGTACTAGAGTCACGTGATCTAGCGATGACAATTGCTGAACACTATGTTGAAGTGACGCAAAAACTAAATATACCATACGTGTTTAAAGCCTCTTTTGATAAAGCGAACCGCTCTTCTGTTCATTCTTATCGTGGCCCTGGCTTAGATGAAGGGTTAAAAATATTTGAAGAAATCAAAAGTACTTTTAACGTTCCCATTATTACTGATGTGCATGAACCCTATCAGGCACAACCGGTTAGTGAAGTGGTTGATGTTATTCAATTACCTGCCTTCTTAGCAAGACAAACAGATTTAGTGGTTGCTATGGCTAAAACTGGCGCAGTGATTAATGTCAAAAAACCACAGTTTTTAGCCGCTCATGAAATGAAACATATTATTAAAAAGTTTGGTGAAGCGGGTAATGAGAATATAATCCTTTGTGAACGTGGCAGTTGTTATGGCTACAATAACCTTGTTGTTGATATGTTAGCGATGGATGAGATGAGAGAATACGCCCCGGTTATTTTTGATGCTACACACGCGTTACAAAAACCTGGAGGTCGTTCTGACAGTGCAGATGGTCGACGTGCACAAGCTGCCCAGTTAACACGTAGCGGCATGGCTATTGGTATTGCCGGTTTGTTTATTGAAGCACATCCAGATCCGTCTATTGCTAAATGTGATGGGCCTTGTGCGCTGCCACTTGACAAGTTAGAACCGTATTTAGCTCAAATGAAAGCCATTGATGACTTAGTAAAAGGGTTCCCACCTTTGATAACCGATTAATGATATGAGTTTAGTAACGTTTTTTTAGTCATTTACTATGATCAGGACGCTAGCTAATTAGAAAACAAAAAGGCGCAATACATAAGTATTGCGCCTTTTTTAGCTCTAATTTGCGAGTTTTAAATTTCGCTATATTTTAACTACTCTGAAATTAAATTCACTTTAGTCAGCGTAATTGGGATATTTGTATATGTTGAACGCTGTTGTTTAGCCATCATGCTTGTTGTTACATCATCCGTATCACGTTGTGTGATAGTTAAATTGCTAAAGGATAATGCTAAGCTTTCTGTTGCTTCTTGATGTAGATTTATTTGCTCGATTGGCTCTGCTTTTACTAATTCATCAGCTTGAACTATTGCGCTAGTGGTTATTAGGACAACTAAGCTTGTGGCTAACGTTGTGTTGTTGATAGCGATTTTTCTTATAATGTTCTTGTCTATTTGTGCGTTAGTATTTTTCATTTATTTTTTCCTAACTGTCTCATTCATAAATAATTTTATTTAGGATGATTTATTAGGTATTTTCTCGTATTTGCTTTGTGAAGTAAGTAAAACATGTGGGTTGGGAATCACATGTTTTACTTGTTTAGTCTACCGTGTTGTAGATGATGTCCGTCATCTACAAGTGCAATATTACGCAAAAGAGTAAAACATTAAAAATGATAAATATTAATGTAATGCATTAGAAAAACTAATGTATAATTATTTTTCTAATGCATAGCTGTTCAGGCAGTTTATTTACGTTACATAATTAAATAGGTGAATTTTGGCGAGTAGACTTCCACCATTAAACGCGTTAAGAGCTTTTGAAGCATCAGCAAGACAGCTTAGCTTTACTAAAGCAGCGGAAGAGTTGTTTGTTACTCAAGCTGCGGTGAGTCATCAAATAAAAGCATTAGAAGAGTATTTAGGCATTAAATTGTTTATGCGAAAAAATCGCTCTTTATTATTAACAGAAGAAGGTCAGTCTTATTATTTAGACATAAAAGATCTGTTTAACTCACTTTATGAAGCAACAGAGAGGTTGCTAGCTCGGGGAGCAAAAGGAACGATTACCGTTAGCGCTCAGCCAAGTTTTGCTATTCAATGGTTAGTGCCTAAGTTAAGTGCCTTTAATGATCTACATCCAGATATTGATGTAAGAATTAAAGCGGTAGAGCAGCCTGTAAATTCATTAACGGAAGATGTTGATGTTGCTATTTATTATGGTCGTGGAAATTGGCCGACTATTCACGCTGAGAAGTTACATACTGAATACTTAATCCCTGTCTGTTCACCACTTCTTTTACAAGAGGGAATTGCGAGCGGTAAACCGCCTTTATTAACGTTGGATGACTTTAAGCATCATACATTATTGCATGATACTTCTCGTAAAGACTGGAAACGTTGGTTTAAGCAAGTAGGTTTAGACGGGGTTAATGTTAATCATGGACCTATATTTAGTCATTCATCGATGGTAGTACAAGCAGCTTTGTATGGACAAGGTATTGCGCTAGCTTATAGTGCGTTAGCACAACCGGATATCGATTCAGGTCGTTTAATTTGCCCCTTTGATGATGTATTAGTCAGTAAAAATTCCTATTTTGTAGTGTGTCGAGAAACACAAAAAGACATAGGAAAGATAGAAGCATTTAGGCTGTGGTTACTTGATATGGTAACGACACAACAAGAGATAATTATCGATGGACAATTAGGGTAGTCAATGGAAAATACAATAGTTAGCACAGTTGAAAATAAAGTGGATAACCCGATAGCGCAAATTATTTTTGCTCATGGTGCTGGTGCTGATATGCATCATGAATTTATGGAGCAGGTGAGTGAATTATTCAATAAAGCCAATATAAATGTGTTACGTTTTAACTTCCCCTTTATGGACAAACGCATTGAGCTAGGTAAGCGTTATCCACCGGATAGAATGCCTAAACTAATTGATTGCTATAAACGTGTGGTTAATGAGTTCTTTATAAAGGGCAATCATCAACCTAAATTACCTGTGTTTATTGGTGGTAAGTCGATGGGATCTCGTGTGGCTGCAATGATTGCTGCAGAGGATGAAATAGCGACAGAAATTCAAGGTGTTTTTTGTATAGGTTATCCTTTTCATCCGCCAAAAAAGCCAGAGAAGCTTCGTTTAGAGCCATTACAAAACACGAAAAAGTCTGTACTCATTCTACAAGGAGATCGTGATACATTAGGCTCACAAGTTGAAATAGCGCAGTATGATGTTTCATCGCTATGCCAGTTCGTTTTTTTACCCGATGGTGATCACAGTTTAAAACCACGGGTGAAGTCAGGCTATACCCATCAGCAACATATCGAAACAGCAGTGAATACCATTGCTCAATTTATCCAAGAAGAAAGTGCTAATGAATAAAACGATGCAACCTAAGAGTAGAATAATTCAATTTTTAATGATTTTTGTTGGTGTTAGTGGCTGCTTTTCTGTACTATTCGGCGCTTGGCTTGCCCATGGCGGACAAGCACTACCAATTAATGTGCAATCAAGTTTAAATACTGCGCTGCGGTACCAGTTATTTCATACGTTGGCTTTATTGGCAACACTGGTTTGGGTTATAAACTCGCCAGTTAAAGTACCCTCTAAAATATTACTGTGTGCAGCTATTGGCTTTTTTGTCGGTATATTGTGCTTTAGTGGCACTATTTATATTAAAACATTTTTCAGTTTCCCACTGATTGGTAAACTCACGCCATTTGGCGGAATATCATTGGCGATTGCTTGGTTATTATTGTCAGTTGAAGGTAAAAATAACTTATAATTTATATCGTATCTTGCTTACAATATGTTGTTAAGCGGCGATTGAATGTACAAATTCAAGGTAAAAATAGCGCATGACTTCTATTGTTTTATATTGTCGTCCAGGTTTTGAAAAAGAGTGCGGAGCTGAAATTCAAGAGAAAGCTTCATGGAATGAAATGTATGGCTA
>JAWUXK010000064.1:0-49051 GCA_034111385.1 Colwellia sp. | reverse complement strand
TTGATGTTTATGATGTTAAATCTCATCAACCAGCTTGGCATGGTTGGGCAGTTAAGCGTATAACGTCTGGTGATAAAGAAGCACCATCATCAACAATTAAAGACGTTGTGCATAAATTACTTAGTCAATTTAACTAATTTTTATTTTAGTTATTCTTTAATAAAAAGCAGCTTAGGCTGCTTTTTTTATTCAGGTATTTGTTAAGGTAGTAGTGCATTGATAATATTATTCATTACACTAAATTCAAATAATAATGTCATAGTACTTAAAAAGTTTAGCTTGTAGGCTATTTAATAGCTGTTAGGTATAAATATTTAACCGCTTTATGTTCGCAATATATAGGTAGTAATTAATGTTTCATCATAAAAAAGGCAGTTTCAGTGCTTGGATGCTTAGACTTAGAAAAATAATCCGTTGGCCTTTAATGACCACAAGAGAGCCTGAAACCTGTGCTCAACATTCATTTGAAGTGGCATTAATTAGCCATCAAATTGCACTGATTGGTCAGATTAAATTTAATCGTGACTATGACCCATCATCCATTGCTTTAGCTGCTTTGTACCATGAAGCCAGTGAATCAGGTGGTGTAGGAGATATTCCAAGCCCGTTAAAATATTATAACCCTGAGTTGACCAAGCAAATAAAAAAAATTGAAAGTGAAGTTGAACATTCCATGGTATATGAAGGTTTACCTGACTATTTGCAAAGTGCAATGGCTCCTTTAGTTATACAAGTAAAGGTGGACAAGCAAACTAAAGCGATTGTTAAAGCGGCGGATGATTTAGCCGCTTTTCACTATAGCTTGTCAGAAGTTAATGGCGGAAATCGTGAGTTTACTGATGCAGCAAAGCTACTAGGAGAAAGAGTGAAGAAACATTGTCAGCAATGGGAAGAAGTGAATGAGTATTATATTTCTCAATTTCCAGCTTGCATGCAAACACTGGACGAGCTTTCTCGTCCAGATAATTAAGTTGATTTATAATTGCTTATAAGTAGAAAAGAAATTTTTCAATTTCTCCATTGCAGGCACTAATTCATCCACATTGGGTAAAAAGACTAATCGGAAGTAATTTTGCGCCTTAATATTAAAAGCACTACCATGCACAAGTAATATTTTTTCTTGCTTCAGTAGATCTAAAATCATTTTCTCATCATTAGTAATGTTAAACTTTTTAGCATTGACTTTAACAAACAAATATAACGCGCCCATGGCTGGATGACATGATAGACCATCAATATCATTAATCATTTTGGCAGCCATATTACGCTGCTTTAATAATCTACCATCGCCAGAGATAAGTTCATTTATACTTTGATACCCACCCAAAGCGGTTTGAATAGCATGTTGGCTTGGGACATTAGAGCACATTCGCATTGATGCTAGAATATTTAGACCTTCTAAGTAATCTTCTGCGTGAATTTTAGGGCCTGATAAAACCATCCAACCCGCTCTAAAACCAGCGATTCTATAATTTTTAGATAAGCCACCCATGGTAATAATAAAAACATCTTGAGACAGTGATGCCGTTGGAATATGTTTAGCACCATCAAATAATATTTTATCGTAAATTTCATCACTGAAAATAATTAGACTATGCTTTCTTGCAAGGGCAATAATTCCTTGTAAAACCTCTTCAGGGTATACCGCACCCGTTGGATTATTAGGGTTAATCAAAACAATTGCTTTGGTTTTATCTGAAATCTTACTTTCCATATCTTTAAGATCGGGGTACCACTTGTTGTTATCATCACAAACGTAATGCACAGGGGTACCACCAGAAAGCGCAACGGCAGCTGTCCATAATGGATAATCAGGCGCAGGAATTAATACTTCATCACCATCGTTAAGTAGACCTTGCATAGCCATTACAATAAGTTCACTCACACCATTACCAATAAAAATATCATCAACACCAACATCTTTAATACCTTGTTGTTGAAAATATTGCATCACAGCAACGCGCGCAGAATAAATACCTTTGGATTCGCTGTACCCTTGCGAATTAGGTAAATTATGGATTACGTCTTTTAAAATATCATCGGGGGCTTCAAAACCAAATGGGGCAGGGTTGCCAATATTAAGTTTAAGAATTTTATGCCCTTCGTCTTCTAAACGACGTGCCTCTGCTGCTATTTGTCCTCTAATTTCATAACAAACATTGTTTAATTTAGATGACTTAATTATAGCTTTCATGATGCGGTTACTTCTTCAGTTAATGTGTATAGGAATATACCCTCTATTGTTGCTAATATTAGCCCGTAATGAAATAGTTTAGGGTAAGTTTTTAATGATAATGTGCACTATTTTTTTGAAAAGTTTATATCTTTTAGTTTTACCATTAAAAAAGGGGCGATTAGCCCCTTTAAAAAGTTATTTTTGATTGTTAACTATCATTAGTTAAAAAGCGACATAACTTCATCAATAGCAAGTAAAGACTTGTCACCGGTAATACGGTTTTTCACTTCTATTTGTTGTGCATCTAAATTGCGCTCTCCGATAATAAGTAATAAAGGAGTACCCATTAATTCGTGATCAGCAAACATAACACCAGGGCGCTCTTTTCTGTCATCAAAAATCACTTCAATACCTGCTTGGCTTAATTTTTCATAGAGTGCTTCAGCGGTTTCTTTTACGCGAGCTGACTTTGCCATATTCATCGGCACAATAGCCACTTGAAAAGGTGCAATAGCTTTTGGCCATTTGATTCCGTATTTATCATGATTTTGCTCAATTGCAGCAGCGACAATACGTGAAACGCCAATCCCATAACAACCCATGGTTAAGGTTTGGTTTTTACCACCTTCGTTTAATACCGAACAGCCCATAGCTTCGGCATATTTTGTGCCTAATTGAAAAATATGGCCTACTTCAATACCCCGTTTGATAATAATATTTCCGTTACCACATGGGCTAGGATCACCAACAACGACATTGCGAATATCTGCAACTTGGTAAGTAGCACAATCTCTTTGCCAATTTACGCCTGTAAGGTGATAGTCATTCTCATTTGCACCACAAACAAAATCACTTAATTGAGCAGCACTGTGATCGACAATAATATTAATATCTAAACCAACCGGGCCAATTGAGCCAGCATTACAATTTGCAGAGGCTAATATCTGTTCTTCACTAGCAAATGCTAACGGTGAAGCTACTTGTGATAAATGTTCAACCTTAATTTCGTTAAGTTGATGATCACCACGAAGTACTAGCGCTACAATAGGCGTTTCACCTTGTTCATTTTCAACACCACAAACAAGTAACGTTTTAACGGTACTTTTTAACTCAACTTGTAAAAAGCTAGCCACTTCATCCATTGATTTAACATTAGGGGTCGCAACTTTAGTTAATGTCTGAGTGGGCTCTGAGCGTTCAAGTGATGGCGCTAATGCTTCAGCTTTTTCAATGTTTGCAGCAAAGTCACTGCCATCACTAAAGGCAATATCATCTTCACCTGAATCAGCAAGTACATGAAACTCATGGCTAGCATCGCCACCAATTGAGCCTGTATCAGCTAAAACTGGGCGATAATCTAAACCTAATCGATCGAAAATACGACAATAAGCATCAAACATTATTTGATAGGTTTTTTCTAAACACTCTTGCTCTAAATGAAAAGAGTAAGCATCTTTCATTAAAAACTCTCTACCACGCATAACACCGAAACGTGGACGAATTTCATCGCGGAATTTATTTTGAACTTGAAATAATGATAAAGGCAGTTGTTTGTAGCTATTTAGCTCGTTTGCAACTAACTTGGTAATTACTTCTTCATGCGTAGGGCCTAAAACGAAAGGACGCTTATGGCGATCATTCAAGCGCAATAATTCGGGCCCATAATCATTCCAACGCCCTGATTCTTCCCATAAATCGGCAGGCTGAACCATTGGCATTGATATTTCGTTAGCACCTGCACGCTCCATTTCTTCACGAACAATGTTTTCTACCTTTTTCAACACACGTAAACCCGTGGGTAGCCAGGTATATAATCCTGAAGCTAGATTACGCACAAGTCCTGCACGTAACATTAACTGATGGCTAATAACTTCGGCACTAGCAGGGGTTTCTTTTAAAGTAGATAGTAAATATTGGCTGGTACGCATCACTAAAATTTCCGTAAAATAGATGTAAGCGAGATTTGGGCTTACTCTAACATGAAGACAAATAAAATTAGCGCTATTCTATCAGGGAGGTTAGCCATGAAAAAGTAATAAATAATAAATTTTTCATCTTGCCATTTTTTGTTTAAAAACAACCTCAAATAATGAAAGAGTAAAGCTGCTCGTTAAGGCTTTATAGTGGTGAAACTGATAGAACAATTTAGTAAATTAACTAAGGTTTAGACGCGTTGAATTAGAAGAGTTATTATTATTCCCTTCTGTATATTCATTTTGCCAAATGATGATTTTTATGTGACCGCGAAAGATCACAGAGCCTAATTAAAAGAGGATTTAAAAGGAGATAGGCCTTCTTTTAGCCTTTTTAGGTTTGTTTCCACTGTCGGATGCTACTTGGTTTTCTTGTTTTTCAACAAAGCTATCATCACTGTTGGATTGAAACGTAGGCGTTTGTTGAATTTTTTCATTGGTTAATTGATCCGATAAGGCATCTTCAAAGTGTTCATTTATAATAAGTTGTAATACCTCACCATTAAATTCAACGATGTCGTTATGATAAACTTTTTTTCGCTTTTGATATTCGACTTCACCATTAAGTAGCACATACCCTTCACTTATTACTACTTTGGCTTCACCGCCGCCTGCCACTAAATCAGCAATTTTCAATAGTTTATATAACTCTATAGGTTGTTGATCTAATTGTATTTCTAAATAGCTTTCTGACATGTTGTTATTAAATTCAGTTAAAAATAATCAGTGTTATTTTATCAGTAATAAAGGTAATTAAAAATAAAAAACTAAAAATAGCTTGATTGTCTGGTACGACCAGTGCTCTAATCTAAACTAATCTCTTTAGCTGAAACCATTGTTTTAATAACTGCAGCTATGAAAATTATTCAGTGATAGGAGCATAATATGCTTAGTTACAAGGCCCCCATAACAGATATCAAATTTTTAATTGAAGATGTTTTCGATTATTACAAGCATTATCAAAAGTACGAAGAATTTGAAGACGTAACCCCTGATTTAGTCGATGCTATTTTTTACGAGTGTGCTAAGTTTTGTGAAAATGAATTACTGCCTTTATATCAAAGTGGTGATAAGGAAGGTTGCATTTTTGATGAGGGTAAAGTTATCACACCAAAGGGTTTTAAAGACGCTTATCAAAAATATGTTGAAGGTGGTTGGCAGAGCTTATCTCACCCTGTTGAACATGGTGGACAGGGTTTACCCCCCTCATTAGGTATGGTGAAATCAGAAATGCTAGGGTCGGCAAATTGGTCATGGTATATGTATCCAGGCTTAAGTCATGGCGCTATGAATACGATACAAACTCATGGCAGTACTGAACAAAAGAATTTATATCTACCAAGGTTAACCGAGGGAACTTGGGCTGGCACTATGTGTTTAACTGAGCCCCAATGTGGTACTGATTTAGGGCAAGTAAAAACTAAAGCAGAGCCTGATGGTGAAGGTACCTATAAAATTACAGGTACTAAAATATTCATCTCGGCGGGAGAGCATGACTTAACAGATAATATTGTTCATATTGTACTTGCTAGGCTTCCTGATGCGCCAGCTGGTACTCGTGGTATATCTTTATTTATTGTGCCTAAAATAAAATCGGATGCACTAGGCAATTTAGGCGAAGGTAATCATGTTACCTGTGGTTCAATTGAAGAAAAAATGGGGATTAAGGCTTCTTCGACTGCGGTATTAAATTTTGATAATGCGGTTGGAGAATTAATAGGGCTTGAAAATAAAGGGTTAGAATGTATGTTCACCTTTATGAACACAGCACGTGTAGGCACAGCATTACAAGGAGTATGCAGTGCCGAGTTGGCTTATCAAAATTCATTGATTTACGCCAAAGAGAGACTTTCTATGCGCGCACTTACCGGGAAAAAATCTCCTGAACAAGTTGCGGATCCTATCATCGTTCACCCCGATGTACGTAAAATGTTGATGACACAAAAAGCTATTTCTGAAGGCGGACGAGCCATGATTTATTATACAGCTAAAATTGTTGATGATATTGAAATGGCGAAAACCGATGCTGATAGAAAGGTAGCAGACGATAGGTTAGGGCTTATTACACCTATATTAAAAGCGTTTTTAACCGAACTTGGCAATGAAAGTGCGAATCAGGGTTTACAAATATTTGGTGGTCATGGCTACATCAAAGAATGGGGAATGGAGCAAATTGTTCGTGATGTCCGTATATCTACACTTTATGAAGGAACAACGGGAATTCAAGCATTAGATCTTTTGGGTCGTAAAATTTTACTGACACGGGGTAAATCATTAAAAGCGTTCACTAAGGAAATACTACTGTATTGTAAAGATAAAAGTGTCATTTCGACTAATCCACATAAACGCAAAATGAATAAATTTATATGGCCGCTAAGTAATTCAGTCGTGAATTGGCAGCAATATTCACTACGTTTGGCGTTAAAGGCTAAGAAAGATAGAGATATTGTGGGCTCAGCTTCGGTGGATTATTTGATGTACTCTGGTTATATTGTGATGGCCTATTGTTGGGCACAGATGGCCCAGACAGCGTATGAAAAATTAGCTACAGATGTAGATAACCGTGATTTTTACCGAGCAAAAATTAAAACGGCAGAGTTTTATTTTGAACGGATATTACCACGAACAAAATCCTTAGCTAAAACCATGATGGCTGATCCAAAAACATTAATGCAACTTGATCAAGAGTTATTATCATTCTTATAACGTTCTTTTAAATAGAAATGCACAAGGTAAACCTTGTGCATTTTTTAGAGCAGAATATTTTTAGCCTAATTTATTAAGTTAGGCTCCTTCAAGTAAACGTTTGAACTTTTTCTGTAGAGAATTAGTATCATTTTTATTACTTATCAGTTCACTATTATCAAAATCATCAACTGAAATAATCGCTTTTCTGCCTTCTTCTGTCTTAATTAATAAGGTGGCTTCAGCTTCCGAAATTGCATTTGCAGCTAAACCAAGCTCGGCTACTTTATCAAGCTGATAAAAGGGAAGTTTTTTATCTAACTTTATACATATTTTTTCGAAAATTGGCTCAGAGGCAATGATATTTTCTAACGTTTGCTCTAATAGCCCAAAAATATTGCAGTCATCACGGGTTAAATATTGATCTTTACCAAGCCGTGTTCTCACATCACAGGGCGTTTGTAGCAAAGTAGCAATTTGGTGGTCTAGGTTATCACTGGGCCTAGTTAACCAAGTGCCTAAGGGGAAGATAATTAGACGCAAGCTTCGAGCGAGCCATCTATTAGGAAAATTATTTAACAGCTCATCAATTGCTTGTTGAATAGAAAACAAGGAATCCTCAACAGCCCACTTTAATAGAGGTAAATCGCTTTTTTTCCTTCCTTCATCATTAAAGCGCTTTAAACAAGCGCTGGCTAGATATAAATGGCTTAATACATCGCCTAAACGTGCTGAAACTCGTTCTTTTCTTTTCAAATCAGCGCCTAAGGCTAACATGGCTATGTCGCTTAGCATGGCTAAGTTAGCACTAAAACGGGTTAACAATTGATAATAACGTTTAGTTTCATCATTAAACGGACTTGATAAAAAATGTGAACCGGTAAATGAATAAGATAAACTTCGACTAATATTACTGATACTAAAACCAATATGACCAAATAATGCATGGTCAAAATCATGTAATGCTTTCTCTTCATTACTATTACTTGCTGCTTCTAGCTCTGCTAATACATAGGGATGACAGCGAATTGCACCTTGGCCATAAATAATTAAACTGCGCGTTAAAATATTTGCCCCTTCCACTGTTATAGCAATAGGTGCCCCTTGATAACTTCGTGCAAGGTAATTACTTGGCCCCATGCAAATACCTTTTCCTCCATGAATGTCCATGGCATCATTCATTGAGGCTCGCATTTTTTCTGTTAGGTGATATTTAGTAATAGCGGAAATAACAGAAGGTTTTTCACCAAGATCAATTGCCCCTGTTGACATTGTTGTGGCAGCATCCATTAAATAAGCATTACCGCCAATTCGAGCTAAAGCTTCTTCAATGCCTTCCATTTTACCAATGGGTAATTTAAATTGTTTACGTATACGACTATAGGCTCCTGTAGCTAAGGCTATAGTTTTAACTCCACCAGCGCTGTTTGAAGGTAACGTAATTGCACGACCTACCGATAAACATTCTACTAGCATTCGCCAACCTTGCCCGGCCATGTCACTGCCGCCAATAATATAATCAAGGGGAACAAAAACATCTTTACCTTGAGTAGGGCCATTTTGAAAAGGAATATTTAACGGGAAGTGTCGTCGACCTATTGTGATCCCTTCCATATCGGTGGGAATAAGCGCACAGGTTATGCCTAACTCTTTTTTATCACCCAGCAAGTTATCAGGATCTTCTAATTTAAACGCCAAACCTAATACGGTGGCAATGGGAGCAAGTGTAATATAACGTTTATCCCAATTTAGTCTCATCCCCAATATTTCTTTACCTTCAAATTCTTGTCGGCAAATAACGCCAGTGTCTGGAATTGCACTTGCATCCGATCCAGCTTCAGGACTAGTTAAGGCAAAGCAGGGGATTTCAATACCTTTAGCAAGGCGAGGTAAATAATAATCTTGCTGAGTTTTTGTACCGTATTCTTGCAATAATTCTCCGGGGCCCAATGAGTTTGGAACACCAACGGTACTTGCTAATACCGTACTTACCCCACTAAGTTTTTGTAAAACTCTTGATTGGGCAAAAGCTGAAAACTCTAATCCGCCATATTTCTTTTTGATGATCATTGCAAAAAATTGATTATCTTTTAGAAACTGCCATACCTCTGGCGGAAGATCAGCAATCTCGTGCGTGATATGCCAATCGTTTACCATGGCGCAAACTTGTTCAACGGGTCCGTCTAAAAAGGTTTTCTCTTGTGCGCTAAGCCTCGGCTGTGGGTAATTATGTAATTTTTCCCAGTCTGGATTACCACGAAACAGATCTGCATCGAACCAAGTCGTTCCTGCATCTATCGCCTGCTGTTCTGTTTCTGACATTTGTGGCATTATTTTTTTAAATAAGCTTAACAAGGGCATACTGATAAATTGTAGGCGAATAATATCAAGGTTCAGCGGTAGGGCAATGACAGCAAATAATAGCCAAGACACGAAGCCGATAATATCGAAGAAGGTGCCAACCGCTAATAAAGTCATGAAGGCAAAGGTATAGATTGATAGTGATGCTCTTACATAGCTCAAAAACCAAGTTAGTAAAAATGCTGTGAGGATCCATAAATATATATCCACAAAATTTCCTTTTGCCAATGAATAAATTTAAAAATTTTTAAACGAGTTGAAGTTAAACTTTGTTTTAACTGTATAATTTAGTTATAGATCAAATAAATAATATAGCAAAGCATAAGTTAGGACTATTTTATTATAAGTTTTGGTTTTCTATAGATTTAGTTTACGACTGCATAATAAAAACTATACTTATGTAAGTTTTAGTTATGTTCTTTTTACCTAGTTTTATACGCAAATTTATTTTCTTAGCCTATGACTTTATGAGCTGATTTATATCTTTTAAATTTAGTTCATTGCTACTTATCACGGAGATGATAATTGTCATTCAATGTATGACAAAGGGGCAGTTTTTTACAACTTTTGGATTTTTGATGATTACAGAGCCATTTTTTTATCTTTGTGCAATACCTGCCATTTTGATTTTTGGTATGGCGAAAGGGGGCTTCGGCGGCGGCATATCAATATTGTCAGTGCCTTTGCTCGCTTTGGCTGTACCGCCAGTACAAGCGGCGGCTATTTTACTTCCGATTTTAGTTGTGATGGATTTCTTTGCACTTAATAGTTTTCGAGGCCAGTGCAGTGTAGAAAACCTTAAGATTATTATTCCAGGTGCGGCAATGGGAATTTTGGTAGGAACTTTTACCTTTAGTTATCTATCAGCCGATATGATCCGAATTATAATGGGCGCTATTGCCGTTATATTTACTCTGGACTATTGGTTTAAAAGAAAAATAATACAAGGCAGTAAGCCTGATCGATTAAAGGGAACTATTTGGAGTGCTATTGCCGGTTTTACTAGTTTTGGTGTGCATGCGGGAGGCCCTCCTATTAGTATATACCTACTTCCTCAGAAGATGGATAAAGCAATATTAATGGGAACATTTGCATGGTTCTTTTCTGTGGTAAATCTGCTTAAATTGATTCCGTATACTTGGCTGGGCTTATTCGACTATACAAATATTGTCACCTCGTTAGTATTAGTGCCGTTAGCACCAGTTGGTGTAGGTTTAGGGTACTTTTTACTGAATAAGGTAAGTGTTAATACTATTTATAATTTGTGTTACGTTTTCTTATTTTTTGCTGGGATAAGTTTGTTATATAAGGGATTCATTGGTCTTTCATAACTGTTTTTGGCGTAAGACTTTATTAACGAATTCACTTTGTTATATTCAGTCTTACCGCACGTATTTATTTAATAATACGACTTCAATAATTTCTGTTATTTAAGTCGTTAATTGAGTATTTGAAGTAAATCAGCAAAGTTATCTAAAACTACTTCAGGCTGATATTTTGAGATATCTTCACCGTAGTTATAGCCGTAAGTCAGCGCAATGCTCTGAATTTTTGCAGCCTTTGCGGCTAAAATATCATTTTTAGAATCGCCTATCATCACACATTGATTGGTATCCACAGAAAGCTGCTGACAGGCATGTTCTAGAGGTAAGGGATCGGGTTTGCGTTTGTTTAGCGTATCACCGCCTATGATTAATTCAAATAAACCATTCAAAGCTAACCCATCAATGATAGGTGAAATAAACCGTTCTGGTTTATTGGTGATGATCACTAAGCGGTAGCCTCTATTTTTAAGCTCGGTTAATGTTTCTAATACATCAGAATATAGACAAGTTTCAATACAATTATGGCGCTGATAACTTTGATAAAATATCTCTAATGCTTGTTTTAGTAAAGTACTATCTAGAGCTTTTGAAATATCAGCACTACCGGATAAGGCGCGTTGTATTAATACATTTGCTCCATTACCCACCCAACCTCGAATAATATCTTGATCAAAAGGTGTTAAACCTAATTCAATTAACGTCTGATTTACTGAGAAAGCCAAGTCAGGCACACTGTCAACTAACGTACCATCGAGATCAAACAGTAACGTATTTTTATTTAAAAATTTCAAATTTATTTCTTTTTAATATTTGTAATGAATGCATATTATCCTACAAAAACGAATATCTCATCAGGTAATTATTTTATCTGTTTGCAGAACTGTTTGGAACACTAGTTAGTCTTGATAACTAACTTATTGACAGGGCAATTAAGGGGCTGTTGAGCTGTTGTTGGATAGAGGCTGGACTTTTGGAAAAATTTAAAATTGAAAAATTGGCTTGTAGGATAAACGATGTACTTATGTTATTGATGAGTTTAATCTTCAGTAACATAAGTTGTCAGTACTAGGCACTTTACACTTTGTTGAGTAGTATTTGCTTAGAATAACGGCTTAAAAAAGCCGTTATTCTGTTGTAAGCAGGTAAACAATTAACTCTGTTTTGACAGGGAGTTCAGACAACTCCCCTAAAGGTACTATACTTTTTCTCGTTAATTCGCAGTGAAACTTTTATATAACAACTAAAATTAGCAATAACACTACGAACGCACTTAAAAATCCTATTTCATTCTTGGCCAAATTATTTCTCCATTTCAAAATAGCGCTTATGATCAAAGTAACTTTACAAAGTCTTTGAGTTTATCTTGTTAAATATTCATTTCAGGAACATTTTCAGGTACTACAAGTTCGCCAGCGGTCAACTCTATAATTTGTTGAACAGATACGCCAGGTGCTCTTTCAAGCAAATGGAATTTACCATCTTTAATTTCTATATAAGCAAGGTCTGTTAGTACTTTTTTAATACAACCTTTGCCTGTTAGCGGCAAAGTACAGTTAGTTAATAGTTTTGATTCACCATGTTTAGAAGCATGTGTCATCGTTACTATGATGTTATCAGCACCAGCAACTAAATCCATAGCGCCGCCCATACCTTTAATTAACTTTCCTGGAATCATATACGACGCAATATTACCATTAACGTCAACTTCAAAGGCACCAAGTACCGTTAAATCTACATGACCACCGCGTATCATTGCAAAAGATGTGGCGCTATCAAATAGTGATGCTCCAGTAGCCATCGTTACTGTTTGTTTACCAGCATTGATTAAATCAGCATCTATCTCGTCTTCAGTAGGAAACTGTCCCATCCCTAATAGACCATTTTCAGATTGAAGCATTACTTCCATACCTTCAGGTACATAGTTAGCCACTAGAGTGGGAATACCAATGCCAAGGTTAACGTAATAACCATCTTGTAATTCTTGTGCTACTCTTTTAGCTAATTGTTCGCGAGTTAAAGACATCTTATTCTCCTTAAGCTGAACGCACAGTGCGTTGTTCTATACGTTTTTCAAAGTTACCTTTGATTAGACGGTTAACATAAATTCCAGGGGTATGGATTTCATTAGGATCTAACTCACCAGGTTCAACAATTTCTTCCACTTCGACTACTGTGATTTTACCGGCAGTTGCCGCCATAGGATTGAAGTTACGAGCTGTGTGGCGAAATACTAAATTGCCAAAACGATCAGCTTTCCATGCTTTTACGATGGCAAAGTCACCCGTAATAGCTTCTTCTAGAATATAATCTCTACCATTGATATTGCGTTCTTCCTTACCTTCAGCAACCGGAGTACCAACACCAGTAGCAGTGAAAAATGCAGGAATACCAGCTCCGCCAGCTCGCATTTTTTCGGCTAAAGTTCCTTGTGGCGTTAATTCAACTTCTAATTCACCAGACATCATTTGACGTTCAAATTCAGCGTTTTCGCCAACGTAGGAAGCAATGATTTTTTTAATTTGACGATTTGGCAATAACAAACCTAAACCAAAATCATCAACACCACAGTTATTTGAAGCAACCGTTAGGCCTTTGGTATCCATTTTTTGTATTTGGGCTATTAAGCCTTCAGGTATTCCACATAAGCCGAAGCCACCGGCAATAACGGTCATGTTATCTTCAAGACCCGCCATTGCTTCTTCGTAGCTTGATACTACTTTATCAAATCCAGACATGTTTTAATCCTTGTGAGGTTTATTCTGCAAAAATATTGACAGCAATAATCTAGCATGTTGAAATATTTATCAAGTTTATTTTTTCTAACAATTAATAAATAATTTAAATATTTATTATAAAAGGTGGTTATGAATAATTCCACGATAAAACAATTACGAGCCTTTGTTACTGTTGTTGACTCCGGTAACTTTGCTGAAGCTTGTGTTTTATTGCATCTCTCACAGCCGGCTTTGAGTATTGCGATAAAAAATTTAGAACAAGGAATTGGCGGTAAGTTATTGATTCGTTCGACTAAAACATCAATACTAACCCCCGAAGGAAAAGAGTTTTATCCCACAGCTAAATTATTATTAAATGATTGGGATAATGCTTTTAATGACTTAAGTGATCTATTCTCTTTAAAACGAGGAAAATTAGAGCTAGCTGCAATGCCTTCGTTTGGCAGTAGTTTACTACCAGGCTATATTCGTTTGTTTCGAGAAAAACACCCTAATATTAATATTAAAGTACATGATGTGATTGCTGAAGATACTATTGCCATGGTTCGGGCTGAACGAGTTGAGCTTGCGGTAACCTTTGATCCTGGGGATTGTGATGATTTAACCTTTTACCCTTTATTTACCGATAATTTTATTGTTGCTCTTTCTGAACATCATCCTCTATTAACCCATGAACAGATTTCTTGGCAGGATCTTGCTCAGTATCCATTTATTGGATTGCAAAAACCCTCGAGTATTCGTGAGCTAATTGAAAGAACCATTACAGTGAATAATATCCATTTAAATATAGAGTTTGAAGCGAATCAATTAGCTACCATAGGAAAAATGATTTATGAGCAGCTTGGCATTAGTATTATGCCATCGTTATGTAAGCCGCAATTACAATCTCAAGGTGTTATGTATCGTCCACTTAAGTCGCCTCAGGTAAGTCGTCGGGTTGGTATTGTCAAGAAAAGGCGTATTCCATTATCTTCAACAGCCGAAGCCTTAGTGAATATTATAAAGGCAGATTATAAGAATACGACCGATAAAGATTTATGACGGTGTAGCGATTTACTTATTTATTTGACTAAATACACTAGCGTATATGTCACTTATTAGACTAATAATAGGATGCTTAGCTTAAGTAAGTTTCGGATAACTTCTGTTTGAAACAAGCTATTGATTAAAATAAAATCAACAACATAATTAGCTAGTGATTTAACCCGTATTAGAGAGTAAAATAAGCACAATTCAAATTATAAAAAATTATTTTGGCCATTGTTGTTTCATTACTGAGATTACAGCTGAGATTTTTAGGTTTTATTTTATTTTTTACTTTAATTTTTGTTTAAGAGGTATTTAGAAAGTGTGTGAACTTTTAGCTATGTCGGCTAATGTACCAACAGACATCTGTTTTAGTTTTAGTGGTTTAATGCAGCGAGGGGGAAATACCGGCCCTCATAAAGATGGATGGGGGGTAACTTTCTATGAAGGCAAGGGATGTCGAAGTTTTAAAGATCCCCAGCCAAGTGCCCATTCACCCATTGCTGAATTAGTGACAAAATATCCAATGAAGAGTGAGGCGGTTGTTTGTCATATTCGACAAGCTAATTCAGGCAACGTTTGTTTAGAAAACACTCACCCTTTTATTCGACAAATGTGGGGAAAAAATTGGACTTATGCACATAACGGACAATTAAAAGATTTTTCTGAAAAACTACCGATTAAATTACATTTACCGATAGGCACCACAGATAGCGAGCATGCTTTTTGTTGGATTTTAGATCAGCTTCATTATAAGTTTGGTGCAGAGCAACCATCGGCCAAAGTTTTATTTAAGTATATCGCAACATTGACATGGAAAATTGATGAACTTGGCGTAGCAAACTTTATTATCACCGATGGTGAGTATTTATTTGCTTATTGTTCCAATAATTTACATTGGATCACTAGGCGAGCTCCTTTTGGTAAAGCGAGCTTGATTGATGCTGAAATGGCAGTAGACTTTCATAAAGAGACTACGGATAAGGATATAGTGACAGTTATCGCCACTAAACCATTAACCGATGATGAAACTTGGCACAAAATGGAAGCAGGTAATTGGCATTTGTTTTGCTTAGGCGAATCAATCGCTTGTGGTGTAGAAAGTTAATGCGACAAAAAATACCATAAAATTTTCATGATATTTTTTGTAAAGTAGGTTTTTAAAAATATTATTACTCTTTAACGATTTTCCCCTCTACTTTCAGGTTTGAAAGTTGCGCTTCAAACTGTTCAGCCCCTGACTTTGTTTGATAAAGTTTCACTAATAAATAATTAAGCTTAGGGGCAAACCACGCATAAGTAACTCGTTCCTTTTCTTTCACTTCCCGTTTAAAGCGAATTGCTTTAATTAAACCACAAGGTAATACTAATTCTTCTTCGCCATCATACTGATAAGCATAATCTTTAATCGATCCTGAAGTGTTAATAACAGGGTAAGTGTAACGTGTTTGGCTAGCATCAACGATGAGGTTTAAACGATGTTGTAGGTGGTAACTAAGTTTGTCCTGCAGGTTGTTAGAGAAATCAACTTGATGGTCTCTTTTACGTTCAATATCTTTTGCTTTGCCTTTTACTGCATCGTAACTCCACTCATAACGTTTATCTCTGCCAGTACCTTCTCTAGTATAGACATAGTGCTGTGGTGTAACTTTGTTGTTAGCTATGGTTAGTGTTGATGTTTCACTACGAATTTGTGAGAAAATGAGCCATTCAACATCCGTTTTATAATGATAATTGATGCTGCCATCTTCTTGGTAACTAAGTTCTCTAGTAGCGGTTCCTACAGGATCTGATTTATGCAACACCGTATATTGTGCTGAAAACTCAGGTATTGTTTGTTTGCTATCAGTTTGATTGGTCGCAGCAACGAGGCTAAAAGAGCGGGTGAGTAACAAAAAAGTCAGTAAAAAAAGTAGGGGGAATTTAATTAACACAAATAATCCAATATAAAGGTAAGGGAACAACTTACCTTTATATTAGCAGTTTATTCGTCGTTCGCATAACCAGAAGTAGGTAATTTACATCCATCTAAGATGGCGTGTTCATTTTGACCTTCAATCATCATACTGAGGCGATTTTGGCATAACCATTTTACCACTAAAGGGTAAATTCTGTGTTCTTGTTCATGTACTCGTGCGGCCAAATCATCACTAGAGTCCCCATCAAATACAGGAACTTTTGCTTGTAAAATTACCGGACCACCATCAAGCTCTTCGGTAACAAAATGAACACTGACACCATGTACTTTATCGCAAGCATCAATAGCACGTTGATGTGTATTAAGTCCTTGGTATTTCGGCAGTAATGATGGATGAATGTTAATTAATTTACCTTGGTAATGCTTTACGAAGGCCGGTGAAAGTATGCGCATAAAACCGGCGAGAACAATTACGTCTGGGGAAAACTGATCTATTTTAGTGATTAGCGCTTGATCATAGTTTTCACGACTATCAAAATCTTTGTGGGATAAAGCAACGGTGCCAATATTGGCATTTTCTGCACGTGTTAAACCGTAAGCATCGCTTTTATTTGACACTACTCCTACAACGGTGCCTGGGTAATCAGCTACTTCGCTGGCATCAATAATCGCCTGTAAATTAGTGCCACTGCCTGAGATTAATACAACGATTCGGCTAGACATTTATTTTCCTTTTTCTTTGTTCTTTAGATACATTAAAGGGGCTAATTAGTGGCCCCTTTATTTAAGTTTTGACTTACAGTAAAAAACTTATGAAAAAACTACTTGTTCTTCACCATCAGCTTTGTCATTAATTTCGCCAATATGCCAAGCTTTTTCACCATGTGCGGTTAGTACTTCAATACTTTGTGCTACTTTATCGGCTGGTACCACGATTACCATGCCTACACCGCAGTTAAATGTGCGATACATTTCATGCTCGGTAATATTACCATTGTCTTTTAACCAATCAAAAATTACTGGCCATTGCCAGCTATTACCATTGATGACAGCTTGTGCTGTTTCAGGTAAAACGCGTGGAATATTCTCCCAAAAACCACCACCGGTTATATGAGATAAGGCGTGAATTTCAACTTCTTTAAGTAAAGCTAGAACAGATTTAACGTAAATTTTAGTGGGTTCAAGTAAATGCTCGCTAATAGCCTTACCGTCTAGTTGTTCATTAGTGTCAGTATCATTAACTTCTAATACCTTACGAATTAATGAGAAACCATTTGAATGAGGGCCTGAAGCGCCTAAAGCAATGAGTTGGTCGCCAGCAGCAACTTGAGTGCCGTCAATTAAACGTGATTTTTCAGCAACACCAACACAGAACCCTGCGATATCATAATCGCCTTTGTGGTACATACCCGGCATTTCGGCGGTTTCACCGCCAACAAGTGCACAACCAGATTGAATACATCCTTCTGCTATTCCTTCAACGACAGATGAAGCAACCTCAACATCGAGTTTTGCTGTGGCATAGTAATCTAAAAAGAAAAGAGGCTCAGCACCTTGCACGATAAGATCGTTAACACACATAGCCACTAAATCGATACCGACAGTGTCGTGCTTATTTAGATCGATGGCTAAGCGTAATTTGGTTCCCACGCCGTCAGTACCTGCAACTAAAACTGGCTCTTTGTAGCCCGTTGGTAATTGACAAACACTACCAAAACCACCTAAACCGCCCATTACTTCAGGGCGAGTAGTGCGCTTTACTGCACCTTTAATGTTTTCAACAAGGGCGTTACCAGCATCAATATCAACACCAGCATCTTTATAGCTTAAAGACTGTTTTTGTTCGCTCACGGGAAACCTCAAAAAATTACCGATAGAATAATACCTAAATAAGCCTAGATTATAAGCTCAGTTAGATTTAAAAGATGCGTATTCTACCAGTGCCAGACCACATACTCAAAATCTTTATATCAAATAGATAAAAATTTTTATTTGGCGGTATAAAATGGTGTGTTTGTGGTAACATCAGCGATAAATTTTCACCTTAATAATTTACCATGTACAAAACATTAATTATTTTACTTATTGTTATGACAAGCTTTTTACCTTTTACCGCTTCAAAAGCCGTAGAAGTTAAGGACTTATATCAAGCAAGTGTTTCTCTAAATTCTAGAAATGAGACAGATAAAGCGATTGCTTTAAAAGAAGCATTGGCGGCAGTTTTAGTAAAAATAGGTGGTAATAAAAGTGTTCTAGAAAATAAAATCATTAAAAAATCACTGGTTGATTATCGACTTTATTTGAATCAGTATCGTTATCAGCTGAGAACCACCCCATCAATAGAGCCACTAGAAGAACATCAAACGATACCCAAGCAACTATACTTATTAGCTAGTTTTAATGAAGATAAAATAAATCAATTATTCCAGCAGGCTAATCTGCCTATATGGGGGCGTTTGCGTCCACAGGTTTTATTGTGGTTAGTAACAGAGGACGGCTTTGCTCGAACGATAATGTCTAACTCTACCTATTCCGACCTACCTGCTATGGTGAATGATTTTTCTGCTCAGCGTGGCCTACCCATCATCATGCCGTTGATGGATTTAACGGACGCAACTCAAATCACGTTAAGTGATATTTGGGGACGTTTTGAAAAACCTGTAAGAGAAGCGTCGAGTAGGTATAATGCCGAAGCCATCGTGGTGATGAGGATATCAAATTCAAGCTTATTAGCACATAAAACTAAAGAAAGTGTTGATGCTAAAATGAATGATTGTGATTTATTATGTACTCAAAAAAAATTGAAAGAACAAGGTTATATTCTGGATTGGAGTTTACTTAATTGGCGACTACAGGGCGCTCAAAAAAGATTTAGTCAAGAATACCAAGGTGCTGACCAAGAAATGTTATTGCAGCAAGGCTTAGCTGATATCACTGAGTCTATTTACCAACACTACGCCTTATCAACAAGCAGTAATAATGACTTTGTTATTGAAGTCGCTAATGTCGATTCATTAGCGACTTATGTGGATGTTTTTGATTTTTTATCTAATTTATCTTCAGTTAAATCGGTTACTTTGCTCAATGCGGAAGGTGCTTCAAGACGTTTTAATTTAAAACTTCTAGGTTCTGCGGAGGCGTTTGTCGCTTCATTAAAACTGAATAAACAATTGAAGCAGAATGTAGATCCCCTTGCTAGATTTAATGAGAGCTCACTTGATTATGAAGTGGGCAAAGTAGCTGTGCCAATTTTTCATTGGGGTCATTAATGAAAAACACCTCACAATTAACATTGTCGGTTCAATTACCTGATGACGAAACCTTCAGTAGCTATTTGAGTGATGCTAATTGTTCGGTGGTGAGTCAATTAAAGTTATTTATCGACCAATCTGAAATTGCTAAGCCTATTAAACCAAACAGTTTTTATTTATTTGGTTTGACAGGCGTAGGAAAATCTCATTTATTGCATGCGAGTAGTAGTTATGCTGCGCAGTTAAATAAAACCTCCGTGTGTTTATCGTGTGCTGAACTACTTTCACTTTCAGTCGAAGTACTAGATGGGTTAGAACAAATTAATGTCATTTGTTTAGATGATATTCAACTTGTTGCCGACAATAAACTATGGCAACAAGCTATTTTTGATTTGTATAATCGAGTATTAGAACAAAATAATTTTTTATTGATCAGTGGTGATCAAAGTGCCACTAACTTAGGACTTAGCTTACCTGACTTAGTTTCTCGTTTAAGTTGGGGACTAACGGAGCAGGTTAAGCCACTTGATGATAATGAAAAGGTTAACGCCTTACAATATCGTGCTTCTAAACGTGGTTTAACCTTGAGTAGTGAGGCTGCTAATTTTTTAGTTAATCGTTTGTCTCGTGAAATGGGGAATTTGATAACCTCTCTTGATACACTCGATAACGCATCTATTAGAGAGCAGCGTAAAATAACTATTCCCTTTATCAAAGATGTTTTACAGTTAACTTAATCTTATAAGTGAGTAAAGAATGAAAGTCGTTATTGTTAATAAAAAGCAGGTTACTCCATCGAAAATCATCTGTATTGGGCGCAACTATGTTGATCATATTGCTGAGCTAGGTAATGAAGTTCCTGATGAAATGGTGGTTTTTTTAAAGCCTAATTCAGCTATATCAACTCAGTTACAATCTTTTCATCAAGAAGCATTACATTATGAAGCAGAGCTTTGCTTTCTTTATCAACAAGGAAAATTTAGCGCTGTTGCGATTGGATTAGATTTAACAAAGCGAACCTTACAAACAAAATTAAAATCAAAAGGCTTACCATGGGAACGTGCTAAAGCGTTTAATGGCGCTGCTGTGTTTAGCAATTTTGCTCCTATAGATGAAATAGACCACTCTCTAAGTTTAACATTATCAATTGATGACAAAGTGACTCAAGCAGGTGGAGTTGAATTAATGATGGTTAAACCAAATGAAATTTTAACTCAGCTAAAAACCTTTATCGACCTTGAAGATGGCGATATTGTAATGACTGGCACACCCAAAGGAGTAGGGGAAATAGTAAAAGGAAGTCAGTTTTTTGGTGAGGTTATCTGCCAAGGTAAAACTCTGGTTAGTTCTACCTGGCTAGCACATTAATTAACTACTTGGGTTACAGCTTCTTCTTTTGGTTTACTTGGATCAAAGCGTCTTATTTGTACTATCATCCCAATATAAGGGTGATCAAAGTAATGTATTTCGCCCGTTATTGCGCGTTTGTTTTGATTAAAGTTAATAAGTTTTACGCTGGCGTTATTAATTGTATTAGCTGGAGTATTTTTATCTTGAGATTGGCTCATGACATTAAAATCTGCAGTGATATAAAGGTAGTGATCTAAGTGTAATTTAAAGAAACCATCTAAAAACCAAGGTTGTAATGGCTCTACCGGTTGCTTATTCACAGTTAATAGCTCACTTTCTCCTTGATTTATCTCATCTACAAGCAATAGATCTTCAATTGTGTCTTGTTTAATATCATCTAGTAAGCTATCGATATTAACACTATCGATGGATTTTAAATTTTTAAATATTTTCGCTAATTTCTGTTGTGTAATCACAGCATCATTATTTTTCTCTTGCTCTTGTGTGTCTACTTTCACATCAATAGCTTGATGTTCTGTGTCATTTAATGATTGGAGAGTAAATTGTTCAGCTTGTTTTTCAAATTTTAGTTGAGCAAGTGTAGACTGATAGTTTCTTAATGCTTGTTGATATTGCCCATTGAGATGTTTTCCTGCAAATAATTTAAGGGGAATGGCTTTATCTCGGGTAACACCAACTTGTCTCCAACCAAAGTGAAGTAAGGGGGTAAACTCTTTGCTCCACTTTAAGCTTTGTTGTATATCTGATAATAATAATGATTCATTCGCGATAAGATAAGGTTTATTGTTAGTATGCTCACCTAACGCATTGAGTTTAGTTGGTAAAGCGTCAACAGGGAAACCATCTAGCGGCATATTAGCAAGTTGCTTATTAGTAAACGTTTTCTCAATATCTTTACGGCTAATAACACAGATGTTTTGAGTTGAAAACAATGGACTTGCTAGTTCTTTTTTTCGTTCAAAAGCAAGCTTCATCTGTTGTTCTAACTGAAATGAATTATGATTATTCCCCTCTGTTTCTTTATCGTTATATGCCAAAGCTAATTTGTATTCTGTTAAGGCTTCAGTCGAAATTCCAGTCGGGAATTCTGGTGTGCTAAAAGTGTCTAGCTGCCCAATTGCTTTCATAACATCAGAAGCAGGTAAATTGATTTCCGATAATAAATTAGTGAAATTCTGTTGTTCTACAACCTCCTCAGTACATAAAGGCATAAATTGTTTTATGCCTGTTAAGTTAGGCTGTAAGTAGGGCGTTAATAAATCAAAGTACTTTTTATATTGAGGTAAATTTGTTGCGTTAACGTTGTCAGGAAACTTTTCTTTTAGTAAGTCTTTATCACCTAGCTGGTTAAATAAAATTACTTCAATTTCAAACCATCGCTCAGGTTTATCCGTGTTAATGGCTAATGCATTACCACTCAAAGTAACACAGAGTAGTGACATCAAAAGTGATGAGAAAATCCTGACGCTAAAGTTCATTAATTATCCGTTTGTGTGGCTTGATAAAAATTCTTGAATTTCTTGCTTTAATTCAACACTAGTGATGCTTTGAGAAGCAGTATTGGCTAGATTTGCATATTCTAATGCTTTACTGCCCTCTTCAAACTCTTGTTGTCTTAGTGCCATTGCTAAATATACAGAAGCAATAAAAGTATCGAGTTTTAATTTTTCAGCAACACTGAGTGCAATTTGATATATGTCCATTGCTTGATCGCCATCATCAGTAAAATCAGCGAGGGCTTCCCATTGTAGCGGATGATCTTTAGGAGAATTTTGATTGGTTGCACACAGTTTTTGTAAGTCAGCACAGGCGCTGTTTCTCGCATTGTCATCATCGTTAGTTGAAGCATTTGCTATATTTTGACAAATATCGAGAATTTCGTTGTATAAAGGCGCTTTCATTTGTTTCCTAATAACCCCAAATTAAGTAAAGGTTGTAAATATTAATGTAAATTATTGTGTCATTGTATCGCATAATATTGCAAGTGCGTGATATATTAGACGCTTATTTTTTCGTTAACTAATTTTCAAATAATTCCATAGGTCTCTATTATGCTATGTGCCATCTATAAAAGCCCTAAAAAAGCGCAAATGTATCTTTTTGTTAAAACTCGTGATGATTTCACTTCGGTACCTGAGGCTCTAATGGCAACATTTGGCACGCCAACGTTGGTAACCTTAATTAATTTGGCAACCAAAGAAAAACTTGCTTTTGCTGATTTAGAAAAAGTTAAAAAAGAATTGAATGAGAAAGGGTTTTATCTACAATTACCACCGCCACTAGAAGACCTTTTAAAAATGCACAAAATCGAAATGGAAACGCAAACTCAAGGAGAGTAGTTTTATGCTAAAAATACGCACGTTTGTATTTGGTTTACTTGTATTTAATATCCCTATTGTTTTTACAAATATAATAGAAGCTAAAGAACTGACACAAGCGGGTTTTGACAAATATGTGGTTGAATTAAAAGCAGAGGCTTTAACACATGGGTTTTCACGCAGTTTAATTGATAATAGTTTTGCAAAAGTTAAATTTCATAAGCGGGCGGTATCGGCAGATCGTAAACAACCAGAAAAAGTTGAAACCTTAGACACTTATTTACCTAAACGTGTTCCCAGTTGGAAAGTAAAAAAAGCCCGAAGTTTATACAAGCAACATCAAGCTATATTAACTAAAATAGGTAATGAATATGGGGTTCAACCACGTTTTATTGTGGCCTTATGGGGGTTAGAAACGAATTTTGGTAAATTCACTGGTGGTTATAATGTTGTATCAGCGTTATCTACTTTAGCTTATGAAGGGCGCCGAGAAGCTTTTTTTAAAAAGCAGTTATGGGCAGCGTTAACTATTTTAAAGCAAGGGCATATTAATAGTGCTGATATGAAAGGCTCGTGGGCTGGCGCTATGGGACAAAATCAATTTATGCCAACGTCATTTTTAGCTTATGCGGTTGATGGAGACGGTGATGGCAAAAAAGATATTTGGCAAAACCAAGTAGATATTTTTGCCTCAATGGCAAATTATTTACAAAAAGAAGGCTGGAGTGACGAATTAACCTGGGGTCGTCAGGTTAAGTTACCATTAAATTTTGATACAACCTTAGCGATACCTAAAAATACAGGTAGTCGCAAAAACTGGTTAAAAGCCTGGGCTAAAACCGAAAAAACATTAGCTCAGTGGCAGGCGATTGGTGTTCGTCGCACTGATGGCACTAATTTACCTAATGTGAATATCAAAGCCGCATTAGTCTTTCCTGATGGTGATAAAGGTCGTGCCTATTTAGCTTACGATAATTATAAAAGCTTAATGCATTGGAATTTATCTTATTACTTTGTCAGCTCAGTTGGTCTCTTATCTGATCGTATTAAATTCCCCCCTATTCACTGATTGTTAAACTTGAAGAATCGAATGAACAAAAACGAAAAGATTGAGATGCCTTTTTGGCAAAAAAAAACGCTAGCTGAAATGTCTCGAACTGAATGGGAATCATTATGTGATGGTTGTGCTAAATGCTGTTTAAACAAATTTATTGATGACGAAGAAACAGATGAGCAGACAGAATTACAACCGACAGATCATTTAAAAGCAGGTGAGCAAGTTCATTATTCAAATATTGCTTGCTACCTACTTAATGAAAAAACGTGTCAATGTAGCCAATATGACAAGCGAACTACCTTAGTTCCTGATTGTGTTAAATTAACGCAAAATAATTTAGCTGATGTGTTTTTTATGCCCCCAAGTTGTACTTATCGACGCTTGCAAGAAGGGCGAGGTATGCCATCTTGGCATCCACTACTGCATAAAGGGAAAAAGTCAGCAATGCATAAAGCCGGCATGTCTGTACGTGGCAAAATAGTTAAAGATGATGATGTTGAACTTGAAGACTTTGAAGACTATATTGTTTCTTGGCCTTTAAACGATATTGACTAATTTTCAAATTCCACTTCTCAATTTCATTATTTACTTTGAATTAATTTATGAATGCCAAACAACAAAGTCTTTTGTATTTACATAGCGCCGTCTTACTTTTTGGTGGCACAGCGTTATTTTCGAAACTCATTGCTTTATCCGCACTAGATATCACTGTGTATCGTACCGCAGTCGCCGCGATTGTATTATTTATGTTACTTACATTGCAAAAGCAAAAAGTTACTTTGAATAACGCTAAAGATTATGGAATCGCTTTACTACTTGGCATTGTCGTAGGAGCACATTGGGTTACTTATTTTGCCGGAATGCAAATGGCGGGTGTCACGATAGGAATTATCGCTTTTTTTACTTATCCCGTTATTACCGTTTTTTTAGAGCCTTTGATTAACTTTTTTTTAAGCAAAAATAAAAACAGCAGTAAACCTAAACTCAAAGATATTTTGATCGCTTTTATTGTAATGCTTGGCATCTTCCTACTGATACCTGAGATCAGTTTAGGCAACCAAGTGACTTTAGGTATTATTAGCGGTGTTTTCTCTGGGTTCTTATTTGCTTTAAGAAACGTTCTTCACAAAAATTATTTTAGTCAGTACTCTGGCCCTCACACTATGTTGTATCAAACGTTAGTGGCTTTTTTAATGCTATGTTTATTTGTCGAAGTGCCGCCAATGAATGTCACTAATGATGATTGGATACTTATTTTATTAGTTGGTGTTTTTTTTACGGCTATGCCGCATGCATTATTTGCCTCATCCTTACGTCATTTATCAGCAACAACGGCAGGACTTATTTCTTGTTTACAGCCTTTATACGGCAGTGTGCTAGCATTTTTATTGTTAAGCGAACGGGTAGACATGTGGACACTTATTGGTGGTTCTTTAGTTATCAGCGCAGCACTATTTGAAACATGGTCAGTGAGTCGAGGGCGATAATTTTCTATTTGTGTTCCTAATTTGGATTTATTTGGGTATATTAGTCTTCAATATGTTTGTTTCGACGTTATCTGATTCTGCCTAAAAAGTCGTCCATTCACTTCCTAAAGCAATCTCTTTTTTTTCTTTGTAAATTTCTTTTTTTTTGATGATTTAAATTTTTCTGATACTTTCGATTAGTTTTTAATGCTACTTCTGAAGTAAGAATTTTCACTATGTAAAACGAACCGAAGTTATTTCAATATTTGTGTTTAAAGTTAAAGCGATAAATGGTAAAACTACACAATACTTTGGTCTATTTTTATTACTTCTCAACTGTTTAAAGGTGTTATATGAACATTGGAATTCCTAAAGAGTCATTAGTCGGTGAAAATCGAGTTGCTGGCTCGCCAAGCTCTATTAGTGCACTAATTAAGTTAGGCTTTACCGTAAATGTACAAAAAGGTGCGGGCGTTAAAGCAAGTTTTACTGACGATGAATATAGTGCTAATGATGCTGAATTAGTTACTAAAAAGGTTTGTTGGCAAAGCGATATTATTTTAAAAGTTAATGCGCCGACCCTCGAAGAAGTTGCTTCCATGAATGATGGGGCAACACTGATCAGCTTTATCGCACCGGCACAAAGCCCTGAGTTACTCGCTGCACTTAAAGAGAAATCAATCACGACGTTAGCCATGGAAATGGTACCACGTATGACGCGTTCTCAATCAATGGATGCGCTGAGCTCAATGGCTAACATTGCTGGTTACCGAGCTGTAATCGAAGCGTCTAATCTGTTTGGTCGTTTTTTTACTGGTCAAATAACCGCTGCGGGTAAAATGCCACCAGCGAAAGTGATGGTTATTGGTGCAGGTGTTGCAGGTTTAGCTGCCATTGGTACTGCGGGTAGCCTTGGTGCTATTGTTCGTGCTTTTGATACACGCCCTGAAGTAAAAGAGCAAATAGAAAGTATGGGAGCAGAATTTCTTGAGCTTGATTATGAAGAGCCTGAAGATACTGGCTCTGGTGATGGTTACGCGAAAGAAATGAGTAAAGCGTTTATTGATGCTGAAATGGCACTGTTTTTAGAGCAGGCCAAAGACGTTGATATTATTATTACTACTGCCATGATCCCAGGTAAACCGGCTCCTAAATTGATTACTGAAGAAATGGTTGCAGCAATGAAACCAGGCAGTGTTATCGTTGATTTAGCCGCTGCAGGTGGTGGTAACTGTGAATGTACAGAGCCCGGAAAGGTTGTTCATGCACATGATGTTTCTATTATTGGTTATACTGATTTAGTTTCTCGTTTACCTAATCAGGCTTCACAGCTTTATTCGAATAACTTAGTTAATTTAGCTAAATTATTATGTAAAGAGAAAGACGGAACGTTTGATATTAATTTTGACGATGTCGTTATTCGTAATATGACAGTGGTTAAAGAAGATGAAATTACTTTTCCGCCACCGCCTATTCAAGTTAGTGCTGCACCTGCTCAAAAAGAAGTGGTTAAGCCGGTTGAAGTCGTTGAAGAAGAGCCAGCTTCACCCGCTAAAAAATATGGTTTTATGGCAGTTGGAATCGCCTTGTTTGGTTGGGTAGCTAGTGTTGCTCCTTTAGACTTCCTTACTCATTTTACTGTTTTCGTTCTAGCCTGTGTTATTGGTTACTACGTAGTGTGGAACGTTAGTCATTCTTTACATACACCGTTAATGAGCGTAACTAATGCTATTTCTGGCATTATCATTGTGGGGGCTTTACTACAAGTAGGCTCTGACAATTTGCTTGTACAGATACTTGCCGCGTTTGCAACGTTGGTGGCAACTATCAATATTGTCGGTGGCTTTAAAGTCACTACTCGTATGTTAAAAATGTTTAGTAAGTAGGGGGTAGCATGGAATCTACACAATTAGTGTCAAACGGTTTTATTACAGCAGCATATATCGTTGCTGCCTTGCTTTTTGTTTTTAGTTTGGCAGGTCTAAGCAAGCAAAAAACAGCTCAACAGGGTAATTTATTCGGTATGGTAGGTATGGCTATTGCTCTACTTGCCACCATTCTTGATCCACGCGTGTCTAATGTTTTAGTGATTCTTGTTGCCATGGTTATTGGCTCAGGCATTGGTATGAGATTAGCGGACAAAGTCGAAATGACAGAAATGCCTGAGCTTGTTGCTATATTACATAGCTTTGTTGGTTTAGCAGCTGTGTTAGTAGGCTTCAATAGCTATTTTGATGCTGGGCATGATGTAATCGCTACCGCAGCACAACAGACGGCAATGAAAATACATTTAGTTGAAGTATTCTTGGGTATCTTTATTGGCGCGGTAACCTTTACTGGCTCTATTGTTGCCTTTGCTAAGTTACGTGGCATTATAAGCACTAGCGCATTGATGTTACCTCATCGTCATAAAATGAACTTAGCTGCAGGTGTTGTTAGCTTTTTAATGCTGCTTACTTTTGTGAATAATGATGGTTTAAGTACACCATTATTTTTAATGACTATTATTGCTTTAGTGTTCGGTTGGCATTTAGTTGCATCAATTGGTGGTGCTGACATGCCTGTTGTTGTTTCGATGTTGAACTCTTATTCTGGTTGGGCAGCTGCTGCTGCTGGTTTTATGTTAAGCAATGATTTATTAATTATTACTGGTGCATTGGTTGGTTCATCAGGTGCTATTTTATCTTACATTATGTGTAAGGCGATGAATCGCTCCTTTATCAGTGTTATTGCGGGTGGTTTTGGTACCGACGTAGTGATTGATAATGATAAAGATTACGGTGAACATACTGAGATAAATGCGGAAGCGGTTGCTGACACATTACGTGATGCTAAATCTGTAGTTATCGCTCCAGGTTATGGTATGGCTGTTGCTCAAGCGCAATACCCTGTATATGAATTAACTCAACAGTTAATTAACAAAGGTATTAAAGTGCGTTTTGCTATACATCCTGTTGCAGGTCGTTTACCAGGACATATGAACGTACTCTTAGCTGAAGCAAAAGTACCTTATGATATTGTACTAGGAATGGATGAAATCAATGATGACTTCCCTGAGACTGACGTAGTCTTGGTTATTGGTGCTAATGATACCGTTAACCCTGCCGCATCAGAAGACCCAACTAGTCCAATCGCAGGTATGCCTGTTCTTGAGGTGTGGAATGCGAAAGAAGTTATCGTTTTCAAACGCTCAATGAGTACAGGTTATGCTGGTGTGCAAAACCCATTATTCTTCAAAGACAATACGCAAATGTTGTTTGGTGATGCGAAAGAAACCACAGAGCAAATATTTAGAGCTTTATAGAAACGCGATAGGTAATTTGTGAAAGATAAAAGCCTCAACAATGAATAATTGTTGAGGCTTTTTTGTTTATCGTGCAACTTAGGTATATAATCCGCCTCTTTATTTTTGTTTTGTTCTTTTGGGTGTTCTATGAGTGTTGATGCAATTGGTCTATCGGCTGATCTATTAAAAGCAGTAAAAGCGTGTGGTTATAAAAATGTAACACCAATTCAGCAGCAAGCTATTCCGATAATTCGCTCCGGTTCAGATTTACTCGCTAGCGCTCAAACGGGTACCGGGAAAACGGCGGCTTTTAGTTTGCCTATTTTAGATGCCTTAGCAAGTAATGCCACTCAAGGGCATACTATCAAGGCACTTGTCTTAACTCCTACAAGAGAGTTAGCTGCACAGGTCGCTGAGAATATGAAAGCCTATAGCCAGTTTCTCCCATTAAAAATAGGTGTGGTTTATGGTGGCGGTAAAATGTCGTCTCAAACTAATCTATTAAAACAAGGGGTTGATGTATTAGTAGCAACACCTGGACGCTTAATTGAGCACTTAAATTTACGTAACGTTGATTTATCACAAGTTAAATTCCTTGTCTTAGATGAAGCGGATCGCATGCTTGATATGGGTTTTCTAACTGATATTGAAAAGCTGATGCTAGCAATGAAGCACAACCACCAAACGTTGATGTTTTCGGCAACGTACTCTAATAAAGTTAAGACTTTGGCTAATCAGATCTTAACCACACCTAAAGTGTTAGGCGTGGCAAAACAAAACTCCACATCTGGTAAGGTAAAGCAATCAGTTTATTGGGTGAGTGAAGCAAGAAAGCGAGAACTGTTATCAGAGCTAATTGGCGTCAATAATTGGCAACAGGTATTGGTGTTTGCAGGTACAAAAGAAAGTGCCAACATTTTGGCAAAAGAATTAAAGCTTGATGGCATCAAAGCCGCTCTTTGTCATGGCGATAAAACGCAGGGCGCTCGTAATAAAGCACTAACGGATTTTAAGGAAGGCAAAGTGCGCGTGTTAGTCGCCACTGATGTTGCCGCGCGTGGTTTAGATATTGATGATTTATCTTATGTAGTTAATTTCCATTTACCTTTTTTAGCTGAAGATTATGTTCATCGTGTAGGCCGTACAGGGCGTGCAGGAAAATCAGGTACCGCTATTTCGTTAGTGAGCCCTAAAGATGAAAAGTTTTTGGAAAATATTGAAGCACTTGTTGAAAGAAAGTTTGAACGTATTATCGTTCCAGGTTATGAGTTAAAGCGTGATGAGGCATTAGCGCATCAACAAGTTATTGAAAAACGTGCGAGTAAAAACCGTTATCGAACTAGCCAAGATAAAAATCAAGCAATAGCAAAAAAGAATGCTAAGAAAGTGTCACCTTCAACGAACCCAAGTAAAAAATACAATGCTAAAATTAAGAAAAAGCGTTAGTGAATAAAAAGTTCACAAGCCAACAAGCGGTATCTAATACTGCTTTGTTGGGCATTACAACTGAAACCCCGTTTGATAAAAGGCATGATTGTTGGTTTTGTGGTGAGCCTAATCAATATGTGTTTACTTGTTCTAATGCCTTTGAACTTCAAGCTGAGATGACGACACTTTCCCTCCCAAGTTGCAAAGAGTGCAACCAAGTAGCTAAAAAATCAATCGTGAAAGCGAAAGGTGAAGGCGCTTATTATTCTATTTGGACAATAAAGTCAGAAGTTAAACAATACTTACTGCATCATTACCATAAAGACTTAGCGATAGGGATCAATTGGACTAAGAAAGAACTAGAAGAAAGTGAATTTTCGCAAGGAAATTTTGCTGGATTTCAACGAAGTGCTTGGTTTATGTTTGAGGTAGCTAAGGCTAGGGTGAATTACGCTAGTTGGCCGCTAATTGTTGATGGCGTTACGCTACTTGATGAATATCAGGAGAGACGTTTTCATTTTGACGGTGTTGATTATCCTAATATAGAACAAGCTATGCTGCATTATGCCAACAGCCTATCGTTAAGCCTTGATTACTTTCGCTCAGTTTTAACGTTAGTAGGTAATGATAACTTTGCTAAAGCCGTTAGGTTTTGTCGATTACTCGTTGCTTCTAATGTGCTTGAACGACAACAGGCTCTTCGTCAGTTACGTATGGAAGTGACACAACAGAAGCAGAATAATCTAAACCACACTTAAGTTCTTTGCTATATTCAGTTTTTGGCGATATAAGGCTTTGTCTGCCCGTTCAAATAAACTGTGCTCATTATCAGCTCTATTCATGAAAGTAGTCCCTAAACTACAGCTTACTTGGTATTTGGCTAATAACACATTAGTTTTTAAAGCGTCATCAATTCGACTGTGAATGATCTCTAACGCATTTTCACTTGGATTTTCAACAATAATGGCAAATTCATCACCGCCAAAGCGGAAAACACTATCAGAATCTCGAATAGAAGAACGAAGTATATTAGCAAACTGCTTCAGTACTTGATCACCAACATTATGACCATGAGTGTCATTGATGGCTTTAAACTTGTTTAAATCACCTAGTACTAAACCTACTTGGGTATGATGACGGTTAGCGTTGTGCATAGCACGTTTTAATTGTTCATCAAAATAGCGACGGTTACCTAAGCCTGTAAGTCCATCGTGCAATGCAAGCTGTAAAGCTTGGTGATATTGCAGCGCATTTTTTAACGGATACAAAACTATTTGATGGATGCGTTGTAAGTCTTTAGAATGATCCATACTGATAGGGCTATTAATACCGTAACTTAAGGTACCAATAAATTCATCATTGAGTTTTAATTCAAATTGACGTTCATTTTTGGCTTTACGGCTTCCTCGCAAGGTTTTACTTACGGTTTGACTTTTGAAATACAAGCCACAAAAGTTGACATAGCGAGCAGCTTCCATAGCAATAATATCCAGTAACTTCCCTAAATCAAGCGTCGTTTGTAGTTGCTCTAATAAATTTGATTGATTAGTGCCGTAGGTGTAAGCATTATTTTTTAATGCATTAAACGTGTGAAACGATGAAGTTGGATTATCAAGTATATTCAATGTTTGCATACTTGTGCCTCTCTATATAGTAGCCTTGTCAATGTAATAGAAAACTATTTATTGACTATGATATAAGTTTATTACTTTATAACTGTGTTGATGCAAAAGGCATTCCAATTTTAATTTATTGTTGATATATAAAGTTGTAAATTTTTAGATGTCTATCTTGTTGATTATAAAGGTAATTATTAACTGTCGTTATGATTTTTAATTTGTAAATTCAGTGGTTAGCTTTAGTTGTCAGTAACTTGACGGCAAAAATTTGCCGTGTGGCAGCTAGGCTTTTGAGCTTTAAGGAATCTATGTGAACGGTCATTTTGAAATTTTAGCTATTTTAACTAGTGCTGTATTTGTTGTATGGCTATTTCGTCGATTGAAATTGCCTGCTATTTTGGCGTACCTAGTGGCTGGTATGTTGGTGGGCGAACATGGGTTAAACGTAATTCAAGACCAAATTGATTATGATCATTTTGCTGAGTTAGGGATTGTTTTTTTATTATTTACTTTAGGTTTAGAGTTTTCTTTACCTCGTCTAATGGCCATGCGGCATTTAGTGCTAACGGTAGGGAGTTTACAGGTTGGCATCTCCTTAGTAATTTTTATGATCGCCAGCATGTTCTTTGGTCTTAGTTTTGAATCAGCTTTTGTTGTTGGTGGTATATTAGCGTTATCTTCTACAGCTATTGTTATCAGGCAGTTGAGTGAAACTGGCGCTATGAAACGTAAATCAGGCCAAATATCAGTTGCTATATTATTATTTCAAGATGTTGCTGTAGTGCCATTACTTATTGTCATTCCCATGTTGGTGCTTGATGGCGACACTTCAATGATTCTGGCTTTAGGCACGGCCATATTAAAAGGTGTTGTCGTTGTTACTTTACTCTTTTTTATCGGTAAATGGTTATTACCTAAAGTATTCAATATTATTGCCCAAGTCAGAACAGATGAACTTTTTGTTTTAACAACATTGTTAGTTACCTTATTAGCTTCAGCTTTTACGCAATGGTTTGGTTTATCTATGGCGTTAGGAGCTTTTCTAGCGGGAATGATGTTAAGTGAAAGTGAATATAAGCATCAATTAGAAGCCGATATCAGGCCTTATCGCGATATTTTATTAGGCTTGTTTTTTATTACTGTTGGAATGAAGCTTGATGTTGCTTTATTACTGTCATCACCACTTAGCTTACTCGCTTTAATGCTTAGCTTTATGTTTGTTAAAGTGATGGTGATTAAAGTTTTAGCTACGCGGGCTGGAGAGTCTTCAAAAGATGCTTGGGCGTCAGGGTTAATGTTGTGCCAAATGGGGGAGTTTGGTTTCGTTCTAATAGCACTCGCCAATCAAGTACAATTATTACCAAGTGATGTTTCGTCTATGTTGTTAGGCGCAGGTGTTATTAGTATGGCTATCACTCCGTACATCATTGATCATGCTCGTTCATGGTCTATCTTTTTAAGTCAGGAGAAATCTCCTAACACTAATGATTTAGAGCAGCTTCCAGAAAATGAAAACCTGAAAGATCACGTTATTATTTGTGGTTTTGGGCGAGTAGGGCAAACGGTAAGCCGTTTTCTAAAGCAAGAAACTATTGACTTTGTTGCGATCGATATTGACCCACTTCGTACCCGAACCGCTCGTGAAGCCGGAGAAAATGTATTGTTTGGCTCATCAAGACAAACCGAGCTGCTAAATGCTGCGCACTTGTCAGAAGCTAAACTGGTAGTGATTGCGTTCGGTGAAGATAAACAATCATTAGAAGTGGTTCAGAAAGTACGTGCACTATCACCTGATGTTCCTATTTTAGTTCGTACACGTAACGATGATCTGTTAGATACCTTACATGATGCCGGTGCAAATGAAGTGGTTCCTGAAAGCTTAGAAGGTAGCTTAATGTTAGTTTCACAAGTGCTTTCGCTTACTGGAGTGCCAATTTCTCGTGTTATACGCAGGGTACAAAAGGAGCGTAAAAGTCATTATAACCATTTACATGGCTTCTTTCAGGGGGAACACACTGATATGAGCCCTGAAGCAATTGATAGAATTGAATTTGCGCTCAGTATCTTGATAAATGATGATTCTTTTGCTTGTGGTAGAAGCATTGAATCATTAAATCTTGAAAGTAGAAAAGTGAATATCATCGCATTGCGTCGTGGTGAGATTGAATGTGAATCACCTGAAGTAGATACTATTTTGCAAGATCAAGATAAGTTGATTGTTCGCGGCAAACCAAGACGAGTAGAAAGAGCTGAGCGATTTATACAAGAAGGCAACTAAGTATATAGCCAGAAATATTATCAATAACGCATACTTTTTTATTGAGGAATCTTGATTGAATTGCGTGAAGTTGTTTGGCTATAAATTCAAAAAGTGCTTAATTTGTTCTTCTTGCTCCATAGCATCTTCAATCCCTAGTTTTATTAATTCGGCACAGAAGTTCTTTTCAAATAACAAGTAACTAATAATGCTTGAATCAGAATCATTGCTAATACCTGCACTGCGAAGCAATAGTCGAACAGGTAAAGGCAAGTCATAATAATAATTGAGTGCAATGGCATTAAAATCATGACTTGGATTGATGATAAAGCTGTCGATGTGTTTTAAGCCTTCCATAGTGTTTTTTTTATTTTTAGGAATTAACTCTAGTGTTTCATTAATGCGGGTCATTCGTTCTAAATCACTACTCATGGTATCTGCAAATATTGAATCGAGCAGGTGGCCGGCAATCGTTGCTGCAGTTGGGGGATGTGGGTTATTCTCACTTGCATATAAGGGCTCTTTCGGTTGATCGACACCGATAACAAAAATACGCTCAGCGCCTAAATGAATTGCGGGACTAAGTGGTGATAACTGATGGACTGAGCCATCTCCAAAATGTTGTTTTTTTATCTTAATTGATGGGAAAACTAATGGAATTGAAGCTGATGCCATTAGGTGTTCACTATTTAGTTGGGCAGGTTCGCCACATCGTTTTGCTCTTGCCCATGGTTGAATGTTGTCTTCTGCTTGATAAAAGCTGATAGAATCCCCTGTGCTATAACTGGATGCAGTGACTGAAATGGCGGATAAATACCCCCGTAAAATATTATCGTCAATCCGTTTAAAATTCATCAGTGTATTGAGTAAGTTTCTTAAAGGCGCATTGTTCAATAAGCTACGGGGTATTTTCTCTGCATAATCAGCTTGAAAGCTTGCTAGCATACCTTTGCCAAGGTAACCAAAAACACCTTTTACATCATTATGATAAATTTTTGCTGTGTCTAAGTTTTTCCATACCCATTCCAGTTTTTTTACACCAAGATGAAAGCACGAGGCGTAGCAACCTAATGCGGTTGTATTGACCGCACCTGCAGAAGTACCACATAGAATTGGAAAGGGAATGCCATGGTTCCTAGGAATAAATTTGGCGATAGCAGTTAACACACCTACTTGGTAGGCAGCACGAGCACCACCACCAGTGAGAACTAAAGCATTTTTACTATCAACATAGTTACGTTTTGTAGTCATAGCTTATTGTTATTATTTTAAAAGCTTATTAATAATTAATCTAAGTGTATGAGGTTTTTACTAATTTCGCTAGTTCACTTAGTAAAAGAGGTATTTAGTAACTAGAGAGTATTCCTTTATTTCGGGGATAAGTAGCGTTGCTCAGAAAGTACTTCTACAGTTTATTTTGGCAAAAATAAGCATTCGACACTTTAGAACAGGGGGGTCTACCCAATTTATTACTAATAAACCAACCTGCTTGTAGTAATTTTCTGAATTCAATACCCGTTGTTATACCTAAACCATTAAGCATATAAACCACATCTTCAGTAGCTACATTACCTGAGGCTCCTTTAGCATAAGGACAACCGCCTAAACCTGCAATTGCGCTATCAACGATACTGACGCCTAGTTGTAATGCGGCATAAATGTTTGTTAATGCTTGACCGTAGGTATCATGAAAATGAACGGCTAGCTTTTGTAGTGGTACGCGAGCACTAACGGCTTCTATCATGTTGGTTACGCTTACTGGGTTACCAACACCTACGGTGTCACCCAATGAAATTTCATAACAGCCCATGGCAAAAAGTTTTTCAGCCACTATTGCCACTTTTTCTGCGTCTATATTTCCTTCATAGGGACAGCCTACTACACAAGAAACATAACCACGTACTTTGATATTCTCCTGTTTAGCCGCAACCATAATAGGAAGGAAGCGCTCAAGACTTTCATCAATAGAACAATTAAGATTTTTCTGACTGAAACTCTCAGAAGCTGCACCAAAAATAGCAATTTCATCAGCATTTACAGCTAAAGCCGCCTCAAAGCCTTTCATATTAGGTGTTAATGCAGCATAAGTTACATTTTTATTTCGATTGAGTTTATTGAAAACCTCAGTCGAGGTTGCCATTTGAGGAACCCATTTAGGTGATACAAAACTGCCACTTTCGATATAACTAACACCCGCTTCGCCCAGCTTTTCTATCAATTGAATTTTGTCGCGGGTACTAATAGCAATTGTTTCATTTTGTAAACCGTCTCTAGGGCCTACTTCAACAATTTTTACGTGCTGTGGTAATCTGTTTGAAAACATTATGACTCCGAATTTTTACTCATATTTTTTTGTTCCGTAAACGCTAATAACTCAGCTCCGCCATCAATCATGTCACCTACTTGGAAAAACACTTCATCAATAATACCGTTACTTGGCGCTTTGATTGTGTGCTCCATTTTCATAGCTTCCATAATGACTAAAGGCTGGTCTTGACTAACCTGTTCACCTGCCTTAACTAAAACACTGACCATGGTTCCATTCATCGGTGCAGTTAACCCCCCATGATTGTAATCATCATCATTTTGACCACAGTCTGGTAATATATGTGTGAAATTTAATACGCCGTTTGTTCTGTATAGGCTAATAGTATTTTCGAAGTGATTGAACGTAGTTTGACTACGATGCCCGTTAACTGTTGCTATAATCGTGTCATCATTATGCGATGACATTAATATTTCACCTTGGCAATTAAACTTTTTACCGTTTACATTAATTGCGTAAGAAGCATCCTTACCTTGGCACTTTTGTTCAACGGTAATCGGGTATTCAATATTATTGTACGCCAATATAATGTTGTGAAGGTTAGCTTCATTTAGGCGCCACGCATTAGCGTTGTTCCAGGGTGAATGTGGGTCGTTACTTTGTTTTGCTTGTTGTTTTGCTTTGTTTTTTTTAGATAGAATAAGGAATAGAGCGGCAATAGGTAACTCATTGACCAATGATTTTTCATCTTGCTGAAAAATCAAATCATGATTTTTTTCGATAAAACCTGTATCAATATCAGCTGTTATAAAAGGCGTAGATGTTGCTAAATTATAAAGAAAATTAATATTCGTTGTTACACCATTAATACGGTATTCGCTCAGTGCTTTTGTTAAACGTTGAAGTGCTTTCTCTCTATCTTCATCCCAAACAATTAATTTTGCGATCATGGGGTCGTAATACACGCTAACCTCATCGCCCTGGCGAACACCTGTATCTATACGAACATGATCGCTTTCTAATGGTGTTTTTAATAGCGTTAATTTTCCTGTTGCCGGTAAAAAGTCGTTATTCGCATCTTCGGCATAAATACGCGCTTCAAATGCATGACCTGTAAGTACGAGTTGATCTTGTGTTTTTGGAAGATTTTCACCTGCGGCTACGCGTAATTGCCATTCGACTAGATCTTGTCCACTTATCATTTCAGTAACAGGATGTTCAACTTGTAGGCGAGTGTTCATTTCCATAAAATAGAAAGCTCCGTCTTTATCAAGCAGAAATTCAACGGTTCCAGCACCTTGATAGTCAATTGCTTGGGCTGATTTAATTGCCGATTCGCCCATTCTTGTGCGTAATTCTTCGCTCATACTAAAGGCTGGTGCTTCTTCAATTACTTTTTGATGGCGACGCTGTACTGAGCAATCACGTTCAAATAAATAAACAGCATTTTTATGGTTATCACAAAACACCTGAATTTCAACATGACGAGGCTGGTTTAAGTATTTCTCAACCAGCATGGTATCATCGCTAAATGATGACAGGGCTTCACGTTTTGCTGCTGCTAAGTTTTCATTGAATTCTACCTCGCTCCAAACTTGCCGCATTCCTTTTCCGCCACCACCGGCAGTGGCCTTTAAAAGAACAGGGTAGCCCATGATATCAGCAGCTTTTTTTATAATGTCACGAGACTGATCTTCACCATGATAGCCTGGCACTACTGGTACATTGGCTTCTTCCATAATGTTTTTGGCGGCAGACTTTGAACCCATTGCTTCAATTGCGCTTACCGGAGGACCAATAAAGGTAATACCTTCAGAGGAACATTGACGACAAAAATTAGGATTTTCAGACAAAAAACCGTAACCAGGATGAATAGCTTGAGCACCTGTTTTTTTGGCTATAGCGATAACTTTATCGCCTAATAAGTAACTTTCGCGTGAAGGTGACGGACCAATATAAACGGCTTCATCTGCCATGTTTACGTGTAAAGAGTCTTTGTCGGCATCGGAATAAATAGCAACCGTCAAGACACCCATTTTTTTAGCTGTTTTAATAATACGACAAGCAATTTCACCGCGATTAGCAATTAAAATTTTATTGAACATTTATTTATCCCTTAATTCTTTTAATATCACTTCGTAACGAGTTTTTTGTTTTACCAATTAGGTGGTCGCTTTTCAATAAAAGCGGTTAAGCCTTCTTGTCCTTCAGGTGATACGCGAATAGCGGCTATGCGTTCACTGGTGTCTCTAAGTAAGTTTTCATTAATTGTTTGAAAGGCAACATCTTGACTAAGCTTTTTGGCTTGTCGCCTAGCTTGGCTGCCATTAGCTAATAATTTAGTTACCATGTTGCTAACTTCATCAGTTAACTTATCAGGTGTGACTACTTTATCCACTAATCCAAGTTGCTGTGCTTTATCGCTAAAGAAGCGTTCGGCAGTTTGAAAATAACGACGACTCGCTTTTAATCCTATGGCCTCAATTACGTAAGGGCTGATGGTTGCGGGTATTAAACCCAACTTAACTTCACTGAAACAAAAGCTTGCTTTAGTACTAGCGATTACAATGTCGCAACAACATGCTAAGCCCACAGCACCACCGAAAGTGGCTCCTTGAATTTTAGCAATAGTTGTTTGTGGCAAAAAATTTAATGCTTTTAACATTTGTGCTAACGCATTGGCATCTTTCAAGTTGTCTTCATATGAGTAAGTTGCCATGCGTTTCATCCAAGCTAAGTCAGCACCTGCACTAAAGTTTTTTCCGTTTGACGCTAAAACCATAATGCTTACGTCATCACGCTTACTGATATCATTAAAAATATCAGTTAACTGTTTAATGATAGCGTCATCAAATGCATTGTGTTTTTCCGGATTGTTCAAAGTGACTGTTGCAATGCCTTGCTCACTAACTTCTAACAAAACCGTGTTGTTATTAATATTCATAATTAGTACATTTACCCTTGTTTTTATTAGGTTCGGTTACATACGGAAGATGCCAAACTTTGTTTCTTCAATTGGTTTGTTTAATGAGGCAGAAATAGCTAAACCTAGCACTTGTCTAGTGTCAGCAGGATCGATAATGCCATCATCCCATAATCGTGCCGAGGCATAATAAGGATGGCCTTGGTGTTCATAATTATCGATGATAGGTTGCTTAAAATTTTTCTCGTCGGATTCGCTCCAACTTTCACCTGATTTTTCTTTTTTATCACGGGTTACTTGTGCTAAAACGTCAGCAGCTTGTTCGCCACCCATGACTGAAATACGAGAGTTGGGCCACATAAATAAGAAGCGAGGATCATATGCTCGACCACACATGCCATAATTTCCTGCGCCAAAACTACCACCAATTAACATAGTAAATTTAGGTACTTTTGCCGTAGCAACGGCAGTAACCATTTTGGCACCATGCTTTGCGATACCGCTTGATTCGTACTGTTTACCCACCATAAAACCAGTGATATTTTGTAAAAATACCAGTGGGATTTTTCGTTGTGCACATAATTGAATAAAGTGAGCACCTTTTTCAGCAGATTCACCAAAGAGCACCCCATTATTAGCAACAATACCAACGGGGTAGCCGTAAATATTGGCAAAACCACAAACTAAGGTATTGCCATAAAGGGCTTTAAATTCATGGAAATCACTGCCATCGACAAGTCGTGCAATGACTTCACGTACATCATATGGCTGGCGGGTGTCTTTAGGAATAATCCCGTAAATATCTTTACTTGGGTAGGTCGGTTCAACCATTTGCTGTAAGCCTATGGCTATTGGTTTCACTCTATTTAAATTTTCAACAGCAGAACGGGCTATTTCAAGTGCATGATGATCGTTTTGTGCATAATGATCAGTAACACCTGAAGTACGACAATGAACATCTGCTCCCCCTAAATCTTCAGCACTGACTACTTCACCCGTAGCGGCTTTAACGAGTGGAGGCCCTGCTAAAAAAATAGTTCCCTGTTCTTTGACAATAATAGATTCATCAGCCATTGCAGGAACATAAGCGCCACCCGCTGTACAAGAGCCCATAACAACGGCGATTTGAGGAATGTTGTTGGCAGACATATTTGCTTGGTTAAAGAAAATTCGACCAAAATGTTCCTTGTCTGGAAATACGTCATCTTGGTGAGGTAAGTTTGCGCCACCAGAGTCAACTAGATAAATACAAGGTAGATTGTTTTCTTTCGCAATGGCTTGTGCTCTGAGATGTTTTTTTACCGTTAGTGGGTAATAAGTCCCTCCTTTAACCGTAGCATCATTGGCAACAATGACACATTCTTGTCCAGCCACTCGGCCTATACCAGTAATGATTCCGGCACTAGGCACGTTATCATCATATACTTTATAGGCTGCAAGTTGCGAAAACTCTAAAAATGCTGAGCCATCGTCAACTAGTGCATTTACTCTGACTCGGGGTAATAATTTACCACGTTCAACGTGCCGTTCTTGGTACTTTTTACCACCGCCTAGTTTAATTTCACTCAGCTTTTCTCGTAAATCGTCCACTTGGGTTTGCATATGTGCAGTATTGTCTAAGAAAGCTTGGCTTCGGGTGTTTATCTTACTTATTATTTTTGCCACGGGAGAACCTCTTAATTAGTTTGTAATCGGTTGATTCTTATTATTTAGTTTTGCTCCTGCGTTGAACTATGTTCATTAACTAGCATCTATTTTGACTCGTTGAATAACTCACGGCCAATCAGCATACGACGAATTTCTGAAGTACCAGCTCCAATTTCATATAATTTTGCATCACGGAGTAAGCGACCGGCTGGAAATTCATTGATGTAACCATTACCGCCAAGTAATTGAATGGTATCAAGCGCCATTTTGGTTGCTAATTCAGCAGAGTAAAGAATGACTGCAGCTGAATCTTTGTGAGTTTTTTCACCTCGATCACATGCCTGCGCAACGTTATAAGCATAAGATTTAGCAGCATTCATTTGCGTATACATATCAGCAACTTTTCCTTGAACCAGTTGGAATTCACCAATAGATTGGCCAAATTGTTTTCTGTCGTGAATATAGGGCACAACTAAATCCATACAAGCATCCATAATCCCTAATGGACCACCTGTTAAGACTAATCGTTCGTAATCAAGACCCGACATTAGTACATGTACACCTTTGCCTTCTTGGCCTAAGATGTTTTCGGCAGGTACTTCACAGTCTTGAAAGACTAATTCGCAAGTATTTGAACCACGCATACCTAACTTGTCTAATTTTTGATGACGAGAAAAGCCTGAATAATCGCGCTCAACAATAAAAGCAGTAATACCTTTTGAACCTGCACTTGTATCTGTTTTAGCATAAATCACATATACATCAGCATCAGGACCATTGGTTATCCACATTTTGTTACCGTTAAGTATATATTTGTCACCTTTTTTGTCAGCACGCAGTTTCATACTTATAACGTCAGAACCTGCATTTGGTTCACTCATTGCTAAAGCTCCGATATGTTCACCAGTACAAAGCTTAGGTAGATAGGTTAACTTTTGTTCGTGAGAGGCATTTTTACGTAATTGGTTTAAACATAAGTTTGACATCGCACCATAACTTAATCCTACAGAAGCTGAAGCTCTACTGATTTCCTGCATAGTAATAATGTGCTCTATGTATCCTAAACCAGAGCCACCGTATTCTTCTTCAACGGTTATACCTAATAAGCCTAAGTCACCAAATTTTTTCCATAAATCAGCAGGAAATTCATTGTCAATGTCAATTTGTTTGGCACGAGGAGCAATTTCATCATGGGCAAAAGCGTTAACTGTTTCGCGGATCATATCCACGGTTTCACCTAAATTAAAATTTAATGAGCTAAATGAAGAAATCATGCTTACTCCTATTTCTATATAGTCTTTTACTTTGTAAGTGTAGTTAATATTTCCTGGCAGTTTTTTTCTATGTCATTTAATTCCATCAAAAGGGCATTTATATCGTCAAGCTTTTGTTTTAAGTCAGATTTCTTTTCTTCTATGAGTTCCATCATGATCGTTAACTGCTTAGCGCTAGATTTATCAGCATCATAAAGCTCAAACAAGCGACCAGTTTCACCAAGAGAAAAACCCAAGCGTTTTCCTCGTAAAATCAGTTTTAATCTAACCTTATCGCTTTGGCTGTAAATGCGAGTTTGCCCTTTGCGAGTTGGGGTTAGTAGTCCTTGATCTTCATAAAATCGGATACTACGAGTGGTAATATCAAATTTTTTTGATAATTCGCTAATTGAATACTCAGCCAATTTTTCTTTTTCTATCATGGTTATTTTTACGCCTAATTATCATTTGTTAAACTAACTTTAGGGTAAGTTTACGTAAACGTAAAGCTTGATTTTGGTGATATTTTTAAATTATTTCTATAATTATAAAATTCAATTGGCATCTTATTTTTCAACTGAACTTTATAATTTTTTGGAAATTAAGCTGTAAACAAATGGAATATTAGACAAAAAATACTAGTCTTATAGTTAAGTCGGTGTAAATTTTTGCTTAGGTTAGGCTGAAGGAATAATTATAACTTTACTATATTTTCTTTTATTTGGAGGGGGCTGTGTCTGATTCTGATCCCGTTGTTATTATTTCTGCATTAAGAACCCCTATGGGAAGCTTTAGTGGTTGTTTTGCTAATACGAGTGCCATTGAACTTGGTGCAATAGCAATAAAAGCAGCCGTAAAACAAGCAAAGCTAACTAATGAGCAAATCGATGAAGTTATTATGGGCTGTGTATTATCGGCGGGTTTGAAACAGGCACCAGCTAGGCAAGCGGCTATTGCTGCAGACCTCGCTTTATCAACGGTTTGTACCACGATTAATAAAGTGTGTGGCTCAGGCATGAAAGCGGCCATGCAAGCGACTGATGCTTTGTTGGCAGGCTCAGTTGGTATTGCTATCGCTGGTGGCATGGAAAGTATGAGTAATGCACCATATCTTCTTCCAAAAGCAAGAGCGGGAATGAAAATGGGTCACGGTCAAGCATTTGATCACATGATGCTTGATGGTTTAGAAAATGCGTATGATGGCATTTCAATGGGATGTTTTGCTCAAAAAGTTGCTGATAAAAACCATTTTACTCGTCAACAAATGGATGAGTTTGCTATCCGATCATTATCGCGAGCTAATGCTGCAATTGATTCAGGGGCTTTTAAAACTGAAATTACGCCTGTTACCGTTAACAGTAGACGTAACTATATTGTTGTTGATACTGACGAACAGCCGAGAAATGCTCGCCCAGATAAAATTACTTCTTTGCGCTCGGCATTTAAAAAAGAGGGCACCATAACTGCTGCTAATTCTAGTTCGATTTCAGATGGTGCTGCCGCATTAGTTATGATGAAGTTATCAACAGCAAGTGCGCTCGGCTTGACGCCACTTTGTAAAGTTGTTGCTCATGCAACCCATGCACAAAAACCAGCTGAATTTACTATTGCCCCTGTCGGAGCAATGAATAAGTTATTAGATAAAGCTGGTTGGACCGTAAACGATGTCGATTTATTTGAAATCAATGAAGCTTTTGCCATGGTCACTATGCTGGCCATTAAAAAGATGGATTTAGATATTAATAAAGTTAATGTTCATGGTGGCTCATGTGCTTTAGGTCACCCTATAGGCGCAAGTGGTGCGCGTATTATGGTAACCCTTATTCATGCATTAAAAAGTAAAGGCTTATCAAAAGGCGTTGCTTCCCTCTGTATTGGCGGCGGTGAAGCAACAGCAATTGCCGTTGAAATGATATGAATATTTTTTTGAACAGCCTTTAAAAATAGTAAGTATTTTCGTAGCCAATACTTAAAGCAACGTCTTTGACTTAAATATTTAAGGATCTAATGTGAATTTTGATTTAACCGAAGATCAGCAAATGTTCGCCGATACAGCCAAACAGTTTAGCGACAGTGAATTATTGCCAAATGCAGCCAAATGGGATCAAGAACATATTTTTCCAAAAGATATTATCGCTCAAGCAGGTGAACTTGGTTTCTGTGCTTTATATACATCTGAAGATGTTGGTGGTTTGAATCTAAGTCGTTTAGATGCATCTATTATCTTTGAACAATTGGCAATGGGGTGTACCACAACAACAGCGATGATGACTATTCATAATATGGCGATATGGATGATTTCGACTTGGGGAACAAGTAGTCTCAAGGGGGCATGGTGTCCATCACTTGTGACAGGCGAAAAGATCGCTTCATACTGTTTAACTGAACCTGGTTCAGGATCTGATGCGGCTTCATTAAGTACCTCGGCTAAAAAAGATGGTGATCATTATATCGTTAATGGTTCTAAAGTATTTATTTCAGGCGCGGGCTCAACTGACATGTTAGTTGTGATGGTTCGAACAGGAGAAATAGGCCCTAAAGGTATTTCTGCACTTGCCGTACCTGCAGACTCAGGTGGTATTATTTATGGTAAAGCCGAAGAAAAGTTGGGTTGGAATGCGCAACCTACACGTCAAATTACTTTTGATAACGTTAGAGTGCCCGTTGAAAACTTGCTGGGTAATGAAGGTGAAGGTTTTTCTCTGGCAATGAAAGGGCTTGATGGTGGCCGAATCAATATCGCTAGCTGTTCTATTGGTACGGCACAACAAGCATTAAATTTAGCGATGAAATACATGAAAGAACGTGAGCAGTTTGGTAAGCCAATCGCTGCTTTTCAAGGATTACAATTCAAACTAGCTGATATGGCGACAGAATTAGTTGCAGCCCGTCAACTCGTGCGCTTAGCAGCCTACAAGCTTGATCAAAATGATCCAGAAAAAACGGCTTATTGTGCAATGGCAAAACGTTTTGCAACGGATGTTGGATTTCAAGTATGTGATGCAGCATTACAAATTTACGGTGGTTATGGGTACATTAAAGAGTATCCATTAGAACGTCACTTTAGAGATGTACGTGTTCATCAAATACTTGAAGGCACAAATGAAATTATGCGCGTTATTATTGCTCGTCGCTTATTAACTGAAGGTGCGGGACAACTTTTATAAGCCGGTAAACCACTTTGGTTTAATTGATAGATGAAAAATAAACAGTCGTTGAATATATAGGTGATATTTAGAAAGTTTAGATAGGAATGTGTATGAGTCAAGTAGTAAATTTTCAAGAAATAGAGTGTAACAATGGCAAAACAATAGCTTTTATGACATTAAATTCCCCAAAATCATTAAACGCTCTAAGTGTTGATATGATCAATTTAATTTATCCAAAATTGACACAATGGAAAGCGCAAGAAAATATCGTTGCTGTATTTCTTCAAGGAAAGGGTGATAAAGCGTTTTGTGCCGGCGGCGATATCGTCCATATCTACAATGACATGATATCTGACATAGGTGATTTTACGCCAAATTTGGAAAACTATTTCACCATGGAGTATGAACTTGATCACTTCATTCACACTTTTAATAAGCCTTTTATCGTTTGGGGAAATGGTATTGTAATGGGTGGTGGGCTTGGTTTGATGGTTGGTGGTAGCCATCGTGTTGTGACTGAAAATTCACGTATTGCAATGCCAGAAGTTAGCATTGGTTTTTATCCAGATGTTGGAGGTAGTTACTTTTTAAATCGTATGCCTAATCAATGTGGTATGTTTTTAGGTTTGACGGGGGCATTGATTAATGCCGCAGATGCTAAGTATTGTCATTTAGCTGATTATTTTGTGACGAGTGAAAATAAAGGTTCATTGATTGAGCAATTAGTCCAAATAGATTGGCAAGATTCAATTGAACTCAATCATGAAAAACTTTCAAGTTTACTCACACATTTTGAGAAAAAATCAGGTAGCCAACTGCCTGAATCAAAACTGACTAAACATGAAACCCTAATAAAACGAATAATCAGTTTTGATAACTTAAAATCAATTGTAGATGAAATATTAGCTGTCGAAACTGACGATAATTGGTTTGGTCGAGCACAGAAATCTCTTAAAAATGGTAGCCCGTTAAGTGCTGCTTTAACCTTTCAACAAATACGATACAGCAGGTCACTATCATTGGCTGATTGCTTTCGCATGGAGTTAAATTTATCCGTTAAATCAGGCAAGTTTGGTGAGTTTTCTGAAGGCGTTAGAGCACTACTAATTGATAAAGATTACTCTCCTAAATGGCATTTTTCATCAATAGAGACGGTAGATGAAAAAGTGGTTGATTGGTTTTTTGAATCGAAATGGGCACAAGAACAGCACCCGCTAGCTGACTTAGGTAACTAAATAAGTAACTAAGCGATTTCTATTAATTTTAGTAAATGTTTTTTTAAGAATTAAAAGGAAAAAATGATGGCAAATATCGCATTTATTGGTTTAGGAAATATGGGTGGTCCAATGGCCATTAACCTTATCAAAGCAGGGCACGATGTATGCGTTTTTGATTTATCAGAATCTGCTGTTTTAAAAGTAGTTTTAGAAGGTGGTATCACTAAATCAACTGCAATTGAGTGTGTTAAAGACGCTCAGTTTATTATATCTATGCTACCTGCAGGAAAGCATGTTGATAATGTTTACCTAACTCCTGAAACAGGTTTGATTTATCATATTACCAAGGGAAGCGTAGTAGTCGATTCTTCAACAATTGATGCAACAACATCGCGTAAAGTAGCTACAGCACTAGCAGAACGGGGCATTAACTTTGTTGATGCACCTGTTTCGGGTGGTGTTAGTGGTGCTATCGCTGGAACCTTAAGCTTTATGGTTGGTGGGAGTAATGAAGAATTTACTCAAGTAGAGCCAGTTCTAAATACTATGGGGAAAAATATTTTTCATGCGGGTGAGCATGGCGCAGGTCAAATTGCCAAAGTATGTAATAATATGTTGTTATCCGTACTGATGGTAGGTACAAGTGAGGCATTACAATTAGGTCTTGCAAATGGTTTAGATGCTAAAGTATTATCAAACATCATGAGTAAAAGCTCAGGTAGCAATTGGACACTTGATGTTTATAATCCTTGCCCTGATGTAATGGAAAATGTGCCATCATCGAATGATTACCAAGGTGGTTTCATGGTTGATCTTATGGCTAAAGATTTAGGTTTAGCAATGGATACCGCTGTACAAAGTCAGTCTTCAACTCCTATGGGCGCATTAGCACGTAATTTATTTGCAATGCATGCCGCATCAGGAAATGGTAGCAAAGATTTTTCAAGTATATTTAACTTGTTCAATAAATAGTATTTGCACTGCAATATATCCAAGTTATTTCAAAATATAATCTTTATATAGACTTAAATCGTATTTTAATCGTATTTTTGAGGAGGTAGTATCATTACCTGCTCAATAATTTTGAATCCCAAATCTTGAATTTGTTTGAACATAAATAGAGAATATTATGAATTTAGAAAATAAAACCATCGTTATCACAGGTGGCGGTCAAGGTCTTGGTCGTGCAATGGCTATTGACTTTGCTAAAAGTGGTGCGAATATAGCTTTAATAGATTTAAATGAAGATCTATTACGTGAAACAGTTGAATTAGTAAAAGAAAGTGGGAATACCAGTACGCGTGCTGATTACTATCTTGCAAATGTGAGTATTGAGTCAGAAGTTGAAAGTACCTTTAAGCAAATCAACGATGATTTTAAGGGCATTGATGGTTTAATCAATAATGCCGGTATATTACGCGATGGTATGTTTGTTAAAGCCAAAGAGGGTGTAGTAAGTGATAAAATGTCACTTGCTGATTTCCAGTCCGTTATAGATGTTAATTTAAGCGGCGTGTTTCTTTGTGGTCGTGAAGCTGCCATTCATATGATTGAATCAGGCAATAAAGGAGTCATTATAAACATGTCCTCTATTTCACGGGGCGGTAATATAGGACAAACCAATTACGCTGCAGCGAAGGCGGGTGTTGTTGCGATGACAATCACTTGGGCAAGAGAATTAGGACGACACGGTATTAGAGTTGGTGCAATAGCACCAGGTGTTATACGTACAACAATGACTGATTCTATGAAGCCAGAAATGCGTGACCGATTAGAAAAAATGAAACCCGTTGGCCGTTTGGGCGACGCAGTTGAAATTGCGCATACAGCAAAATTTATTTTTGAAAATGAATTCTTTACCGGCAGAGTTGTGGAAACAGATGGCGGCCTTTCAATGTAAATAAGATTTCAGCACTTTTTATAGTTATTTTTCACTCAAACTGTTTAACCTTTAGACAGCGAGACAATAATTGGAAATAAATTGTTAAAAAGTGCTTTTCTTACTTGACCTAGAGTTAAAACTCTATACAATGCGCTCCAGTTCCAAGGGGGTCAGCCAAAAAGCTTAACCAACTGGACGTTTTGATAGGTTAACTAGTTTCATTTGTTGATAATTAGCGAACTTAACGGTTTAAAATAAGGGCTGAGTTTTTTTATAAAAAAACTTCAAATAACTTAAGATAAAACGTTGACATCAACACTGGGAAGCGTATGATACGCATCCTGCTTCGGGGCAACGTCCTGAAACAAAGCAGTCTTTTAAAGGTATAAACGAATGCGATTTATATCTGTCTTCTTTAAGAAGACCTTCTTTAACAATTAGTTATCATGCAATTTGTGTGGA